>LNEG01000001.1 GCA_001464865.1 Burkholderiales bacterium Ga0074133
GGCGACCACCGTAGCTGCGGGCAGCCCGAGGCTGCGTTGCAGCTGCGGCCGCTGGGGGCGTGGCGGGCAACGCGTCGAAGGGCTGCTCTTCGTAGCCAGCACTGAAGCTGTCATCCAGGCCACCCATCAGGTCGTCGTTGCTGGGGCCGAACCCACTGTCCGGACCCGAATCCTGTGCCGCATGCTGAGCCGGGGCTGGTGCGGGTGCAGCTGCCGCAGACTGTGCTGCATTGGCATTTTGGGCAGGCACTTCGGGAGCCAGGTTCCGAGTAGCAGCAAACGCGACGGCGTCCGAGATGCCGCGCATGGCGGGACGGGTGTTCAGCGGCTCCACGTGGCTGAAGTAGATGGCCGACTGGCCATGCTCGTCCGGTTGGGTGCGACGGATGGCCACAACAGCAGGGCGGTACACCTGGACACGCAAGGGATCGCGATTGGTGCGCTCGATGGTTTCGCCGAAGCGGCCGAGACGCTGCTGCATGACAGGGCGGGTCTTCAGGCTCTGGGCCGTCTTGGGGCCTGCCCAGATGGTCGAGTACGGCACCACTTCGCAGCTCACATTGCCAGCGTCAATTTGGGCGGCGAGTTCACCAATGCCACGGATGTACTCATCAGCAGCCTTCTGCGCATGGGCCAGCTGTTCGTCTTCGGTGTTCAGAGCCTTGTGTGCCTTGCGGTCGTAGCGGATGTAGCTACCGTCGAAGCCATCTTCACCGAAGACGCGGATGCCCACGCCCAGGTCGTCCATGAGGAGTGCTGCAACGGCTTCACGCAGTTCAGCGACGTTGCCCACCGTGAAGGGAGGGGTGACCTTGAGTTGCTCTTGGGTTTCCAGCGAGCAGCCCGAGAAATCACCGTTGTGCATCAGCTGCATGTAGCAGCTGTACTTGATCTTCGGACGATTGCCCACCGTTTCGGTTTTGACCGCAACGTCCGAGACGGTAACGGTGGCCATGAACACCTCGGCTTCACCAGGGTTGTGCGACAACACCTGGAGCCAGCGAGCGGCAAAGACACCATCTTCGTTCTGGAACGCTTCCTGAGCAAGGAGAACGCCGCCCGGCTCGGTGCCGGGGTGGTTGCGGTCAACGCGGGGGGAGGCGAAGTCTGCCACTTCGGAGCGCGAGTACTCAGGGTTGTTCTGTTGAACGTTTTGGCGCAGGGTCACGCGGACCTGCTGGCCGTTATCCAGTCGACGACCGATGACGGCGTGGTCTTTGGATTCCAAGTCGTAAGACTCGACCACCATTGCAAAGGTTTCAGGACGATTGCCGGTGCCGCCGTTGCGCTTGTTGCCGAAGAGGGATTTGCGTTCCATGAGAAAACTCCAGTAGAGAGGTAAAAGTTGCTTGTGGTCTAGCAGCCTCCAAGGGGCTACCGAGTCTGGAGATCAAGGCCTTGGACCTTGTCATGTGAGCCTAGAAGGAAGGCGTCATACGACGGATAGAACGATGTATGAGATATAGTTTACACACAAAATCCGCGTTCTTCAAGTCTTCAAGCAAAGAGAAATTTGAGTCGTGAAAGTGATATCTGCTTTTAGTTGTCAGCGTAAGAGATATCCGATATACTTGGCTTATCACGATGATTTGAGGAACCAGAGCCATGAAGTCACAGCAGATCCAAGCGCCACAGACTGAAGTCATTGCCATGGCATCCCTGCGCAAGCGTCTGGCTCGTGCCGCAGTGGCAGGCCTCTATGAGGAACCCGCCTTTCAACATGCGCCCACCCTGATCACCGGTTGCGCCATGACACTTCTGGGCGCCACGCTGGCACAAGAAGATGTCTCCGCCGAGATCTGCTCGATCTCCTGGGACCGCGCTATTCAGGAGCTGGTGGGGCGTGGCGTCGATGCGGAAACGGGCCGCGCCGCCATCAACTACATGGTTGACCGCTCTGTTTTCATCCGCTCAGGCGATGACATCATCATCCGTGCCTTGCAAAATGAGATGGCGCTGGTTCTCCAGTCATTTGAAAACCGCCGCGAAGGCTGGAAGAAGCGTCAGGCTGCCAAAGGCATCCATGTCCTGGGTGCTGAATCGAGCGCAGTGCAGCCCAAAGCCACAGTGCCGGTAGTCAATGAAGTGGCGCCTGCTTCAGCAACGCCTGTCACCGCCACAGCTCCAGCGATCGCATCCCCGAACACTTCCGCCCTTCAGGCGCCGGCTCCTGTTGCGCCCGCCGCATCGTTTGAACTCCAGGGTGCTGGCGAGGCTTCTGCCCCCAAGAAGAAGAGCCCCAAAGTACTTCCGTTCCTCGCCGGCCAGATCCCATCTGCCGACGATGAAGTCATCGCCACGATGTTGACCGATGGCGGTGAGGCCTTCGATGTGATGGGCAGCTACGCCGAAGAAGTGGCGAAAACCTACCCTGCGGTGGATGTGCACCAGCAACTGCTGGCCGCTGCTGCGTGGCTCAAGGTCAACCCCGCGAAGCGCAAAACCCTCCGTGGTATGCCCCGCTTCATCAACACGTGGCTGTGCAATGCTCAGCGCGATGCTGCGGCCCGCAAGTCGGCCCCCGGTTTCGGCGCGGCGCAGCAGCGCAATGGCTTCGGCCAAGGCTCCGTCGACCAGCTCCCCGCTGTGGCCACGACAACTGCGAACGGCATCGATGCCCTGGATGACCTGGACTCACTCGAGCAAGAAGTGTTCACAGCCCCTGCCGGCGGTGAAGTCATCCTCGCTGACGACGGCAAGGGCTTTGACTCCGACATGCAGGCACCGGCCGGCGCGCAACCGAACTTGGCCGACTCCGAGATCGACGACTTCGACCTCGACGGTTTCTTGAGCGAGCCAGCCAACACTGGCAGCTTTGCCGACGGCGACCTGGTCGGTGTATCCGAAGTCCCCGGTGGCCTGGATGACATGAGTTTCGATGCTCCTCTGGGCTTCATGCGCATGCCGTTGGCTGCCTGAGCCGCATCCGCCGATCAATCGAGCCTCAACCATGATCTGCAATGTTCATCACCGGCCCATGCGCCAGATTGGCGAAAGCCTGATCTGCCCAGCTTGCCTTGGGGATGCTTCGGCCCCTGCGGTTGCCGGCCTTGAGGAGCGGGCCGAGCGTCAGGAGCAGCGAGACACGGCCAAACGCCTTGAGCAGGCCGGTGTGCCTGCGAAGTTCGCTGAGTCCACATTCGAAAACTGGAACCCGACCACTGAGCGCTCCACCCGCATGGCCAAGGTGATGGGCAAGTACGTGCAGGAGTTTGCGACCTCGCGGCGCAAGCGTGACGGCTTCATCTTCACCGGCGCCCCGGGTACTGGCAAGACGCACATTGCCTGCGCGATGGTGTCCGGGCTTGCCCGTGGGGGCTTCATTTCCCGCTACCTCTCTGTACCCACGTTCACCCGTGCGGTAAAGGCATCCTACGGCCGCCCTGGCCAGACCGACCTGCTTCTGCGAAGTGTGATCGATAGCGACTTTCTGGTCATGGATGAAATCGATCTGCACGGATCTTCGGACGTGGACTACACCATCTTGTACGACATCATCAATAGCCGCTACGAGCGCTCTGGTGCACCTGTTCTTGTGATCAGCAACCGTCCGGTGGACCGTCTGATCGTCGACCTCGATGGCCGGATTGTCTCTCGCATCCTGGGTGCGCAGCCACCCATCATCTTCGACTGGCCCAGCCAGCGCGAGGTTCGCCTGAGTCAGCGCCGCTTCAGCCTTGAGGGCCGCCCAACATGAGCCGCCTGAGCCTCCTTCCCCAGCCTGACGTTGAAGTTTTGGAGCCCATCGGTGGTGATGAGCCGGATTCGGTTCATGAGCCGCTGGACACCCAGTCAACATCGATCCGCAGCCAGGCGGAGATCCTGACCGGAACGCTGAAGCCAGCAAGCAGCGGTTTGATCGCGGCGCAGCGCGCCATCGTGGGTGCCGTGCTGGCAGACAACGCCCTCTACGACCGTGTAGCCGAGTATCTCGGCGCTGCTGATTTCGACGATCCCGTTTGTGCCGTCGTTTACGCCAGCATCACGGACATCCTTGAGCATCGCATTGATGGTGTCCAGGTGGCAGATGCCGTCTCCGTGTCGATGCAGCGCCATGTGCGCAAGGTCGTTGGAATTGCCGATCTGACCACCCTGGCTAGCCAACCTTCACTGGCGCGCCACGTGCTCGAAGGCTACCTCAACCTGGTGCACAACCACGCGGCCGAGCGAAACCTGGGCAACAGGGTGGTCTTGGCTGGTGATTTGCTGAATCAGGACGGCGACGCCGATTCCAAGGCGCTTGCCATCCAGGAGTTGTTCAACAACACCGTCTCCTTGCGCACGCTGCCCTACATCTCCATGGGCGCCGCTGCAGTCGGTGCGCTGACAGATCTCGCTGCTGTGGCTGCCCAGGGCAAGCCTGTGATGGGTGTCCCTTACGGCTTTCACGATCTCGACTACTTGACGGCGGGCATGCACGGTGGACAGCTCATCGTTCTGGGCGCGCGGCCCAGCATGGGCAAGACTGCATTGGCCCTGTGCATTGGGCTAGCGGCAGCTGTGGCCGGGGTGCACACCCTGATGGCCTCGATGGAGATGAAGGCCAAAGAGCTCTCAAAAAGGGCTATTTCGATTGCCTCTGGTGTTGACGGCCAGGCTCTGCGCATTGCAGCGCTGACCGAAAGCCAGTGGGACAACGCCGTCATCGCAAGCGAATACCTCAGCACGCTTCCCTTCCTGATTGCCGACATACCGGGCATGAAGCTTTCCAACCTCGTGGCCTTGGCCCGCCGGTTGAAGAGGGAAGGGCGCCTGGGCCTGATTGTTGTGGACTACCTGCAGATCATGACGCCATCGGGCAACACGAATCAACGAGAGCAGCAGATCTCGGAGATTTCTCGAGGCCTGAAGTTGCTGGCCATGGAGCTTGATGTTCCGGTTCTGGTGCTCTCGCAGCTAAGCCGCGCCATCGAGAGCCGTGCCGACCGCCGCCCGATGCTCTCCGACCTTCGTGAATCAGGCGCGCTCGAGCAGGACGCCGATGTTGTCCTGTTCCTTCACCGCGATGACATGGTCAAGAAGGTCGGTGCCGGAACCGGCATGGCCGAAATCATCGTGGGCAAACAGCGCGCAGGCCCACTGGGTGACGTCATCACTGCCTTCGAAGAAAACACGACCCGCTTTCACGATTTCAACAACCCCGAGTTCCTGCGTGCGCAAAACCTTGTGCGAGCGCCGGCCTGACTTTTTTTACCTGGAGAAAACCATGTCCACCACCACCGCGGCCAAGAAGCCTCCCGCACCATCCGCACCACCCAAGCGCCCGGGCGGTCTGGAGACCGTTCAGCTGCGCAACGAGTTCTACAGGGACAAATTCCGCCTGCTGGCTTCTCTCCTTCCCATCCTCGTGATCGCGCTGCTGGTGTCTGTGTCTCTGAACGTGGTGCTGGCCACGCGGAAGGCTGAGCGCGACTACTTTGCGGTGGATCAAGCTGGGCGGATCACACCGATCGTGGCTCTGAGCGAGCCCTATGTGACACCGACGTTTTTGCTGAACTGGGTTACTGACACGGTGACGAAGGCCTATTCCTTCGATGCCAAGAACATGCAGCGCCAGATTGGTGATCTGCAGCCCCTTTTCACGCCTGACGGCTACAACCAGTACGTTGGTTCACTGCAATCAGCTGGAATCCTCGACCTGGTTCGAAAGGAATTGCTGATTGTTTCAGCCACACCAACTGGCACTCCCGTGATAAATCGCACGGGCCAATTTGATGGTGCAGTTATTTGGGAGGTTCAGGTGCCCGTTCTTGTGCAGTACCGGTCCTCGGGAAAGTCTGCTGAAAAGAGGCTTCTTGTTGACCTCGTTGTGGTCCGCCGTAACACCATTGAATCAGCTGTAGGCATCGGCGTAAGTCGCTTTGCCGCACGCGACATGTGATGTCAAAACAGAACAACACAGCATGAATGAATTGTTTGAGGTCGAAGTGGTAACGATAGAACTTTGAAAGAACTCGCTTTCAGAATCCATCCTGTCAACCGCAAGCTGACATCAACAAAGCCTCCTAACTTTTTACCCCAAGGGAACACGCCATGAGCATCCAGATGAACACCAAACCAATGAACCCCGAGATCGCTTCGATGGAAGCTCGGGCGATCGCCGATGGCTTCCTGGATGCCGATGGCTTCTTCACGCAGTCTGACGCTGAATTCGAGCTCGACTTCCTGCAGCCCGTGACTCGCGCCCAGTTGGAAGCGCGACTGGCTGCTCCTGGTGTTGATCCTCAGACCGCTTCCTTCCTTCGTGAATACCTGGTGCAAAGCACCGACGTTCACTTCGAACCCCTTTAAGACTGAAGCGTCCCGCCGCGGTGGTCGCGGTACCTCTCCAGTTGAACTGAAAGCTTGCACATCATGTTGACAAATATCTCCTTCACGGCGCGCCGAACCGCGCTGGCCATTGCTGCCGCCACTCTGGCAATGGGCGCCTTGGCTCAGACCGCACAAGCTCCTGTGGGCGTACAGCCAGCTCAAATGGCTGTGCCCCCTGGTCAGACCTACAACCCTGCTCAAGGAACGCAACAGGGCATGGTCTTTCCGCAGCAGCAGCTTGGTGCCCAGACGGGTGCGCCTCAGGTGGCGGTGCAGCCCCAGGTTGCGCCTATGCCGATCGCAATTCCACCCCTTCCACCCTCGATCAGCACCAAGCCCGGTGCTGGCCTGCCGAAGGAGGTGTTTGGCGCGATCGTGAACGAAAAGTACCCGCTTTCCCCTGAGCAGGTTCGCGAGCTCAACAGGCTGATCGACTCCCTGCAGCAGGCCTCGAGCGCTCGGACTGGCCCGGCGCCAGTGCCGACAACGAGCTCCACGCGTGTGAGCTTCGCGGCCGGTCAGGGCCCACAGGTTGTTCGCGTGTCAGCGGGCACTGTCTCCTCGCTCATCTTCACTGACATCAGCGGCCAGCCATGGAATGTGGAGCGAGTTGTTGGTGGTCGTCCCAACCAGATGGAGCTGACCTACGGTCGAAAAGACGGCCCCAGCAACATGTTCACGATCAACCCATTGACTGACAACGTCAGTACCAACATCGCGATCTTTCTGGAGAACGGCCCCGCTCCCATCATGATGGCCGTGGAGTCAGGCCAAAAAGCCGTCGACTTCCGTCTGGATGTGTCCGTTCAGGCGCGCGGCCCTCAAGCGTCTGATCCTGCGATCAGCCGCGGCTTCGTCGACAGCGTGCCAGCTGAGCTCAACGACATGGTCTCTGGCGTCACACCGGCCAATGCGCGACCACTGAAAGTCGTTGCATCTGATGTTTCCGATGTGCAGGCCTGGGTGATCGCGAACCGAATGTTTGTCCGCTCCAAAGCCATCATCCTCGCCCCCGCACCACTGCGTGTGGCCACAGGCGCTGACGGCACCAAGGTGTTTGAGCTTCCTCACGCTGCCCAAGTGCTCATGAGCACCAACGGAACCCCTGGACGGGTCACTCTGGGCGGCTTCCCGCCACCACAGAACTCGCCCATGGCAGCAACCAACAAGTGAGGATCAAAAGATGAGCACCGATACCAACGACATGTATGCAGACGATGGCGCTCAACGCGTGGATACGCCGCCCGTTGTGCCCAAGGGTCCGCCCGGAATGATGGAAAACATCATGTCCATGCGAAGCAACAAGAAAGCCACAAGGGGTTTGATCCTCTCCGCGGTAGGCGTACTTGGCGCAGTGATTGTGATCATCATCCTTGTGGCGCGGATCAACAATCCGCCAACCCCCGCACTTCCGCCTGAGATTCAGGGCGTCAACGTTGGTAGTGGTCCTGGAAATTTCCGCGACGACAAGCAGGGTGGTGTTGGCAACACTCAGCAGTTCGAAGAAATGGTGGCCGGCGTCGAGCAGCAACGCCAAACGGAGGCGCAGACCCAGCAAACCAGTGTTCAGCCTTTGGCCATTGGTGTCGAACGAGCGCTTCAGCCTACGCCAGCACAGCCGCCGCCGGTTGTTCAGCAGCAGCCCTACATGACGCCCGTGTATCAGACCACCGCGCCGCAGCAGCAGGATCCTGCTTACACGGCCATGCTCCAAAACGCACGCCAGGCTCTTGCTTCCATGGACAAGCCTCGTGTGTATGGATCCGAGGTCTTCGACGCTCCAACTCCCCAGGCTCAACAGGGTGGCGCACCGCAGGCTGGACAGCCAGCCGCACCTGCGCCCGGTGCGGCGCCTTCGCCGACAGGCAATGCCCAGGCCCCAGTGACGATGATTGCCGCCGGAAAGATTGAGTCTGTTCGCCTTGACACTGCAGTCAACAGCGATGTTGGCGGCGAATTCGTCGGTACGTTGCTCACCGGGCCTTATGCGGGGTCGCGAATGATCGGCACGGCTGACCGAGTCGGCACACTGGTTAAGCCACAGTTCACTGTGATGAGCTTGCCCAATTCCGGCATCAGCGTGCCAGTCACAGCCTTGGGTCTTGATCCCAAAACACTGGAGAACGGCACGGCGACCGATGTGGACAGAAAGCTGTTTACCAAGTATGGCGTTCAGCCATTGGCGGCAGCGCTTAGCGCAGTCGGCCAGGCCATTGCCAATGCTGGCGGCACAACGGTGATCACTGGAGACAGCACCGTCGTTCAATCCCCGGAGTTGACATCCAAAAGGATCAACGGAGTGGCAGTTGGCGCAGCTGCTGAAACCTTCAGCAAGGACGTGAGCAGCATGAACACCGATCCCACGGTGCGGATTGCTCCAGGCACCATCATCGGTGTCGTTTTCACACGCGATGTGGTTTACACGCCGCGCTGATTGACGGGTGCTTCGGCACTTGTCACCGTGCGTGTTTTCGCGTATCATATATACAATACGCAAGATTCCTTGCACCCCATTTTTGAGAGGTCCTCATGAACGAGATCGAGCATTTCGCCGCACGCAACCAGGCTGAAGGTGAAGAATCCAATGTTGACCTGGTGGCCGGCGTGGAAGAGGGCGAAGGCACGGAAAGCGCTGGCGCCCCAGAAACTCCTGGCATCAGCAAGAAGAAAAAGCAGATGGTCATGATGGGTGTTGGTGGCGGACTTGTTCTCGTTGCTGCACTTGCCGTGGTGAACATCTTCTCGGGGGCTCCTCAGGAGCCCATGGCGCAATACGACCAAAGCCCGCAACAGAATACTCAGGCTGCTGACCCGTCGGGGTTGGTGTCGAACCCAGGCGCCGGCGCACCAGTTGCACCTCTGATTGGTGACACCATGACGGCATCGCCGACCGCGCCCAGCCCCATTGCAGGCCTCGCCCAGGCACCTGCAGCTGACCCCTCTGCTCCTATTCCGCTGAACCAGATGCTGGAATCGAATCCAGCAAGCGCGACCCCTGCTGCACCAGGGGGCATTGTGCAGCCACCAGTTGGCGCGCTTCAAGCACCCTCCGCTCCCCAGGCTGCACCATCGTTGGTACAGGGCACACAGACGGCGCCTGTCGCACCAATTTCGATTGCGGCTGTCGCTTCGTCTCAGCCGTCACCTCCGGCAGCGTTGTCGGCGCCATCCATGGTGGCGCCTGCGGTTGTTGCAGCACCAACCGCAACCGCCAAGCCGAATTCCCCGGTGGCTGCCCCAATTCAGGCTGCTGCACCTGAGCCAACGATCAGCGCTACCGAAGCAGCCTTGCGCGCCGAGATTGCAAAACTGAAGGCCGAGAACAAGCTTCTTGCTGGCAAACTTTCAAGCCAGCCAAAGGTTCAGGTAGCGGCTGCACCCAAGCCAAGGGCATCGACCCCGCCGCCTGTGGTTGCGCCAACTGCATCCGCCAGCGTTCGCGCATCCGACCTCAAAGGCGTGATCACGCAAACAGCTGCCAAGCCTACGAACAAGTCAGCCCGTGGTGACTTCTCCATCTACGCCGTCACTGACGGCCGCGTCTGGGTGGTCGGCAAAGATGGCGAACGCCTTGGCCCCTTGGCAGTGGGATCTCCACTCACGGATGGCTCCAAGATCACTGGCATCGACGTCGCTCGCGGTGTTGTGCTGACCAACTCCGGCGAAATCCACTGATCGGATTAGGGCCATGGACCAGATCAGCCTTCCCCAGGTCTTCCGCAATCTCGCGGGCAGCTACGGTGAGCTCTATTTGCTGCTGGAGGCAATCGCCTATGTCATGGCGGCGCTTTCCGCGCTGTTTGGGCTATTCCTGCTCTATCGCGCGGGTGACGTCAGCAACCGTGGCCGTGAGCAGCCCATGGGTTGGTTCTGGAGCATGTTGGTCTCGGTTGTCCTCTTCGCTCTGCCTGAATTCATCACCAACGGCGCTCGCCAGATTTTTGGCGAGCAAGCGGAAGTCAATCCGTTGGCTTATGCGGTCACTTCGCATGCAGGGCCCGCGCTGGCCCCGTTGGCGGGTGCACTGATGCTTTTCGGCTTCTTCTTCTCCATGCGCGGTCTCTGGATTCTTCGTGCTGTTGGCGTCAATGGCAATCACACCAACGGTGCTTCTTTCGGCAAGGGGATGACGATGGTTGTTTCGGGCATTTGCCTGGTCAACCTCCGCGACCTCATGTCAGTTCTGTCTTCCCTTACAGGCCTTAACGTGGGCGCAGGCCTGTTCTCTTGAACACAGCGCCCCAATTCGACGCAAAGGAAACTTCCATGAAAACCAGCAAGAAAATCGCTTCCCTGAAGGCTCTGGCCATCATGGTCGCCTTCTCCGTGACCAGTGGGGCACATGCCCAGAACGGCTTGGCACCCCAGGGTGGCGCAGCCGACATCGGCAGCATCTTCCGGAACCTCACCTCCGGCCTTGGCAGCTTTGGCGGCCTCATGGAAGCGGTGCTGTACATCGTCGGCGCCGTTTTCAGTGTCATGACGCTGCTGAAGCTCTACAAATGGAACAAGTCCGACGGCCGTGATGCCACTCTTGGTGGTATCGGTGTGACGTTCCTGGTGGCTGTGCTGGGCTTCACCATGCCCATGCTGATCAGCTCCGGTACCTCCCAGATCTGGGGCCAGGGCGCGCAGGTCCGTACCGTGACCCCGCCTCCAGCATTCCGCTGATCACTGATTGCGTCGAACACCGGGGCACTCGTGCCCCGGTGAACACCATCAAGAACACGACCGGAACCCAATGCTGAGCCTCAGTATCTCTTCCAAGCCCTGCATCCCCGAGCGCAGGCAAGCCGTCGATCCGAACGTCCCTCGCTCAAAAGTGTGCGAGATCTGCGGAGCACCTGGTGGCGAGCATGGAGAACTGCTGGAGGGCCACGTTGTCGCCTCCGGGAAAACCAAACACATCTGCCCGATCTGCCACCACTGTCTGCACCTCGACTACGCAGGCATGAAGAAGAGCGGACGCATCATCTGGCTACCCGAAGTCAGCCAGGAAACGTTGAACCTGTTGAGCTTAGCGATGTTTCTCGTCGTCCTGAAGTCTGCTCCTGAGGGAGATGGACCTGATGAGCTCCTCGTGCACGCAAAGAATCTCTACGGCACGTTTCGCAAGCGTGCCGAACACGTTGAAGTCGCTCTGGGTGCGAACGTCCCCGCCATGGAGCGCTTGGGGCCAAAGAGCAACCTGTCTGAGCCCCAACACATTGCAAGTCTCATGGCCTATGCCAAAAAGACCACCGGCATGTCCGAGCGTCTGATGGCCGAGAGGGTGCAGGGCCTGCGCTTCCTTCCGAACCCCAACTACTTTTCCCGGTACACCGATGCCGTCGGCAAGATCGTTGACGCTGCATATCCGGTCAGCACCTGGATGGCCTTAGTCAGCGAGTTCCGTGAGGCCGAGAAGGCCAGACTTGACGCGATGCCTGACGAGAGCTTCGATGCTCAGGGTATCGCGCAGTTCGCCGAGCCCATGGAAGAGGACATGCCCACCGAACCCGATACCGCGCCGGAGCCCGCATGATCCAGATCGGCTGCGCTTGGCTTTCAAAGAGCGGGAGCCTGACCGGTGGTTGGGCATCGCTGGCTGGTGGTGAGCCCTTCAAGTTCACTGATCTCGAATACCTGCGAAGCAAAGGGCCCATCTGGGTCACGCAAGCCAATCCCGCCACGTTCAATGCTGAAGGGGGTTCGCGCTTCCCTTGGATGCGACATGGTGAGTTCCTGAGCACGCCCCTGCCGTTCTTGGCTGAAGAGCTGGCGGTCGTGGAAAGTCCCCAGCGAGCGTGCGTCATGCTCAGCGAGATTCTGACCCGTACGGTGAACCTCGGTGAAGAAGTGGCGCCCGGGCTCATCAACCATCTGCTGGATATCCGAAACAGCAAGCTCGCTCTGCATGAGGTGATGCAGATGGTCATCTCGCCGGCTGGGCGAAAGCTTGTGCTGCCACCCGATTTGCAGGCGGCGCTGCCGAACCTCTTTCGCGGTTTCCCCACCAAGGACTCTACCTACAACGACATCCTGGTGCGCGTTCCTGCTGCGCGGGTGGTGGTGTTCGAAGAGGTGATGAGTGGGCCAGTCCCGGGCGACAACTGGAGCGAGATCCCCAAGGAGCTGTACCCGAACCCGTTGACCTGGGCGCAAAAGGAAGATGTCCCGATCATCGCGCAGGTGTTGATCGTGGGCAAGCCGCAGAACTTCAAAGACAAGGACCGGGAGCAGGTCAGCCGCGACCTGAGCCTGTTCCACAACATTACCACCGGCACCCGGCGCTGGATGGCATTGCCTGAAATTATCGCCCTGTCCAAGGTGTTTGATCTGCGTGCCGAGCGCACCTTCAAATGCGAGGACATCGTGCCGGTGAGTGCGACCCTCAAAGTGGCGCCCCCCATCTTCTCGCCAGTCGCTCGCGCCAGCATCTCTGCCGGCCTGGTGGCCGAGACGTTTCTCAGTGCCTCTGCTCTTCCCAGCCCGATCTCTGACGTTACGCTGCAGGGCAAGTCTGCCGTCAACCCCTACAGCGTGCGCAGCGTCTGGATCAACAGCCTCATCCGCTCCTTGATGATCGAGGCGGCCATCAGCGCGGCACGTGCGCGTGTCAGCGTTCAAGGGTTGGGCTTCGGCCACCTCATGGTCGGCTGTCGCAAGGACAAGTTGCGTGGCCTTCGCCTGGCCATCAACAAAAACGACTACCTCTCGTACCCCACCGGCCTGCGAAACACGGAAGAGCGCTTCACTCCGAAGTCCAGGGCTGTACTGTCGACCGACACGGTTGGCGGTGACGATCAAGAAGGGGGGTACTGATGGAATACCGAAGCGAAGACGAGCGCCCAGGGATTCCTGGTGCTCAGAGCCTTGTCACCATCTTTCGCGACATCGAGATCAATGCCCGCAGTTCCGGCCGCAGCGAGTTGCTGCTGATGCTTGACCGTGTCCCTGGACTCGTGATCGGGCACGAGAACTCACGTGACAACGCCGTTGTGGAAGCCCACATGGTTGACTCTCTCGAAATCCTACGTAGCGTTCGCACCGCCATTGCCGAGGTGGGCGCACACGCCACCAGTCATCACACCGAATAACAGGGATCAATTCATGTCCAACTCCGTCATGCAGGTAGTCGAAGGCATCGCAGCCCAAATCGGGCAGATCTTTCGCACCTCGTTGCCCTCCTATTGCGACATCGAGACGGCCGATACCGATCATGCATTGGTGACTGGCAAGGGTACGCTGGTTTCCGGCATTCGCATTGACGGCGTTCGATTTGCCGTCGGGCCCGAAGAATTTGAGGCGACCGTCAATTCGGTCTCGCGCGCGCTGCAGAGCTACTTGATGAACACGGCCTACACCGTCGACATTTTTGCCTCGTGCGATGCAGATGCTGTGGGCAAATCTCTCCAGGGTCTGTCGGAGCGCATCAAGAACAGCTGCGATCGCATGGAAATCGACCTGGGCGACGTGGTGGATGCCAACACCAACGCTCTGCGCAAACATGCCGCCCAGGAAACCATTTACGTGGCCATCTGGACACGCGAATCGGTGATGACCAACCGTGAAGCCAAGGACCATCAGGTCACACGCCGAGAAGCGGTCTCCAAAGCTCCAAAAACGGGTGGCACCGGTCAAAACCTGTTCTCGACTTGTGCAGGGATGCGCGAGCGCCATGAAGCGACTGTTCGGTCAATCTACGAAGACCTTAGAAATTCGGGGATCGTCTGCGATCTGCTGACTGCGCACCAGATGCTTTTGGTTGCGCGCCAGCAAATCGACCCGGGCTTCACCCCCGACGACTGGAAACCGCACTTGGCAGGTGATCAGTTCACCACCGGCAAGGGTGGAACAATGCTGCGCAACGAGGACGCGACCTCTCTGGACATGTCCGACATCCAGTATCCGCGCGTCGAGTGGCAGCTTTTTCCTCGCGACGCGTTTCGCCTGAACAGCAAATACGTCGTGATCGGCGATCGTGCCTACGCGCCTGTTTTCATCGAGATCCCACCCCGTGAAGTGATGCCGTTCGGCACTCTGTTCGACAAGCTGCGTGCGGCCAATGTCCCGTGGCGCACCTTGTTCCGTATCGACGGCGGCGGCCTGAAGTACATGGCAACTCGAAACTCCGTGGCTTCACTGCTGTCGTTCACCTCTGACTTCAACAAGCGCATTCACGAGTCCCACAAGGCTTTGAGCGCAGTGGAGTTCCAGGGCATCACCAACGTGCGCGTGAAGTTCGCCTTCTGCACTTGGGCGCCGGCGAACGACATCGATCTTCTGGCGCGCCGTGCCTCGCGGCTGGCTCAAACGATTTCATCCTGGGGCCAAGCTGAAGTCAGGGACATTTCTGGTGACCCCATGCTGGGATTCATGAGCACGGTCCCATTCGTGAGCGAAAACCACTGCGGAACGTTCGCTGTGGCCCCGCTGGCTCACATTGTGCGCATGTTGCCCATCATGCGTCCCGCCAGCCCATGGACTGAAGGCTCCCTGATGTACCGGACCATGGACGGCAAGATTATGCCGTTTGAACCCGGTTCCTCATTGCAGGACACCTGGAACTACATCATCTTCGGCTCGCCAGGCAAGGGCAAGTCGGTGCAGTTGGCCACACTGATTCTCTCCTCCATCCTGCGCCCAGGCATGTCCCGACTGCCGCGGGTGGGTGTGGTGGACATTGGTCCGTCCTCTGGCTACTTGGTCGAGATGCTCAAAAGCTCACTTCCGGACCATCTGAAGCAGCAGGTCGGGTCCTGGCGCATGCGCATGGCTCCGGAATACGCCATCAACCCGTTCGACACCTTCGCAGGGTGCCGTCGGCCGACGCCAGAGCACAAGGCGTTTCTGGTCAACCTCATCGCACAGATCGCAACGCCTGCAGAAGCGAACGAGCCGTACGAGCGAATGACCGAGCTGGCGTCCAAGGTGATCGATGACGTGTACGCTCAGTACCATGACAAGGGCACGCGCTCGAATCCCAAGCGGTACAACGTCGGCGACGACCAGAAGCTCGACGACTTGCTCGGCCGACTGAATTTTCACCATGACCGCGAGACCAACTGGTGGCAGGTGGTCGACTTCCTGTTTGACAAGGGCTACAAGTACGAGTCGATGCTGGCCCAGCGATTTGCCGTGCCGAACTTGCAAGACTGTGTCGCTGTTTCCTCTGGTGTGCACGACATGTACGGCAAGATCAAGGTGAAGTCCGGCGAAAGCCTGGTGGAGGCATTCTCCAGCCTGATCTCCTCTGCCATCCGCGATTTCCCGAACCTGGCCGCGCGAACCGAATTCGACATTGGCTCGGTCCGCATTGCCTCACTGAACCTGGAGGAGGTCGCCTCGACGGGATCGCGTACGGGCCTCAAGCAAACGGCAGTGATGTACCTGCTGGCTTCCTACGCATTGACCAAGGACTTCCGAATCAAGCGCGAAGTCGTGGATGGCATGGATACCTCGCCCATGTACAAGGAGCACCACATGAAGGTGGTGTTCGAGACAGCCGAAGACTTCAAGTGGGTGGTGTTCGATGAATTCCACAAGACCGCGAACTCCCCAAGCGTCGGCGCTGCAGTCGAGACCGACATGCGCGAAGGCCGAAAGTACAACATCGGCGTGATCCTGTCGTCCCAGGCGGCTGCTGATTTTTCACCCACGATGCGCGAGCTGGCCACCGGCACCTTCATCTGTGACGCCGGTTCCGAAGACAACTCGCTCGAGCTGCAGCGATTCTTTGGCTTCAACGACACTGCCCGCCGCCTCCTGGTGGACAACGTCAATGGTCCGAAGTCCAGTGGAGCGCCTTTGCTGGCCGTGTTGCGGACAAAAGAGGCGACGTTCACTCAGCTGCTGGTGTCCACCCTGGGCATCGAGGCCCTCTGGGCACTGTCAACCACTTCGGAGGACGCCCTTGTCCGGGAGAAGGTGTGTGCCGTGCTGGGCGGCAAGGAAGGTCGGCGCGCGCTCGCCGCCATCTACCCAAGCCAGGTCAAGAAGGAAGTCGAACGTCTGCGCCGCTCTGGTGAGGCGCAGCCCATCGACTTCATTGCCAAAAACGTCTTGGAAACGTGGATGAAGATGAAGGTTGCCGCCTGAGTCGAGCCCGCAAGGGCTCTTCTACATGATGGCTTGTAGATGCGTATGTGATATCCTATAATCAGACTACTTACATCCGCCTTTGACCCAAGGACAATACCGTGACCGCTCAAGCAGCCCTCAAACAGAACGCAGTGATCACAAGCGGCGAGGAGGCAGCCTCTTCGAAACGCAGTTCGCAGCGTGTGGCACTCTCCAAGCGCGAACTTGATCTTTACATTCAGGACGGTCGCCCCACTGGCGCTCTTTTCAGCTCCGTCGCAGTCCTCAAAGGACTGTCCAGTGAAGAGATCGCCAAGCGCTCTGGAGTCCCTGCTTCGGTGACGGAAGTCGTTTTGAAAGAGGGCGCCCAGGCCGACTTGAAGATCAGCGCGATCCAGGGTGTCGCTCAGACGCTGGGCATCAATTTGGCCGAGCTGCGCATGACTGATGGTCATGTGCACATTTTCAACGTATCCCGCCTCACCGGCGCCAAGGGCGCTGCAGGCTTCACTCTTCACGAGCGTGGCGTTGGTCTGCTCATGCGCGGTGCGGTGGTCATCAAGATTGACGCGGCAAAGCCGGCCGGCCTGAACCGTGGCCGATTCGAGGAGTTCCACGCCGCCCAAATGAACGATGCGCGCGCGGTTTTCGTGTCTTCGAGCCTGCCTTTGCTGGGCCGCCGTTTCGACCCTTCAATGATCCCTTCAGCTCGTTGGGCTTGCGGTACCGAGGTCAAATCCAAACTCGATCTCCCCAGCGAAGAACTCAGCACTCAACTCTTCGTGCGCGATCTCAACCGTGTTGAATTCGATCAGATGTTTCGCGGCCAGGACGCGGTGAGCTGGGATGAGATTCGCTCACTGGTGCGCGCAAACAACATCACACGAAGCGAAGTCGCGGAAATGATCCGCAACCACGCATCTGGCGGAAGCCTTCGCAAGCGCAGCCGCGCCGACCGTCGCGCGTCCCTGCGCCTGGTGAGTGCGGCCGCCGGCGACGAATAAAGCGAAGCCAACAAGAATGTCCAAGAAACCAGATGTCTTTGAGGATGTGAGGCTGGGTCCAGCCTTCGTGCAGTCGCTCGTCCAACTGGGTGCCAAGGAAGATCACGCGCTGCTGTACTGCCGCGTCAAGGGCTTGGCCGGTCATCAGCCTGTGTCTCTTCGAAAGGCCCACCCAAGTTTCACGGGTGAGGGTGTTCGCAGGATCATCATTGCCCTCAAGGAAAATCAGGTCGCGGGTTTCAAGCTCACGCCGGCGTTTCAGGCCCTCAAGCTTGAGCTTGAAGGGCATCTGACAAAAATCGCCAGCGAGGCTCCCAATACCGAAGACGGGATCAGGGAGGCGCTTGCTCTGCGTGGTGCACACTTTCAATCCCCTTTTTCCATCTACCGCTGGGCTTGTGATCTGGACATAGACACCGGCCTTCGGTTGGAGCATTGGAGGGGCCTGAGCAAGCACTTCAACCGCGGCGACAAGCCAACGGGGCATGCTGATGAAACGCGCCTGGTCACTATCGACGCCTTGGTGCAAGCCAGCGCGCCGTTCATCTTTGAACGTTTTCTGTCAAATGCCAGGCGCATTGGCCGCACGACCGGTGCCATCTCTGCTCGTTACGCGGCCGAGAACTACGCCAGGGAGCGCAATCTCCCTGTGACGGAACAAGAGGCGCGGGCCATGCTGGCTCCGTTCGCCATCTCGCTTGGCCGAATTGAGGGTGAGGACTGGTTTGTGTTCTTCAGCAGCACCAACGAGTTTGTTGGGCGCACCGGAAGTCTGGTTTCCGGACTTGGCCAGGCGTCCTTCGAATCGGTGTGCGAAAGCTATCGCCGGCTCACGCGATCGCTGTTCATCTCTGAGGAACCTGTTCCCAAGGAGGTTCTCAAGCGCACGCTCGAAACCTTCGGCTTCTCCGTCGTCGGCGACAAGGTGAAGCTCATGAACAAGCTTGTTCCGGAAGTGGGGCGTGGACTTTCGCCCGTCGCAGCCAAGATGGTCGAGGTTTTCCGGGATCTGCTGGACAAGGGCGAAGGGGAGGGTGGTGCTGTGCCGCGCGTCAAGCTCCTGCATGCACTTGAAGACTGCGGTGTGAACGGCGTCACCGCCCACGTTTACCTGGGCCGCAAGGGAATCTTCCACTGCGTGCGCGGCATGTGCACCCTTGCTGATGGTGCCCGCAAGGCTGAAACCGTACGGCGTCGCGCCGCGAACGATCCAGGCGCGCTGGCAGCCTGACGGCATCCGGCGCCATCATGCAGGCGTATGAGGTATCCGATATACTGGATTCATCGGCGAAAGCTGATTTGGTCCTTATGATTGGCACATCTCTGCGGGCAACCCGGATTTGAGCTCGTGGGACCGGGCACCATGACCTCATCCCACACACCCACCCCCTCCGCCGACCCATCATCTGCCATCCTTGTGCTGGCCGATGTGAACATGTCGCGGTCCAAGGTGCTGCGCCGGTTCAACAAGGGTGAGCTGATCAAGGTGCACGGCGTCCAGATGGAGGATGGGGTGGAGGTGTCCAACGTCCTGCCTGGCGTCTACCTGCGCTCCGACGCAACTCCTGTCCAGCGCAAGCAAGCCATTCTGGCCAGCGCAGCGCGCATCGGAACCTACATCTTCAAGTCGGCCGTGCTCTACGGAGATTCTGCCGTGCTCCTCGGTCAGAACAAAGATGTGCTGTCTCTGGCCAGCTTCTATGACCTCCTTCGCTCGCCCATGGTCATTGGCGGCGTGCTTACGGTGAAGGCTCACCGAAATCCTGATGTGATCGGCTTGACAGTGGTCGAAAACGCCCTGGCTACCGACCCCCTGGGCGAGTTCAAGGTCAAGCGCTTCACCGAGGACTACACGTTCCTTTGCGGATTTCGCAAGCGTGTCGACAACTCCACGCTCATCCCACCCGTTTCCCCCGAAATTCAGATGCGCATTGCCATGAGCCTTTTGGGGCTCAAGAAAGGTGGCGATGCCGCGAAACGCAACCCCGACCTCGAGCAGCGGCTTTTGACCACAGCTGGAGCAATCAAGATGACCACGGACAAAAAAATGATCCCCAAGTACCTCCACAGTTTTGAAGCCCAGACCGCAGAGGTGGCCAAGGTGCACGAGCTGCGGGTCTTCTGGCACGACAGGGACGTTGGCACTCTCAGCAGTGATGGATCATCATGGGAGTTCGACTACCTTCCAGCCGTCGGCCTGAAGCTGTCTCTCTCCGAAAGCACCACTGAGGCCACGCAGGAGGTGCCCAACTTCATGGGCGCCATCCTTCCTGAGAACAGCCGATCGGACACGGAGTCCCTTGAGGACCGGATGGAGCTGTTCACGGGCGCCTCGCGCTTCATCTCCAACATCAGCGTTCATCCGGTGAAGGACCTGGAGTCAGTCCAGTACGTGCCCGATGTCCTCAATGCCCGGCTGACTGAGTTCAAGGCCGATGGCAATGAATTCAAGGGAAGTGTCGCACCAGGCATGCGCCAGACGCTGCTGGATCCGGCGATGCTGAACAGCGTGCGCCACAACCCTGCCATGCCCAGGATTTCAGGCATGCAGGTCAAACTGCCATGCAACCTGGACAAAAACGGAACGCTTGACCTCTCCGTGGGCAAATCTTTCAGTCACATGGTGAAGCTCATCGGTGGGGCAAACGAATACAGCTCGATGTGCTCGATGGAGTGGTACGGGCTTTCGATCGCCAAGGAAGTCGGGATCATGGTCGAAGACTTTGTGATCGCCGACATTGGTCTGTCGACGCCGGCGCTGATCGTTGAGCGTTTTGATGTGCGCGTCGACTACAACGACAAGCGATTCATCCTCGCTGAAGATCTCTGGTCGATTCTGGGGCTGCGCAAGAACGAGCTGAAGTACAGCGGGGATCTGATGGACGTGGCCAAAATGGTCATGGCGCACTCCACCGACAAGACGGCGGATGCCACGCAGCTGATCGCGCAGTCGATGGTGTCCTGGCTGATCCACAACAGCGACATGCACCTGAAAAACCTGCTGATGATCAAGGAGACGACCGATCCCTCCAAGGGGTTCAGCAGCATCCGCCTCTCGCCGGCCTACGACATGATGTGCACCCAGGTCTTTCCCAATGACCCTGTCAGCGCCGGCATTGCCATTGGCGGTAACCGTCACCACTCCCTGTACGGATTTGTCAAGCTGGGAGAGGTGCTGGGCTTTTCTTCTGACCAGGTCGTGGCCATGGCGCGGTACGTGTCTGCGAAAGTGGCCATGGCTGGTGCGACGCTTGCCGAGAACCTCCCGCCGGTCATCGCGCGACACGCCAAGAGCGCCTCGGACATCAAGATCTCGTCTGGCCTGATCGATGAGCGATGCGGCAAGATGCTCGATGAGTGTGACGCATTCAAGCTCGATCCCGTCGCAGCTTCTGTTTCTCCAGCCAGCCAGGCCCCGGAGTCGGCCGAAGTGGGTTCGCATCTCGAGGCTGAGCGTCGCCGCTCTTCTGCACCCATGGAGTTCACTGATGCCGCTGGTGCAGGTGAGTGCTTCGATGCCAGCGACGTTGCCCCTGCGCCGCGCCGCTCGCGCTCACCGCGGTAAAGACCGTTACGCCGGCGAGCCTCCGCTTGCTGGCGCGTCAGATCAAAATGGGCCCAGCCTCAGCTGGAGGCACTATCGCCGGAGGGGCCTGAGGATGCTGGCGTTTTCGCACGGGCTGCCAGTACCGCATCCGCGTAGGACTTGCGCTTGAGGCGCACCTTGGCTACCTCGGTCTGCACTGGGATGAGACCAACACCGCCACCTTCGTTGGTACGGCGGCCGTAGTGGCTGTGTGCAGTCCGATCAGTTGCGTGACCCATTGCAGCTGAAACCTGCTCAGGCTTCAAGACCCGTTTTGCACGCGACGAGAACACGTGTCTCGCGCTGTAGATCTGGATCCACTTGAGGTCTTGAGATCCCTCGATGCTGGCGCCTGTGTTCAAACGGTAAAGCAGCTGCTGGCAGGCCATGTAGCAGCTCACATAATCCCCGTTCTCCTTGATCTTCCGCATGGCGGTTGCGAACCGGTCGATCGCTCCGAGCATGACCATGCTCATGCCGGACAAGTCAAGATGCCGGTACTGGCCATGACCGCGTCCATTGCTCGTTTTGGCGTTCTCAACCCGCAGGTAGGGGCGCTCGAGGTCAAGTTGATTGGCCTCTGCACCAGCCCCCAAGGGATCGATCTCCGATGGAGCTCCCCAGATCAGGGAAGCTTGTGTCCACTCGTGGGGCCGCAAGCCGCAAATGCTACCCATGATCAGCCAGGACTCGAGCATGGCCGAGTAGGCACTGCTGGAAGCGCGAATGCGCTTGATCACGGTGCTGAGCTTCTTTTCGCTGACCTTTTTGGCCCGCAAACCAGATGTCCTCTTGCTTGTTTGCAGGCACATCGACTGATCACCATGCTCCCTGAGGAGGCGAACCGCTTCCAGGGACGAAGTGGTACCCATCGACTCGTAGCGGAACATCAAAGAGGCCTTGGTCTGGCGCCAGGTCGACTTGGACCATTGCTCGCGCTTTTGCATGGCAAACGTCACCACCTCAGTGGGGGTGGGTTCGTCGAGACCAAGATTTTTGCCGACGTGGGACGCAAACCACAGGGCGCGCTTGAGGTAGTTGTTCTCAGTACCTTCGGTGCGGCCTGCGCTCTCACCCGGCGCGGGTGCAGGTTGTGTTGCGTCAGGGATCATGATCTGAGCATATCAGATATCACGTTCATCAAGGCTCTTCGTCACCTTCGTGTTGTCACGGTCGTCCAAAGCTGATATTATGCGTATCGTATATCCGCTATGCATAGCCAAAGGCCACCATGAAACAACTTGCACTCGCAACCTCCATGTTCTGCACCGCGCTCGTTATGATGGGTTGCGCAACCACCCGGGCGCCAGAACCCCCGACGAAGCAGCAAGTCGTCGACAGCATGATCGCAAAGTATGCGGAAGAGGCAACGCTGCAGCTGCGTCGGTTGTCCGAAAACACTGGCGCTTCCCGAGCCAGCACCCCCGCCGGCGCCACATCAGAGGCTAGAGTCTCTTCGGGAACGCCCAGCGGCTCTACGATCGCGGGAAAGATGGGTTCGATTGCAGTGAGCCCAAGCGAGCAGGGCGGTCCAGCTCTGTCTGCACCTTCCGCGCGCTCCGCCCCCATCCCTGACGCGCTTGCTGTTCCCCAGGGCCTTGAAAAGCCGTTGACCCTTGCATGGACCGGCGATTTGGAGTCGTTGATCTTCATCATCGGCAAGGAAACGGGTTGGAAGGTCATTGAGCCCTCTGGTCTTCGTGTTTCTCCTGTGGTGATTGCGATCAACGCCCAAAACAAGCCGGCCTTTGAAGTGCTGCGTGACGTGGGTGCCATTGCAGGCACGGCGGCCGACGTGGTCATTTCCGTGAACAACCGGACCCTCGGCGTGGCCTACCCGAAGCGTTGATCCCATGAAAAAGACCGCATCCCTCATCCTTGCCGCCGTTTTCTGTGTCATCGGTGCAACGGCCTCGCACGCCAGCACCGACTCAAGGGCCGATGCTGTGGCACCGCCACCCTCACTGGATGACATCCTCAAAGGGCTACCTAGCTCACCAGATGCCAGTGGCATCCCTCCGATCCGTTTCAATGCCATCCGCGAAACCGCCATGACCTATGGATCGCAGGCGGGCCTGGCCAGGCGCAATCACGAAAACCAGCAGCAGCTGGAGTCCTCGGCCCAGAAGCTGGATGTCGTTTACAACTTCCAGGCGCTCATGGTTGAGGGCAATGTCGTTCCTCCGGTCCTGAATGAGCTCAACGATGTCTACGACCAGGCCAGTGATGACCTCCTGCGTGTGATTGGGAAGGTCTTCCGCATCGAGCAGCAGGCGCGATTCAGCTACACACCGCCCACGTGGCGCAGTTATCTGATGCAGGCCTTCAACTTCGATCAGAACGTTGTTGCCAATGTGGCGCCCAAGACCGATGAAGAGCTCAAGGTCTGGCGCGCATCGGTTGAGGAGGGCTTCAAACTTGGCCGGCAGTTGGCTGATGACAACCTCAAAGAGAACTTTGCCCGCCTGCAGAAGGATTTCAACGGCATGGTTCTCTACCACCGCATGTTGGCCTCGGGAATGGTGACCCGCCCCTTTGTTGCCTCCTCCAACCTCGGCGTGACACGTTCCAAGGATGGCTCGATGCACGTGGGCGAAGTCGTGTTACGAATCACGGCCAACCCCGACTTTGTTGACGCTCCAGGCGCCTGGAAAGCAGGGCCGGCCCAGGTGATCACCGAGCGGCTAAAGCGCAGTGTGGACCCCAGGTTCAGCGAGCAGATCATGCGCGATGCACGTCAGTCCGGGATGGTCAAAGAAAGCGGGAAGAACTGATGAGCGCAAGCAACCTGGCTGAGATGTACCCCGGCTACCGTCCAGAGCTCGGCTTCAAGAACGAACCACGGTTCTTCAACAAGGAGGAATTCGATCGCCTCCTGGTTCATGTTGCCGACAACGATGGGGCCGATTTGACCATCCAGACGGAGGAGCCGGCGTACGCCTACATCCGTGGCGAGAACGTTCGTGTCACCACGCGTTCGATGACCAGCTCGGAAATCGAGATCATCTGCAACCACATCTACGGGCAGCAGAACGGCGTTGCCAACATCCGGGCGGGAGGCGAAATCGATGTCCGCCACCCGGTGATCCTGAAGGAGACCAACGCACAAGGCTCCACGATCACGAAAGCCAAATACGGCTTCCGGGTGAACATCACCGGGTGCTGGGCCCGAGGCGACGAAAACGGCATGCAGATAACGGCCCGGACCATCAACAGTTCGCCGCCCAAGCTGGAGGACATGGGCATCGAGCAGGATCTGGTTGATAACCTTTACCCGTCCGACGGCCTTGTTCTTGTTTGCGGCCCCACGGGTTCCGGCAAGTCAACGCTCCTGGCTGGTGCCATGCGCAAGATCATCGAAGATCCGAACTCGCACCGAAAGATCATCACCGGCGAAGCCCCCATCGAGTACACATACGACGACGTGCCGCGCGCCAGCGCCATCATCAGCCAGCACGAAATTCCTCGGCACCTTCCATCGTTCAAGGCCTTCGTTCGCAACACCTTGCGTCGCGCGCCGAAAATCATCCTGGTGGGCGAAACACGTGACTCCGAGACCGTGGAGGCATCTTTGGCCGCCTCGGAGACGGGCCACACCGTTTACAGCACCGTGCACAGTCGATCGGTGGCCCACACCATGGCACGGCTGGCCAACCTCTTTCCCCCTCATGAGCGAATGACCAAGGTGTTCGAGCTCATCGAATCGTTTCGGGTCGTCATCGTTCAAAAGCTGGTGCGCAGGGCCGATGGAACCGGGCGCGTAGCCCTGCGCGAGTACCTGGTGTTTGACCAGGTGATCAGAGACCATTTGCGCATGGCCACATCCCTTCGTGAGACGGAGCACATCCTTGGCAAGATGGTCGAGAAGCACGGCCAGACCATGTTGAGCGCCGCTCAGCGCGCTTACGACGCCGGCCTCATCCCCGCTCACGAAGTTGCGCTGCTGGAGCGCCAGTCGAGCTCGTCATTGATTGAAAGCATGGGCAAGGAGTTTGGAGAATGAAAGGCGTCGACATCCTTGATGCGTTTTGGCGGGACTCAGCACGAACTCCTCGGTTTCTGATTTTCAGCGCCTACATCGCCGTCCCTTTGGTGGTGTTCCTCTTCCACATTCGGTGGTGGACCTTCATCGTCCTGGTGCTGTCGATCGTGCTCATGACCATCATTGAGTATTTTGGCTACACCCCGCCAGTTGCCGCGCTTGCTTTCAGGGCTTGGGTTGCTGGCAAAAAGGTCACACGAAGACGCCATCTCTTCGGCAAGAAGCTCAAGCTTTAATTGTCAGCGTCGTGTGTAAGTGATATACTCCAAGCAAGTTAAACAGGATCTTCCATGAGCAAAAAACCCGAATTCAGAGATCAGAACATCATCGTCGGCGTCGACGATGGTTTCGCCATGACGAAGCTCGTGGTGATGCAAGGTGGGTCGATCATCAAGCAGCTCATGATTCCCAGTCGCGCGCGATCGGGGATCCATGGCACCACCTCAATCGGAGCTGCAGCCCAGGGTGAGATCGAGGCCCGGTACGAAACCGAAGGCAACACGTTCACGGTACAAGATCTCTCCGATGCCGAGTCCGCTCGCTTCGATGAGTACCCCTTCAGCCCGATGAACCGGGCGATCATTACGCACGCGCTGCGTGTTGCTGGTCTTGGTGGCAAGGAAGTGACCGTTGCTACCGGGCTCCCGCTGAGCATGTACTACCGCGGGTCCGAGGCTGATGAAGCCGTGCTGACCCGCAAAAAGGACTCGTTGAACAAGCCGGTCAAACCGTTGGACGGCAGTGATGTAGCCAACATCCTGCGCCATGAAGTGTTCCCTGAAGGTCTTGCGGCATGGGTCGACTATGCGGTTGATGAGCAGGGTCGAGTGAAAAACAGCCTTGATGAGGCCATCGGCATCATCGACATCGGCGGCCGGACCACCGACATTGCGGTGGTTTTGCCGGGTCGCATGATCGACCACGCTCGTTGCGGATCGGCCGATCTCGGCGTTCTGAATGTGATCGAAGAAGTCGCGATCTCGATCAAAAAAGAATTCAATGTGGTCATGGGCGCCGACAAGATTGAGCCCGCCTTGCGCACCCGCATCGTCAAACAGTGGGGCAAAGAAAAGGACATTGGCCACATGATCGACGCTGCCGCTTTGAGCGTCATCGGCGCCATCACCCGGGAAGTGAATCGTCGCCTGAGCAACGCTGTAGATCTGGACAAGATCCTGCTGGTTGGCGGCGGCGCCCATCTTTTCCGAGGGGTTGCTAGCGCCTTCCCGAACATCGAAATTCCTCTTGAGCCCGAGTTCGCGAACGCACGTGGCTTTGCCAAGTACCTGGCGCTGTAATCGGTCGTCACGATGCCTCGTACATCCACGCCTGTATCGATCTGTCTTCTGGATCAGTCGGAGATCTCGTTCTTCGCCGGTCTGGCAAGTCGTGATCGAGCGAAAGTGTTGCGCATGGTTCTGCGAGACGCAATGCGTACTGGTCGGGCGTACGAGCTGATTGAAACAGCTTGCATTCCCTTCAACGGCGACCGTGAATCAGTTGCGCAGAGTCCTCGGAGGCCGCTGAAGGCAGTGGCATCGGGTCAATTGACGAACTCTGTGGCCAAGAGTCAACCGGCATCGAACTCGCCTCCCGATGCCGATGTTGCGCCAGTCAAGACCGCACCTCCCATTCCTCCAGTCGAGGCAATTCCATCCTCTTCCAGCACGTCCATCGAGACCGCTCGGGATGAGGCTCCACGACCACCTGCTGCCGGTCTTCTGAAGAACTTCTTCGGTCAGAACCCCAACACCAACGCCGTCATATGAAAAAGCAACCCACTTTTCTGCTCTTGGTTCTCGCCTGTGCTTCGCTTTTTGTGATGCCGGCCAGTGCGGGTCTGATCCTTGAGAAAAAGGCTGAGCCCCAGGCCAGTCCCAACGCTCGGCAAACACGTTTGGTCAATCAAAGCGCTCGCCTGTCCGAGGTGACAAAGATCAACCGTCAACGCATCGATCTTGAGTCTCGCGTGAGCTCGCGAATCAGCCAGTCAGGGACTCCGCCGGTTGAACTCCCCATTCTGGTGGGTTTTGGCCGCAGCGTGACCCTGGAGGACGCGCTTCGTCAGATCCTCCCAGCTGGTTGGACTGCGTTCTCTGACCAAGATCTGAACATCGATGCAAAGGTGGACTGGCAAGGCACTCGCACGTGGCCACTGGCCCTGCAAACCGTGTTGGCCACGCTGGACATGCGTGCACACATTGACTGGGACACGACAGAGATCATGTTCTTTGTTCCGCAGATCAAGGACAGCGGCCAGCCCTTGGTTGCCAACGTCGTGGAAGAGCCGACGGCTCCCGCCTCTCCAACAGGTGTGAAAAAGGCTGCGGGTGCAACCGTCTGGGAGCTGAGCCCAGAGCGCTCTTTGCGCGAGAACTTCCGCCTGTGGGCGAACCAGGCGGGCTGGACCCTTGTCTGGAACGCCGTTCGCGGTGACAGCGTCATCGACTACCCCGTTGATGCGCTGATCGAATTCGAAGGCGAGGCCATCGGTGTCAACGGCGCCATGGCTCGCGTCATTGCCGCTTACTCGGACGCGGACTTCCCCCTGGAAATTGAGTTTTACCGCGGCAACAAGGTCATCGAAATCCGTCTGCACCGCCAAGGTGAAGCACCCGCCACCCTGGTTGGCCGTCGGAACTGAGGACTTGATCATGAAATCCACCTTCTCCCATCACCCCCTGACCAAGGCCGTGATCTGCCTTTTTGGCATCACCCTCCTTGCTGGATGCGTCACCAACCCGGTCAAGTCGGCTGACCTTGGTGCACCCGTGGCGGCCCCTGCTGCGACCTGGGTTGCACCTGCGCGCCAGACCTCGGTCATGGAAACCGACGGCGTCTGGGTGAACAAGCGCTCGGTCGAAGTCCGCGAATCAACGCTTCCGGCGGCCTTTCGCCAGCGCTTGACAATGAAGCTGGACGTTGCCATGAGCCTCAGCCAGATCGCATACGCAATCTCTCGCGAAACCGGGATGCGCGTATCCCTCGCCCCAGAAACCCGAGCCGACGCTGCCAAACCGATCACCGTCGCCGGCCACAAGTTGGATGCTCCACTGCGTGAGGTGCTCGACCAGCTCACCGCAATGGCCAACATGGCCTGGCGCCACCGCGACGGCGGCATCGAGATCTTCCGCATGGACACGCAGGTCTTTGAGATCGCCGCCGCACCGGGGGCATCCTCGTTCAGCCACACCACCCCAGGCGTCATCGGCGCGGCTGGTGCCGACGGCGCCACTCTCAATTTCTGGGATGCGCTCGATCGCGATCTCAAATCTCTGGTGAGCCCGCTGGGCAAGGTCAGCGTGTCGGAAGCGGCACGCACCGTCACCGTGACTGATTCGCTGGAGGGCATCTCTGCCGCCCGTGCCTATGTCCGGGAAATGAACGCACGGCGCAACAAGCAGGTGGCGCTCTCTGTGGCCGTTTACTCGGTCGAAACTCCCGCGCAGGGCGCGCTGAACTGGGATGCATTGAGCAAGAACCTGTCCAAGAACGGTGCCACTTCGCCTGCCGTGCTGCTCACCAGTGCCGAGTCGACCTTTGGCGCCATCCTGCCTGCAGGCTTTGATGGCAGCGAGGCCAACCGCAAAGCGCTTGTATCTGCTTTGCAGACCTTGGGCAAAGCGACTGTGGTGACAACGTCTTCACGCATGGTGCTCAACGGCGAGATTTCGCCCGTCAGCAATCTGCGCACGGCTGGCGGCGTGAAAGAGGGCGTCGTCATGACGATGGCGCCCAACGTGTTCGGTGCCAGCACGGTGAACATGACCGCTGCATTCGACTTCGCCTACAGCGACGTCGAGCGCTCGACCCGTTCCTTTGTCGAGAAGTTCAGCGTTCAGTCGGGTCAGACGTACGTTTT
The DNA here is from genome assembly GCA_001464865.1 of Burkholderiales bacterium Ga0074133. GTDB lineage: Bacteria > Pseudomonadota > Gammaproteobacteria > Burkholderiales > Burkholderiaceae_C > Acidovorax. The sequence goes on from LNEG01000001.1 coordinate 28,869, forward strand.
CGGGTTCAAACACAGCGACGCAACGGCTGCCATGGCCGGTGTTCGTGGTGAACCTGATCGCACCATCGTGGTGACCATCACACCAACCATTTTGGCCAAGCAGCGCTGATCGAGCCCTCCTGGAGAACAAGTCATGAAGTCAATTCCAAAGCTCCTGATCTTAGTGTCCGTATTGCTTGGCTGCAGCGCCAGCTTTGCTGCTGGGCCGGTGGCAGCGAAGCCACCGCAAGCCATGGTCCACAGCATCACTGCTTTCGGGGACCGTGCTGGGCGTGCCGAGCTCATTGTTGATGGACGTGTCATCACTGTGAAGGAGGGAGACGAACTGCTCGGTTGGACGATTTCCTCCATTTCTGACGCTGCTGTTGTCGTCTCCAAAACCGTCCTGCAGGCAGATCCATTGACCAACAAGGGCACCCGCATGGGCTCGGCTCAGGCGGCCCGTGAGTCCGCGAGCTGGTTCGCTCCAGTGCGCAGTTCCAACGCTCCCGGCCGCCTGGTGGAGTTCACGCAGACGTTCAAACTGCCTTCGGCCATCGATTCGAGCAGTGCGGGATCCACGCGCGGCCCGATGAGCGCCATCTCCATTCAGTAATCGTCAGGAGCCAACATGCTTGGACAACCCCGCATCATGATCATCGACGACTCCCAGACCATCCGCACCGAGGCGGCGCGGTATCTGGGCACGGAGTTCAATGTGATGACCTGCGAAGACGGCCTTGACGCCATCGGCCGCATCGCGCGATTTGCGCCGGCGCTCATCCTGCTCGACATCGTGATGCCCAAGCTGAACGGCTACGAGACGCTCAGCATCATTCGCCTGAACCCCGCCTTCAAGAAAACGCCCATCTTCATGATGAGCGGCAAAGGCGGTGTCTTTGACATCGCACAAGGCCGGGTCCTGGGTTTTGATGGGTACATCACCAAGCCCTTCAAGAGCGAAGACCTGCTGAAGCTGGTCCAAACCGGTCTGCAGGCGGCTCAATCGCGCGAAGCTGAAGCCGAGGCCGATGCCCAAACCGTGACATCTGTCTGAGGTCGTATCTATGCGGCCACAAAGCCTTCAGGCCCTGCAAACGCGCATCCACAACGCCATCAGCCAGGATCAGCCGCTGGGAAAGAGCTTTCTCGTTTTCAAGGCTGCGGGCAGTCTGTGGGCTGTTGATTTTGTCGAGGTCTCCACCGTGATGACTTGCGGACACATCACCCGGCTGTGGGCCACATACGGTATGCCCAAATCGGTCGTGGGCATCAGCTCCGCTGGCGAAGACATCCTGACCGTGATCGATGCGGGCCTTGTCCTGTCCTCGCTCACATCGACGATGACCCTCAAGAGCCGTCTCATCACCTTCACTGCACCCCAGTTGCGCGGTGTTGCGCTCCAGGTCGACCGCGTATTCGATCCCGTAGGGGATGACGCACTGGCCAGCCTTGGAGAGCCTGTCGTTTTGCTCGACAGCATCGCCCTCAGCCAAAAGATCAACCACGGAGTTTCACCATGAGCGACGCCATGACCACCAACAAAAAAAAGATTGAAACCACCGAGTTCACCGCTGGCGACTTCTCCAAGTCGCAGCGAAGCATGCTCATCACGAGCATTGTCCTGATCGTCCTTTCGTGCGTCCTTCAGGCGGTTGCCCAGGGCAGCTACCGGTATGCGACTGAGGTGAGGGGGGCGGCGCAACAAGCACTTGTTGTGGCGAAGCTGGCGGAAGAGGGCGTTGGTCGCTTGGGCAACGGTGGTGGCGGGTCGCTGCGGGCAGCGATCAACAGCCTGGACTCGGCATCGGATGCCATGCTCAGCGTCAACGCCGGCGGTCTTCGCAGTGCCCTGGGGACATTGGGTGGCGAGTTCGATCTGCTCCAGCAGGGGTACTTTGATTTCCGGGCGGCGATGCAAAAGCTCAGCGATCGCCATGCCGCGGCTGAAGTGTTCTCTCAAGCGCTCGGTGCGCAGTACTCAGCGCTTGATGCCCTGCAAAAGCGTCTTGTCGATGGCAGGGCCTCTTCCAAGGCCGTGGATTCTGTCGCCAGGTTGGCCGCCTATGCTGAATCGGGTGTGACGCCGTTCACCGCCCTTCGAGCTGAATTCGACGTTCGCAACGCAGCCTTTGAATTGCAGTCCACCGAATACCGAGGCGTCTGGAGCCAGATCGAGCGCGCAATCGCCACGCCCGCCCGGGCCGCCGCTGCTGCCCCGGTAACTCAAGAAGAGATTGCAACCCTGGCGGCCGCAGCTCAACGGACCCGCAGCAAGGCCGACCAGGTGGCCGCGAGCGCTGCCAATGGCTCTGCCGGCACCGTGATCAGCTTCATTTCGGTGCTCATGGGGCTGGCCGGCGTGTGGATGTTGATCAAGGGCGCGCGCACAGTGGCAGCGGACTACAACCGCCGCTTCCAGCGTGCAATTTCCCAGTTCCATGGCACCGAAGAAACGCTTGAGCGCGTGCAGGGAGGCTTGAAGTCGGTACTCGATGGCCGGCTTCAGAGCAAGGCACCTGACCGCACCGATGAGCTGGCCAGCTTTCAGCGCATGCTCAACGAGGTGATGGACCGCATTCGCTTCACCATTGGTGAAGTCAAGAGCATCCATGAAGTGTCCACTGAGTCCAGGGCGGCCATCAAGGGCATGTCTCAGTCACTGGATATTGCCTTGGCCGCGACGGCGCAGCTGTCCCAGGAAATCGGGTCCTTTGGCCTGGAGATCATCAACAACGACATCGACGCCCGGGCTGCCATGTTTGCTTCCACCGCCGCTGCCGAGCGCGCTGGTGAGTCCGACCAGGTCATCCGTGAAGCTGTTTCGCGCATGGAAGCCATGCGCGAAGGACTGCAGGACGCATCCAAGAACGTCAAGCGCGTGGGTGAGCGAGGCCTGGAGATTGCCGAAGCTGTCGACAGCTTCTCCCAGATCAGCGAACAAATCGGTGTGCTTTCGTTGAACGCAGCACTGGAAGCCGAGCGGGCTGGGGAGATGGGCAAGGGTTTCCGGGTTGTGGCCGCCGAAGTGCGCGCCCTGTCGCGTCGCTCCGAAGAAGCTGTCGAGAAGATGCTCAAGTTGGTCCAGGGTGCCCAGGCCGACGCCCGTTCGGCGCAGCAGGCCGTCGACCGATCCACGACCCAGATCGTTTCAGGTTCCCACGTGGGTGTCGTGGCCAACTCGCTCACCGCTTCTGCAGCCACCGTCCTTGCCCGCGTGCAATCACTCACCCGCGCCATCAGCGCCGGTGGCCAGCGGGTGCGCGCCAGTGCGATCCGCGTCCAGCAGGGGTTGGAAGGTGTCGTGGTCCAGGTTCAGGGATCGGCGAAAGAGACGGGCGTTCTGGAAACACACGCCAAGTCCATCGAAGCATCGGCTGACGCCGCAAGCAAGCGCTTTGCCCGTGTGGGCGGCGCTGGTTGAAGTGCTTCAGAGCGCAGTAGAGATCAAAACATCAAATCTAGGACGGACATGAACACCTCGACGAAGACCGACAAGAACCGCCGCGTGGCTGTCCTGGGTGTTCTGGCTTCAGCACTTGTCGAGGAGCTTCGCGTCCTCTCGCGCACGATCCCGAGTTTCAGCGACGACCCCGTCAAGCATGCGATGAGCCCCAAGTTCGCGATCATGCAGAACGCGGCCTTCTTCTGCGGATACTGGAGCGTAGGCAACTACATCGGCGCAGCTGGTGATCTCGCCTTGCGAATCGAGACTGAGCCCCAGGAGGTCTCCGGCCGCGATGAATTCATCAGCCGCGTGCAGACGCTGCAGAACGCCATCAAGGCCATGGGCCTGTACCTGACCGACGTCGCGCGCGGTGTCAATGCGAACAATTCGAGTCTGAACGAGTGCTTCAGGAACATGGTTCGCAAGTGCAGTCCGGAGGTTCTCACCTTCAGTCCGCAGCAAATCGATCAGATGTTCTTCATGGCGGTGCCGCTGACCCTGGAGATCGACGCCCTGTGGGTACCCGAGCCAGGGGCCAGCCGAGAAGCTCTGCTGGTTGAGCTGGCCAAAGCCCAGCAGGGCAATGCCGACTTCACGGCGCTGGCTCGGGTGAACCCTTATCCCAGCTTGAGTGGGATGTTCGAGGGCTTACTCAGCCAGTGGGAGATGGCCGCGGACCCTGAGATCTCCGCGCAGATCGTGAGCTTCTCCGCCGAGATGCTCGACCTTTTGTCGAACCCCAACCACATCACCCCACCGGCGCCGCACCCATTCCTGCTGTCGCGTCTGCTCTGGAGTGCTGCGCACAACCTCTCGGGCGATCCTGCGAATGAGCGTTTTCGCAAGCGGTACGCGCTGCTCAATCCCGCTGTCATGAAGGCGGAGGACGGGATTGTCAGCATGCATGGCCTGGCCAAGGCTTTTTCGAAAAGCCTGCAAGACATCTGCGACATCTACATTCAGGCCAGCGTGGTGCGCCAGACGAATCAGATCGAGCAGATGGCACGAATCCTCTCCAAGGAGTCCCAGCGTTTGGGTCTGGACGCCTTCGACCAGCTCACGATCACCTTCAACCGTGCTGTGGAAGACATCCTTGAGATCGAGCGGGTCGATGCGCAGCGTCGTGAGCTCGAAACCAATCCTGAGATAAAGCAGTCTGCGATTCCAGCGCCTGATGTGTTCAATGCGTGGATCCGGGGCGCCGAGGTACTCACCCTCATCAAGCAGACGGTGGAGACCTGGCATTCGGAGCAGTCGCAGGAAGACATGCTGCAGATTGCCTCGCGCGCCAACTTCGACGGCGTCCTGGGCACCAGCACCACCATGCAGGAGCAAAGCCGCGATGCGGCCGTCGGCCACGTCATGTCGTCGCTGCAGAAGGAACTGTCCACGCTGAAGGCTTCCATCGAAAACGCGATGAAGATGGCCGAGGGCCAGACGCTGGATGAGGCCAAGGCCGCGCGTGCGGCTGAAGTGGTCGGCCGCCCGAGCCAGGCTCTTTTTGGGCAGGCCAGCGGTGTGATGGATGTCCTGGGCCTGCAACAAGGTGCGCTTTACGCCCAGCAGATCCTGGGGGAAATCATTCGCCCGGATACGTGGCGCATGAACGAGTCCCGCCTCGCCCTTTTCGAGCACATTGCCCGATACAGCGTATTCATCGGCCGCCTGCGCCCGGGTGCGCTGCAGGACTTGGAGCCTGAAGAGGTTGGCCTGGAGAGCTTTGCCGGGGCAACCAGCTCCGAAGACCTCCCTTCCATGGCCATCTTCTCCATGGTCACTGAAGAGATCGAGCTCGGTCAGGAGTTCGCTGATCACGCCTCATCGGACCTTGTTGAGGTGGAGGCACAGGCGTCCTCCTCCAGCACCGATGATGTGCCTGCCGATCTGTCCGTCTTGGAAGCCGCTGTGGATGCGTTGGAAGTCGCTCTGGGTTCGACAGGCCCATACGAGCCCGTGGCCGACCTGGTGTCTCCCGCTACCGAGGTGATTGACACCGAGCTGGCGCAGATGGCGGTTTCAGCAGACATCGAGACGGAAAACCTGGAGCGTGCCCCTGTCGAGCGCGCCGAAGACAAAGCAGGGCGCATGTTGGATTTTTTCTTGAGCGCCGGGACTGACGACACCGGCGCCACCCCTGCAGCTGAAGACAGTGTTCAACCGCCTGAAGTCATCGAGCAAACCTCACCCTCGCCAGCTGCTGCTGATGGCGTACTGGTTCACGCCGATGACTTGCCAAGCGAGATCTCGCAAGATGACCTCAGCCAGGCTCCACACCTCGACGTGTCGTCCGGGCAACCCGGTGTTGATATCGCCAACCAGGCGAACTCACCGGAGCTGGTCGCCATGCCTGGTGACGCTGCGCATGCGGCAGCAGCGGTTGAGATCGTGGTTCCGGCGGCCGATGCCCAGGACGACCTGGCGCCGGCGGCGCTGGACGCTGAAGACGAATCGGGCAGCGATGAACTCATCCTGGCCGACGATGAAATCACGGACTCGGCGCAGTCCGATACCGTTGCTGGCGAGTCCCTTGAGAGCTTCGCAAGCCTGATGGCAGCCAGCCGCCGCGGCGTCGATGAGCTCACACTCGGATTTGAAGCCGCCCAAGTCGACGCACAAGACGACCTGCGCAGCATCGATGATGAGCTGGCCACCGTGATGGCCGAAGAGTCAACACGTTGCATCGACAGCCTCTCTCAGGCCTTGCAGTCATTTGCCGGGGCCGACGAAGAAGAACGCCACGACCTCCTGGGCTCAATCAAGCGCGACATCCACACCCTCAAGGGTGTGTGCCGTACCTGCGGCCTGATGCGCGCTGGCAATGTTTTCCATGTGATGGAAGATGAGCTCGAGCTCCTGGGCGACGACGCCGAGCACTTCCTGTCCACCATCACAGCCTATGAGGGCGCCATCCGCGCTGCGCAGGACCTCCTTGAATCCTTTCTGAGTGGCATTGCTCGGGAGGTCGTCCCGATGGCAGCTGCGGGTGAACAAGCTCCTCAAGACATCGCCGAGGACCCGGTGGCGACGGCATTGAAGCTGCCGGCCATGGTGATCGATACGGATACGCAAGACGCTCTGGATCTGCAGGCTGCCCAGGCAGATGTTGCTGAACAAGCTGCTCTGGCGCCGTTGGCTCTGGACGCGGCAGTCATGCCGGCTCTCGGATCCTCGGGCACGACACCTGCTGCGCGCGAGGTGGCCAAGCCAAAGGCGGACACGTCGGTTCGCCTGCCCATCGGGGTGGTGGTCCAGGTGGGGGTGGCCACCGGTGGTGTTCTCGCGGCTGAGCGACGCCTCTCTGAATCCCTTGAGCGCGCGCGGCGCGTGGCCAAGGGTCTCGAGGCCAACATCAAGCGCATGAGCGTCAGCATCCGTGAAATCGAAATCATGGCGGCCGCGCGCATCGCGGCATCTACCGTGGCCAGCAGCGCGGCGGCTGACTTCGATCCTCTCGAGCTTGATCGCTACACCGCCCTGCAGGAAGTCGTTCGTTCCTTGACGGAGACCCACCGGGACGTTCTGGCCGACATTGAGGCCTTGACGGCCGAGCTCTCCGAAGTTGACCGCGATGAGGCCGATCTGCACGAGGTCAGTGATGAGCTGCAGCGGGAGTCCAGCGGCATGATGCTGATGCCCCTGGCCGTGCAAAGTGTGCGCTTGGGCAGTGTTGTCCAGCGCGCGGCCACCGACGCCGGCAAACAGGTGGATCTCGTTATCGAGCGGGATTGCCGCATCCCTTCGGCCGCCGTCGACAAGTTGATGCCCGTGTTCGAGCATCTCTTGCGCAACGGCGTGGCACACGGCATCGAGAGCGATCGTGCTGCCGCGGGCAAGTCGGCCGTGGGTCGCCTGACCATTGGCATGTCTCGCCAGGTGGCTGAGATCGCCGGCATGGTCACCATCACCGTGCGAGACGACGGCGCCGGTGTGAATGTGCAGCGTGTGCTCGAGCTGGCGCGCCAGCGCGGCCTGGCCAAGGCTGGCCGGGACTACACCGATGCGGACATCCATGAATTCATTTTCATGCCCGGCTTCTCCACTGCAGCCGAGGTGACGCAGCTCTCAGGCCGCGGTGTGGGGCTGGACGTGGTTCGCGATGCCGTGTCTCGGATTGGTGGGGTGATTGCCATGGAGAGCCGCCCTGGGCAAGGAACTGAGTTCATCATTTCCCTGCCCACCGATGCCGCCACCATGGCCGTGCTGCCCGTCCAACAAGGCAAGAACGAACTTCTGATGCCGGTTTCCATCATCCGCGAGGTCGTTCCTCTGGGTGTGATGACGTCACAACGCCTTCGACTGGTCAATGGGTTCTACGAACTCGATGGCCGCCAGCTGGAAATCACCAGCTTGGCCTCGAAGCTCCCGGGCCGCTCCGCCGGCGACGCCTTGGCATCTGACGCAGCAAAACTGGATGCCGGGTATCTGGTCATCATGCGTGAAGGCACGGGATCCAAGGCTGTGCACGTGCAAGGTGTGAAGAGCCAGTTCCGCGCCTCGGTGTCGCCTTTGGGCCCCTACATCCGCGCCATTCCCGGGTTTGTCGCAGGCACGGTTGGGCAAGGCGGGCGGGTCAGCCTGATCGTGAACCCGCTGCGCATGACCGACATCAAGGATGAAGCCCAGAGTGGCCACGCAAGCCAGAAGCGTCAGGCGTGCCTCATGGTGGTCGACGATTCACCTTCCATGCGCCTGGTCAACGAGCGGGCAGTGCGCCGCCTGGGTTTCTCCAGTGTGGCCAGCAGCGATGGTCTGGATGCTTTGCGGCGCCTGGCCGCCGGCGCGAAGGTCGACGGCTTCCTTGTGGATCTGGAAATGCCGGGTATGGATGGGTTCTCCTTGATCGCCGAGTTGCGCCGCATGCCGGAGCATGCCAAAACCCCGATCGTGGTGATCAGCAGCCGCTCAGCGCAGAAACACCAGGAAAAAGCGGCCCTTCTCGGTGCCAATGACTACCTCGCCAAGCCGTACGATGACGCTGTCTTTGAGAGAACCCTGGCGAAGCACTTCGCCCGGGAGATTGCACTGACCTGACCCGGCAACTCAAGTCGTGCTCAGGTTCAGCCGATATGACCCTGTAAGGTCGTGTCTGCTGCCGCAAGGACCCCAAGTCGGATGGGGCGCGAACCTTGGTTCATAACCCCCACTCCGCAGAGCAAACGTGAGGAAGTTTGTTTCACCTTTCAATTGCCCACCCTGCCGAAAACGGCCGGTCTGGGTTTACTGAACCTTGTACCCCAATGGTTCTCATATTTGGAGTGTGAACGCGATGAGAGTGATGGTTGTGGAGGACGATGAGCACATTGGCGCTCATGTCAGCAAGGCCCTGTCAGAGGCCAAAATGATGGTCACCCTGATGACCAATGGTTCTTCGGCATCGAGCCAGATTGAGCGTGCACGCCGCGCGAACACAAGGTTCGATGCCATCGTGCTGGATTTGACGCTTCCGGGAATGGACGGCATCGATGTCCTCAAGCGCATGCGTACGTCCAACGACAACACGCCCGTTCTGGTACTGACTGCCCGCAGCACGCTCACCGACCGGGTGCTGGGGCTGGAGCAGGGCGCCGACGACTACCTGGCCAAGCCGTTTGAGCCCCTGGAACTGATTGCCCGGCTTCGTGTGCTGGCCCGGCGCGCTGAAAAAACCACCGAGACCGTTCGTGAGCTGGGCAACCTCAGCTTCGATGCGGGGCGAGGCTCCTTTCTCGTCGCCGGCAAACCCATCAACCTGACGCGCAAGGCCAACGCGCTACTCGATGCGCTTTTCAAGCGCCCGGCCGGCACCACGGTGCGCAAGGAGTTCCTGCTCGAACTCGATCCGGAAGGCATGTCCCCAGAAGCTCTGGCCATTCAGGTCTCGCGTGTCCGCAAGGTTCTCCAGGACGCCGGCTGCAACGTGACCATCAAGGCGGCCCATGGGCTTGGCTACTCCCTGGTGGTGGGTGGCGGCGAATGAATTCAGATGAATTCAGCCTGAGATCACGCATCCGGTTGCTTGTCTTCACGTTCGCCTCGCTGGGCGCCGCGCCCCTGGTGATCTTCGGCCTGGCGCGGCCGAACGAAGGCAGCCAGCCCGACGCGCTGTTTTTCACCGCGGCGATTCTGGCCTATGCCATGTGCGCGCTGATCTGCTGCCTGCTCATCGAAAACATGGTATTCAACCAGCTCCTGTTGCTGCATCACAAGGCCCGCACGCAAGGCCATGGAGGTATCCGTGACAGGAGGATGCCTGCCCGCATGATCAACATGGACCGGGGGCTCTCGGACATCCTCCTGGATGAAGACTTCTCACGCACAGTCAAGCTGCATGTGCCCGCCATGTTTCGCCCGATCGGCGACTACACGACGGAGCCCTATGAGCACAAACTGTGCACCGAGGCGGAGACCATGCTCAAAGACATGCGCAGCATGGCATGGAGCGCCGAAGGTGCCGTGGACTCGATCAAGCAGGACATCTTCCGTCACTTTTCCCACCAGCTCAAAAGCCCTATGGCCGTGGTTCGATCCCATGCGCAGAGCGCGCGCGCAGCAGTCACTGCCAACGCCCCAACCAGCCAGGTTCTCTCCAGCCTGAAGGGAATTGACGATGCAGCCTTGAGCGTCGTGAACCTGGTGGACCAGGTGCTGAGCATGGCGCACATCGACCACGCTGGCCGCAACGGCTTCACCTCACAAATTGTCTCGATGGAGCAGGTGGCCACGGAGGTGATGAACAGCCGGCAGGCACTGGCTGATGGCAAGGACATCCTGATCAAGGTGATTGCCACGCCAGATGCGCTCGTGGTGGCGGAACCGGGGCTCATCCAGGAGCTGCTGGCCATCTTCGTTGACAACGCCATCCACTACGCCAAGCCCGGCTGTGATGTCGAGATCGTCTGCAAGCGAACCCGCAGTCACGTCGAAGTGATCGTGCAGGATGAGGGTCCAGGAATCCCGCGACATGAGCGTGCAAACGTCCTCCAGGCCTTCTACGGCATGGTTGGCCACGATGAACTTGGGCGCCCGCTGTACGGAAACAGGCGGCACCGCAGCCTCACGGGTGTTGTGAAGTCCACCCACGGTCTTGGACTGTCCCTGGCCTCATCCATTGTAGAGCTGCACAAGGGTGTGCTGGTGCTCGATGACCGCCCGGACGGGAAGCACGGTCTGCGCGTTCTGTGCAAGTTTCCGCTGGTTCAGTGAGTTTCCCGCCATTGGTAGAGGCTCAAGGCCGGCCCTTGCTGAGCGAAACAGATATACTCTACGCACATCACTTGTGCTAGCTGTTTGAACTCAAGGAACCGTTCACGTGAACTCTAAAACCATTACTCGCCGCGGCGCCATCCTCTCCGGGGCCGTTGGCGCAGCCCTCGCCGGCGTTCTCACCCCTGTGGCCGCACTTGCTCAGAAGAAGCCCACGGCTGCAGCACTGTCGCCAGAGGCATTGACCGCCGCCGTCGAGAAGCTGCTCGGTGCCAAAGCCGAAGCCTTCGGCCCAGCGCCCATCAATGGTCTTTTCGAAGTGATCGTCAATGGCAACGTTTACTACGTGGATGCGACCGGAACCCACATCATCGATGGGCACATCGTGGATATCGGCACGCGCTCATCGCTCACGGCCAAACGTAAGCTCGATTTTGAGCGCGCCAACTCACCGGTCTTCGACTCCGCTTCCCTGAATTTTGATGACGCCATCAAGACGGTTTACGGAAAGCCAACCCCGGGCCGTGTCCTCGTGACCTTTGAAGACCCACGCTGCGGCTTCTGCAAGAAGCTCAGCCAGGACCTCGCCGGCATCAAGGACCTGGTGGTCTACACATTCCCAGTGTCTTTCTTGGGCCCGCAGTCACGAGACCTCAACGAAGCCATCTGGTGCTCCCCAGATCGCTCGGCCGCCTGGAAGGCAGCGATGGCTGGTCAGCCTGTTGCCGGCGGCACGAAGTGCGCTGACATCTCAGCACTGGATCGCAACATGGATCTCGCCCGCAAGTTCCGTGTCACGGGCACCCCGACCATGTATTCGGCCACTGGCCAGCGCATCGTGGGCGCCGTCGGCGCTGCTGCGATCGAAGAAGCGTTGCGCGCTGCGAGCTGACCGAAGACGGCCAGCGAAGGGTGGCGTTCCCACCCAAAAAATGAAGGCAGACCGTTGAGAAACGGCTGCCTTTTCTTATTTCCGTTAACGGCCCAGATTCAGCGCATGAAACTTCAAGACGCCCATCAGAGGTTCACGCGCAATTCAAAGGCGTCATTGCAAAGCTTCGACGCCAAACAAAGAAAATGGTCTCAGGACCTATTGTTGGGCCGTTAACGGATAAATGGCGAATCTACCGACTCCCAAATACAATGACTTCGCATGGAAAACATCCCAGCTCAGCCGCAGTCCCTGTTTGACACCGCGATTTCGTGGACGTCGGAGCCCCGGCTTGCCTTCGAGTCCTTCATTTCCTCTCCGACCTACCGCGACAGCAGTCGTGCCAAGACGCTCGCACCCATCGATCGGCCCATGCTGGCAAGTTCTGCCAAGGTGTATCGAGCGATGTTCAACAAGTACCTGACGTTCCTCGAGGCCAAAAACAAAGCTTTCGTTGCCGCCAATGAGCATGACGCCGAACAGTTTCTGGTGAGCGCGCTGGCAAGGTCCTCCGCCGATACCCAAATGCGTTACGCACGGATGCTCGAACGTGCGTACCGCAGAGCCATGGAGGTTGGAGCGATTGCCTACAACCCCGCGGCTGAGGTCATCAACTTGCACAACATGAAAACGCCGGCGCGCCATGTGCCCGAAGACGTTTCCTCTGAGCAGGTCCGAAGGATCCTTCAGTGGCTCGGACAGCACATCGAGCTGCAGCTCTCGTTTGAGAGCAAGTTGCTGGAGATGGATGACGCCAAGGAAAGGAAGCGCCAGATGCTGGTGCATGACGGTGCTTCGTTTGGCGGCCTGCGCCCATGGCGCATTGCGCGCGCGCTAGCGGCCGCCTCACTGTCGCTGGGCGCGGGGCTTCGCTCTGCTGAGATCGTGAAGATGACGGTCAACCAGGTCCGTTACGACGCTGACGCCGGCCCGCATGAGCGTTTCCGCATCGACATACCTGCGGCTGCGACGGTGAAGATCTCTCGCAACCACAACACAAAGCTGGATGCCGCAGCTGCCCGAGGCCTTCAGGCCTGGTGGGAGTTTCGAACGATGCGCATGTCCAGTATGCTCGCCGACCCAAAGAACGTGGTGATGTTTCCGGCTGGGAAAAATGGGGAGCGACTCGATGCCGGCACCTTGTTTGTCAACCTGAAGCCCGTCGCAAAACTCGCCATGGCACAAGGGGTGGTGGACGACACAACGCTGTGGATCCTCACTGGTGGTGCCACAGCGCTGCGGCGCGCTTACATCGTCTCAGGCCTGCGCCGCGGCGAGCATCCCGAGCTGATGACGCAGCGCCTGGGGCACTGGGAGGATCGTTCCATGCGCCGCTACATCGAGGCGCTGCCTGATCTGGCCGGCGAGAGGCGCCCCCGTGCGCATGCCAAATCAGGAACCTGATCTCAGAGCTTGCCCACGTTGAGAACCCTCAAGGCCACCACATTGCCCTGGCTGAAGTCGTCGACCGTCAGGGTGGTTTTGATCATCCCGCAGTTGCCTGCCGTGTAAAAGACGGGCGGGTTCTTGAACCGCTCGGTCTCACGCTTGTGACATGCATGCTTGGAGGCCACCAGGAAGAGAACGTCCGACCGGTAGTCTTCAGAGACCTCAGCGCCCGCCTTGAAGCCAATGGTCTCGGTGTGGCTGAAATCGTTGCGGAAATCATGGCCGTTGCCCAGATACGAACCGTAGTCCATCCAGCGCTGGAACTCGTATGCCATGGGGCTGAGCAAGACCAAATTGGGGCCGACCGCCTGGTAGACCCCGATGCCAGGCAGAAGGGGGTCCTTCGCCTTTGAGGAGATCGAGACGCTGGCCACTGCGTACAGGTTGCCGCGGGTGGCCTCACGGTAGAAGTGCTGGTGGCCGTAGTCGTCGAAGATCCATTTTTTGACCAGGTCGAACCCGTTGACCTTGATGCTGACGCCGCCGAGCTCGGCACTCGCCGAGACCTTGATCGCCTTGAGCCCCAGCCGCGCGAGCCGATCCTTCTCATCGGCCGCAGCCATGATCTTTGCCGTGAGCGCGGTGGCCAGCTTGCCACCTGTCTGCGCCTCAGGGCTCGATGGGAACCGATTGACCAGTGCCTGCAGGGCCGCGGCGGTCTTTCCAGGATCCAGGGCTTCAGCGTTCTTCTGGACTTCAAGCAGCAGGGCAGCAGGCGTCTGCTTCAGATCGGCGTTTTCGGCTTGTAGACGGGTGACTTCAGCTTTCAGCTTGGTGATCTCAGCCTGAAGAGACTTGAGCTCAGGGGCTGCTGTTGGAGCTGACGCCGCACCAGGTGCTGCAGAGGTCGAAGCAGGTGGTGCAGATTCACCGCACGCCAACAGCTGCGATCCCAAGATGATGGCGACGGCCGCGCGAGCAGCAAAGTTCAATTGATCGTTCAAGTGATGTCCTCCCCGGTGGTTTGTGTAAGTGACTGTAACCGATGCCCGGAGCAGCGTACGCACTCGCGTTGAGCGAATCTGATATCATCTTCACAGCATCGAAAGACCCCATGAACACTTTTGACCCCAACATCAGCGCAGACGAAATCGGCCAGGCTCCGATGGCGGCGACCAAGCCCATCTACCCAGGATTCGAGTTCATGGGCATCCGGGTGACGTACATCAGATCCGACAAACAGGACGGCTGGGGCAACCACGAAGGCGATGTGCTCTCGCGCACCTTGTTCGACATCTCCAGCCTGCACGATCCCATTCCCTCGAAAACCGGCGGCCTGGTCAAGGCCACCGGCATCCGGATCATTCTGGGCCGCCATTCTCTGTGGATCCTTCGCTGACTCTTCAGCAGCCCTCCCATGAAGCCCCGAGGCCACGGTTTGCGGGGCTTTTTCTTTGAGCGGCCCGGGGCCTGTCAAGTGGATTTGGGTTCGGTGAGAATGACGCAAACTCATGAAAGGCGACTTCCCATGCTCCGCTCACTCCTCCTGGTATCGGTGATTGCACTGCTCTCGGCCTGCGCGACTCAAGGACAGAACTACCTGGACCGCGCGCAGACAGAAATCGGGAAGCGCAACTGGGACGTTGCCTATCGTCTGGTGGAGGACGGACTGATCACCACCAACGCAGCCAACCGGGAGCGTGCTGTTGCCATGGTGGCGCAGAACCCTCAGCTGCTCACGGCCGCAGAGGCTACTTTCTCCGCTCCGCGGCTCCGGGCATCCATGGCTTCGTACGGATCGAAGGAGGGGGCTCGCATCGAGGGTCAGAGGGTTCTGATGTACAGCGTCGTGGCTTCACCTGCAGCGGTGCGTGTTGCACGCGCCAACCTCGACAGGGCGATCGCCGATCGCGAGCAGCTCGAGCGCGAGAATTCCGATTCGATGGCCAGGTCCAAAGAGGAAGAGGAGCGGAAAAGCGCTGAAGCACGCCGGCGCTTCGCTGATCTGCAGTCCAGGATGAACACAGCGGCGGCCAACGCCCGGTACACCTGCGCCGATGCACTTCAGTGCAGCAAGGTGTTTGCACTCACGCAGATCTACATCACGGAAAAAGCCACCATGCGAATCCAGACCGCCAATGACACGATTCTGGAGACCTTCAACCCAGTGAAGTTCGCAGACACGGGAATGCGCGCGATCAAGGTGCCGCGCGCGGGAACGAGTGCTGAAGTTCGCCTGGAGGTGTCATGTGGCCCGATCCGATCAGAGGCCGACACCACCACGTGCTACCTGCGCGCCATACCAATCTTCGAAGGATTCAGGCCCTTCGTGCAGGCCACGCTCCAGCCGTGAATTTCAGGCTGCTTCCTTCTGCACAAGGAGGGGCACTGGCTCAAGTGCGGCCTTGGTCACCTTCAAAGCCTCACCTGGCCGCGGTGGGAGGATCACCCAGCGCCAGTCGCTGCGAGTGGATCCATTTTCCTTGAGCTGGACCGCCATGAACTCACGGGGACGCACCCAGGCCAGCATGCGCTGCTCAATGCG
Source organism: Burkholderiales bacterium Ga0074133 (assembly GCA_001464865.1). Classification (GTDB taxonomy): domain Bacteria; phylum Pseudomonadota; class Gammaproteobacteria; order Burkholderiales; family Burkholderiaceae_C; genus Acidovorax. The sequence goes on from LNEG01000001.1 coordinate 44,343, forward strand.
CATTTTGGACTCAGCCTGGCGCCAATACATCTCGTCGATGCCCAGGACGATCTTTGTGGCAAGTGAGCTCAGGAAGCCGTCTGGAAGATCGGCATTTTGGTTGGCCGCGATGATGGCCACGCCGAACTTGCGCGCCTCGCGTGCCAGGGTGTTGAGGATATTGTTGTCGTCGTTGTCCACGTAGAGGTGGGCTTCATCGAGAACGACGACGTCGCGCACTTCGGTCTGCTCGCCACGCTGAATGGCTTCGGCGAAGATCTCCTGCAGACGAAAGAGAACGAACATCTTCTTCTCTTCGGGGCGCAACGCGTTCAGGCGATACGTCCACACCGGTGCGTAAGAGTCAAAAGGGGCGCTGGCGCCCTTGAAAATGCCGGTCGCTCGCAATGACTCCATCCGGTCTACCACCGATTTCAGCACCTCGGTGGAGTCGTACTTGATCAAGCTGTCGAATTCGTGGCCGGTGCGAATCGAGTTCACATAGCGGACGTACGACTCGATGGCCTTGTCGCGCGCCTTGTCCATGGCCTCCTGGGCAATGGGGTCCGGCATGTCGCGGCCGGCGCGCGCGGCTTCGATCTGGCGCTTGGTGAGCGCCGAGGCGTGACGCGAAAACTGCTCCAGGCGACTCACAGCCTCCTGATCAGATCCCATGAAGCTCAGCTTCAGGAGCCGGTTCGCATAACCGAGCACATCCGTCAAAGTGGGGTAGGTGCGGCCCACCGTTTTAGGCAGCCACCTGGTGATCCCGTCCACGTACTGGTCTGTGGGCACCCACCAGAGCGTTTTAGAAGGATCCCATCGAGCACCCAGGCTGCGCGCTGCGTCCTTCTCGGCGAAGGGTACATCCAGGTAGAGGCGGTTGTCGGAGCCATCGGAGACCAACTGAGAGTCAGCTTCGTTGACCTCCCATGTTCCGGGATCATCAGGGTTGAATCCGTGCGCTCGGTAGACGTCGTGGAGGACGTTGCGGATCACAGCCTCTTGCTTCACCCCCAGCGGAGAGGAGGAAGCCTTGTTCACTGTCTTGATGAAATTCTGAATGCACTTTCTGATACCTCCGAAATGGGGATCAGGATTGACGCGCAGCGGGTTCAGTCCATAGGGCGTGAGCTCTGCGAACATCATCTCGCTGGCACCATCGATGCGAATGTCACCATGAACGTCGAACACATGAAACCGCGTGCGCCCTGCACCTTGCGACTGCATCCCGGAGATCATTCGCTTGAGCGTGTGGGTCTTACCCGAGCCCGACATGCCAATGAGGAGCGTGTGGCCGTTGATCAAGCGTGAACTGTCCCACATGACAGGATCGAACTGCCGAGTGGTTTTGAGGGTGACGGCACAATGCCCGAAGGGTACTTTCATACTTGACGTTTAGTGCGTTAGAGATATATGATACGCTCTTTCTATCGTCAGTGTCTACTGACATTGGGGTTCGGAATCCTCCGTCCTGTCGAATGTGCAGCCAGCCTTGAGGTCAGGTTGCAGAGCCCTGATTTCACTCGTTGGAGAGCACTTGAACAATCCTGATCCTGCTGGCTTACACCCGTTCGTTGTGCAGCAGCTGAACGTGTACACGAGTGGTGCTCAAGATGCGATGGCCCGCATAGCCGCGGCCACATCAATGGTCGACATCGCCCGTGCGCTCAGATTCGCTCCGCAAGCACCTGCCTACATTCGATGGGCAAGTGAGGTCAGAACCCTGAAGCACCGAATGAATGAGGCAGGAGAAAGCCGCGCGGCGGAGATGATCAAGCTGGAAGTGGAGAGGTGCAAAGCTCACAGAGAGTCTGGGAATGCTGACGGTTTCACCGCGAGTCTGCATGCTCTGCAGCGGGACATGCGCCTCCTGGCTGGATACACGCCACGCGCGCTGCGTGAGGGTTTGCGGGAGGTCGCCAAACTCAAAGCTTCCCCAGTGGTTGGCGACGATGTCCGCCCGGTGGTTCGTACCCCAACTAAACCATGACCGCCACAACCCTTTTGAATGCACCTCCTGCATTGCTGGTGCGCGGGCGGTTTCCAGTTGCCAAGGGTCTGCTCTGGATCGCACTGACTGGCGGGCCTGTGCTCGAGGGCCGAGCCGGTGAGGCTGGAGAGGTTCGCCCGAGGTGTGTCAGTTCATCCGCCAATGGTCTGGTGCTCATCGCTTCAGACAGGTGCGTGCGCGAGCTTCGCATGCAGGAGGGGAAAGCGGCATTCACTGGAGCGATTGCGACCGCCATTGAGGGCGCCCAGGCCACCCCAGGCACAGGGAACTCAGCGCGCGCGTTGATCGAGCTTGGCGACAAGTCGTACTGGCAAAACCCGCCGAAGTGGGGCGGGGGTTCGAAGCCGATCACTGAACCTTACTTTGGCAAGCTGCCATAGCTTTGCCCATTGGGCTGGCTGCCTCGGCTCATCATTGCCCAGCTCGTCTCTTGATCCTCAATGCTCACGTAGAGCTCAGATCCTTGGTGACTGCACAACAGGACATGCCGAGTGAGGTGGATCATTGTCAACAACGTTGACTTTCGATCGATAATGTCGACATGGAAGTCAACCAAATCAGGCGCGCAAACTTGCTTGCGCTGTTCAAGTCCTTTGTCGAGGAGCATCTCTCAGAGGACGCATCCAAATCCATCGCAGGCCTGGATCGAGCCTTTGCTGCAGTCATTGAAGTGCACAACACCGCCTTCTCGGGCTTGAAGAGTGGTGCGCGTCAACTGGGGCCCACCATGGCGCGACAAATCGAGGCCAAGCTGCACAAACCCAAGGGATGGATGGACATTGACCACGGAAACTCACCCGTGCCTGAGGAGGCCGAAGAGCAGGCTTTCCTGAAGCTGCTCCGGCGCGCTTACAGGAAGGCCGATCAGGAACAACGCGATCAGCTCAGGGAGGTTATGCAGTCGATCCTTTCGGCGAAGAGCTAGCGCCTGGTGCCCGTGTTGCATCAAACGCACATCACGAAAAAAAAGCCGGACGCCTAAAAAAAAGAGTTGGCAAGCCTGTAAACATCGTTTACAGTTCACTCATCGAATATCTCATTCAAGTACCCGAGCACACCATGAACCGCCTACCCATCAACGCAAGAACAGCAAGCAAGCCAGCTCCCGCCGGCCGCGCGATGCTGTGCGCGATCGGGTGCGATTGGCAGTCACCGATTTCTTATTCCATCGAAGTGCTTCATAGCGGCGTTTCCAAGTTGGCTCAGCAGACGGCCGCCTTTGAAAATTCGTTGTATCCGGGAGGGACAGGCTGAGGCTTATCCCCCAGAGGTTGTACCCAACCCTGAACCCGGACACCAGAAATGGTCTCCGGGTTTTTTGTTGCCTGCATCGCCAGGCAGCTGCTCGAAAGAGCTCTGATCTTTAACAACTTGAAGCCATGCGATGGCATCGGGACCAACCGGCAGATCTCTGATCTCTCGGCCGATGCCATCCGAGATGAGTGCAAGGGAGTTGCTGCGGCCGTGTGGTCGCAGCAGCCCCTAGCCTCATTTCGAGTGCATCTGGAAAACACCTACCCCGCACCGAAAGGAAAGAGACCACGGCGGGAAGGGAAGTGCGGCAGCCTGGCACACGGGTATGCCGTGCTACGTGCTGGCTCGCGCGTTCTGGGTTCACTCGAAATGAAATTCGCGGAGTTGAGGAGTCTGGCCGTCCTCGTGAGCCTCATTCGCTCAACATCGCTGGTTCAAATCCAGCCTCCGCAACCACCGTTTTTTGTTTCAGTCGTCTAGCGGTCTAGGACACCTGGTTTTCATCCAGACAACGTGGGTTCGAGTCCCATCTGAAACTCCAATTTGGTCGTGGCCACCCAAGAAATCAGGGATGGCATCAGCGCCAGCTCGGCGAAAGCCCAGCGTGATGAAAAGGCGCCATCGACCCCCCTCTTCAATACGTCCTTAGCTCAACTGGCAGAGCGCTGGTCTCCAAAACCAGAGGTTGATCGTTCGATTCGATCAGGACGTGCCAAATCAATGCTGCGGTAGCTCAGAAGGTAGAGCGTCTGGTTGAAAGCCAGAGCGTCGCTGGTTCAATTCCAGCCCACAGCACCATGACTTCGACATCTAGGGGGTTAGCCAAGTTGGTAAGGCACGAGACTTTGACTCTCGCATGCGCAGGTTCGAGCCCTGCACCCTCTGCCAAATTGCACCCCACCAAGAACATGCCCCGCTGACGGAATTGGTATACGTGTCCGGTTCAGAACCGGGATTTTGAGCGTTCGAGTCGCTCGCGGGGCACCACTCTCAAATCGCACGAATAGCCAAGTGGTCGAAGGCACCTGATTGCAAACCAGGCGAGAAATCCTCAGCGGTTCGAATCCGTTTTCGTGCTCCACACAACACCCAACGGAGAGATGCCGGAGTGGTCAAACGGCGCTGCCTCGAAAGCAGATGGTCCATTCATGGGCACCAGGGTTCGAATCCCTGTTTCTCCGCCACTCATACTTTGGAAGCGTAGCCTCAATGGTAAGGCCCCCGATTTGAAATCGGAGTGAGCAGTTCGCTGCTGTCCGGGTTCGAGTCTCCGGCGCTTCCGCCAAACACTTTATGGAGAGATGCCGGAGCGGTCAAACGGCGCACGTTGGAAACGTGATGGTCCCGCAAGGGACGCCAGAGTTCGAGTCTCTGTCTCTCCGCCAGAACATAGATTTTTGGAGGGTTGACCGAGTGGTTGAAGGTGACCGGCTGTAACCCGGTTCTGTAAAAAGCGCGCTGGTCCGAATCCAGCACCCTCCACCAAAAATTTCGGAGTGTCGGTAAGTGGCATACCACTCGCTTTGGGAGCGAGATTTCAAGTGTTCGATTCACTTCACTCCGACCACCCACATGGGGACATAGCTCAGCTGGGAGAGCACTTGCCTTGCAAGCAATAGGTCCGCGGTTCAATCCCGCGTGTCTCCACCATCACGACAATTTTTTCGCGGCATTTCTCCTGGGAGAGGACTCAGCCTTCCAAGCTGATGGATGCGGGTTCGAATCCCCAATGTCGCTCCAATCATGCCTGGTTAGCTCAGAGGAAGAGCACTCCCTCGATAAGGGATAGGTCGGGATTTCGAAACTCCCACTAGGCACCAAAATCTAACTTTTCAGATCGCATTTGCCCTTTTAGCTCAATTGGTAGAGCAGCTGTTTTGTACTCAGCAGGTCGAGCGTTCGATTCGTTCAGGGGGCACCATTTTTCATTGGCTGCATAGCTCAGCAGGTAGAGCACTGACCTCATAAGTCAGCGTGCGATGGTTCGACCCCATTTGCAGCCACCAATCATACTTCTCGTCATCATATTGGAAAATTGGCCGAGTGGTCTAAGGCAACTGCCTGCTAAGCAGTGACTCTGAAATATGGGTTCATCAGTTCGAATCTGATATTTTCCGCCACAGTTTTTTTTCTGTTCCCCAGTAGCTCAGTCGGTAGAGCGCCTCCCTGTTAAGGAGACCGTCCGTGGTTCGATCCCACGCTGGGGAGCCAATCATTTTTCACGCGCCCATGTGGTGAAACGGCAAACACAGCTGCCTCAAAAGCAGCCGCCACAGGCATGCTGGTTCGACTCCAGCCATGGGCACCATTCTTCAGTCATGCGTCCATAGCTCAGCGGATAGAGTGCCCGGCTACGAACCGGGAGGCCGGAGGTTTGAATCCTTCTGGACGCGCCATCAACAGGCCTGTTAGCTCAGTGGTAGAGCGTCGGATTGTCCATCCGAGTGTCCGGGGTTCAATTCCCCGATAGGCCGCCAAATCGCCGCAATAACTCAGCGAACAGAGTGTGCGCCTCCTACGCGCAATGTCGCCAGTTTGAATCTGGCTTGCGGCACCATCCAGTCGCATCTTCTTCACATGTGCCGGTGCCGTGACGCATCGCACTTCCCAACACCTCACTGCGTGCACGCCACGCCGTGTTGTGCCCAGGTCAGCTCAGCCCTGAAACCAGAAACGCTGAGAACGTGTCCGTGCAGGCCCTGCAGTCGCCACCGATAGGCGGCGTGGGGATCTGAGCACATGGCCACGACGCAGTGCCCCGGACAAGATAGCCGCGAGGGGCGCAACGGCTGCAACCCGTCGAGCCAGTGTGGGACTGGCTGTTGAGGTTCGGCGCCAGCTCCCAAAGAGCTGTGCGACCGAAACCCATGCTCACACGTCGGCTAGCTCAGAGGTAGAGCAGTGCCCTTACAAGGCAATGGTCCGCGGTTCAACCCCGTGGCCGACGACCACTTCATGCGGAAAAAGCTCTGCTGGTCGAGCGCAACCTTGCCAAGGTTGAGGTCGCGAGTTCGAACCTCGCTTTCCGCTCATTCATTGTTCACATCATCAACTAGGAGTTTCCATGAAACGAAAACCGAAGGCACGAAAGGTGCCGGGCCCGCGAAATCCCCTCGTCGCGGTAGCCCACTTCAAGAGGGCTGGCAGTCACAGCAAGTCCAACAAGGCTCTGCGTCGCCAGGAAAAGTTTCACATGGGGGGTGTAGTTCAAGTGGAAGAACACTCGGCTTTTACCCGAGATGTGCGGTTTCGATACCGACGCCCCCACCACGAGATCTCATTCCAAAGCGCAACTGCTTCGGAATGCGTTCTCCATACCTCGGTAGCTCAGTGATAGAGCAGGTGGTTTTCTACACCCCAGGTCGCGGCTCGTACCCGCCCGAGGTGCCAATCTTTATGGTGCGTGTAGCTCAGTGGCAGAGCCCCAGGTTGTGATCCTGGTTGTCGCGGGTTCGACCCCCGTCTCGCACCCCAAATCCATAGCCCGTGTGGTGGAACGGCAGACACGCGACCTTGAGGGGGTCGTGCTTCAAGCGTGCAGGTTCGACTCCTGCCACGGGCACCAGTTTGCATGGCCTCAACGTTGTTTTCGCTTTCCCCATCCCATCAACGTCAACCAACACTCAATGCCCACACAGGTGATCTATGCAGATCCTGCGCCTCGACATCACTGGCTTCCCGCAAGCCTGGCTCTCCCCTGAGCAGGCCGCGCCGTACTACGCCACCGACTCGGTGTGTTGGACGGTCGGCGATGTGTGCACGTCACTTCGCGGAGGCATGAACAGCGTGACGGGGCGCCAGTCTCAGATCGACCTGCACCCCATCATTGCGGTGCGTGGCGCCGCTCAGGTCAACCTCTTCGATGCGGTGCCATCGTTGACGAATGCGAAGCTGTTCAAACGCGATCGCTACACCTGCGCTTACTGCGGCAACGTCCACCTGCGCGGCCTCACGCGGGATCACATCGTGCCGACCAGTAAAGGTGGTCTCGATGTCTGGCAGAACGTCGCGAGCGCCTGTCGCGGATGCAATGCTCTGAAGGGGTCGAGACTGCTGCAGCAGGCGGGTATGGAGCTTCTCTACACCCCCTATGTTCCTTCGGTCTTCGAGGGGTTCTTGCTGTCAGGGCGTCATATCCGCGCAGACGTGCACGAGTGGCTGGCAAGCCGGGTATCGAAGACTTCGAGGTGGTACGCGTCGACCCCACTGCTGAACTGATCAGCATTCCGACCGGGCTGCGTCATCGCGGCGGATCTGCATCTCCACCTCGATTCGGATTTCCTCGGCACCTGCCTTGTCGCGCAGCAAGGTCAGCAGCTTGTTGTGGCCAGTCTCTTGGGGCAAAGCGGCCAACCTTTTGGCCATGAGACCGTCATGCAGCTGCTGTGTGACGCGAAGCATGGCCACCAGGTCGATGAGACGACGCCGTTTCCAAAGCACCTTGAGCTCGTCTCTATCGCTCTCCGCCAACAAGTCGGAGACCTGCTGCAGCTGGTCACGCAGCCCGGTGGCCGCAAAGTCCTCTGGCGTGAATACATGATGCCCATTGGTCGAACCAACACGCGCGCCGAGGGAGTTGAGCAATACAGGGAGGCAATGCGCGACGTGCCGGGCGACGGCCAGATGGTCTTCGAGCTCCTTATCGCCCACCACACGTGCAGTCCAGCCGCTGCGGACATCTGCCACAACGTCGCGGAACACGCGGCTCAAGCCCGCCAGAATGCCTTGTTGTTCGCGCAGCTGTAAAACTTCGCTTCGCAAGACGGAATAGGCCAACGCGAGCAGCGTCAGAGCAACCATCAGGACCAAGATCCCCAGAAGGAGGAGTTGCTGCGTTGCCATCCTGGGTTCAGTGTTTCCGTGGTCCGCGGTAGGGCTTTGCGGGGGAGGGTTCAGAGTCGCGCGCGATCATGGAGTCAATGTCCTGGATATCTCGCATCATGGGATCGCATGCGGGATCGTCTGGGAACCGGCCCATTGAATCCGGGAACACCAGCTGGAAAGAAGGGACCGCATGGGAGAAATTCTCACCATGCAGCATGGCCATGCGACCGAAATGTTCGAACTGTGAAATGGTCAGCTGTTTGACCCGCAGAGGCATGTTGGCCACTTCGTTCACGATCGAGCCAGTCTGCGCCTGGAACTCTCCGCCGATCAGCTTCTCAGCCGCTGCGTTGAGCAAGATGTTGGCTGTTCGGGGATCAATGCCCATGAGCAGGATTTCTGGCAATCCACGCGCGCTCAGGCCTACCGTGTAGGAGATGCTGGGGATCCCCTTTTCGACGTCTTCGAACACACTCTGAACAGCCCAGCCGTGTGTATCGACAAGATTGCAGATCTTCTTCCAGTACGCGTCGAGGTCCATGAGTGATGTCAGCTGGTGAGGTCGGGTAGGTTGTGTGTATTGTATATCTCAACCAATAAAGACTCTCCCCGTTCATCCCCCAGCTTGTGTGCTTTCAACCCATGCCAAGTGGTCAAAACCTCGGTGCTGAAGGCCGTAAGCTACTAGAGCTGCTCGGCGTGCTGTCAGGATCTTCGCGCGACCGGCTGAGGGGTCTTCTTTCAGCTCGCGCTCCCAGCTTTCCAGCCAGGCTGCAGCCTCCCCGGTGTCTCCTAACTCGATCAAGACCGCGCGAGGAACATCCGGCCAGAGACTGTCGACGGTCATCACCACCTTCCCATCGTCTAAAACAGCCCTGGGCGCTTCAAGAAATCCCATCCAACGGCGAAGCTTGTCTCTGGCCAGTTCCAGGGCGGCCGCCGGCGAATCTGCGACCCCGTAGTTTGTAGACCGATCCCAAGCCCCACCGTCGAGACATCGAACTTCCAGGCGACCATCCGGGAGGGTGATCGCAAAGGGTTTCATCCACCAGGTCAATAGCTCCTCCTCCGATCGTTCCTCATTGGGTGTGTCGTCGAAGGAGGGGGAGAGCACGGGATTGATCAGAAGCACGGCTCGTGGGTTGCCAGCTGGGGAGGCGAGGGTGGAGGCGGGGGTGGTGGCTTTTCGGACCTCCAGCACATGGTGCCAGCTGCTGTACCCCCTTGACCGGGCAATCTGCTCGAGCATGACGTTGTAGGGGGAGCCTTGTTCGCGCGTCAGCGTTTTGGCTTCGCGCTTCATCCCTGCCAGCATGGTGGCTGTGAGTCGGTTGATCATCTCGTGCATCCTTGTGCGCCCATGGGCAGCCCACATGCCCAACGCAGGAGTCGAGGTGAAGAAATCGATCACCGTCCGGCCGAAGCCAGTTCACCTGTGTGGGCGGTGGGCGCCGGATACGCCTGGCGAATTCTAGGGGCATGCAGATGCGTTCGCACCTTGAACGGATGCCTTGATCGCTCCATGGCCTCTTTGGTCACCGGCGGGCGTTCCTGGAAGCCTGTGTCCGGGACAATGAAGTTTGGTCACACGGAGCAATGCATGCCATTCACACCTTTCCATCTTGGAGTCGGCGTCGCCGCGAAATCACTCGCCCCGCGGCTGATTTCGCTGCAGGTTTTTGCCCTCTCTCAGGTGGCCATGGATATCGAACCAGGGGTGCTGATGGCGAGGGGGGCAGACGAACTCCATGGGTGGACTCACACCCTTCCGGGTGCGGTGCCAGTGGCCCTAGCCTGTGTCATCGTCTGGAAGATTCTGGAGGGGCGCCGCATCTGGAGGTGGACTTTCGAACCCATACGGGCTGCGATGCTCTGGACGACAGTTTTCGTGGGCGTGTGGAGCCACGTCGCACTGGACTCACTCATTCATCGCGACATGGCCTCGACACGGCATCTTCTTGCCCTTGATGGGTACGGCCTGCTGCCGCACGAGTCAGTTGAACTCGCCTGCCTGGCAATGGCCGCCATTGGGGGTGCTGTGGTGGCAATCAGACTGGGTGCGCAAGGCGTTTCAGATTCCTTTCGAGCCTTGATTCGAAATCTGCAGCAAAGCCCCGGAAAGTTTGAGCGCGCGGCCTCAAGAACCGATCAGCCAGGCCCGACCGATTGACACATAAATCAAGGCGACTTACGATTGACCGCTATGTCAATCGCCTCGAATCTCCTCGCCCAGGTCTTGTCCGCAGCTCAAGCTGCTGGATTGGACCAGGCGCGCTTGGCCGAGATGGCAGGGATGGCTCCTGAAACCATCTCCAGAGCCAAAAAGCGCGGGACCGTAGATCTGCGAACGATTGAGGCCTTGGCGAAAGTGGTGGGCCTTCACTTGGAACTTGCCCCAGACACCCGTCCTGCTGATCCTGCGCCGATCGCCACGAACAGATCACCTCTCGCAGATCCCAAATGGGGTCTGGCCTGGTCAAACCCGAACATGGACACAGGGACCCTCATCCGAAACGCGCTTGCCAAGGGTGGTCTCATTTTGCTCGCTGAGGCTGTGAAGGCTCATGGGCTGGATGAGGTCAGCACCCAATGGCGACTGGTCAAGCCAACACTGAAGCCTCGCACACAAGAAGAAGTGGAGAGGAGGTTGCAGAACTTTGCCAAAGGAATTTCCAATGCTCAGGCCCGACACCGCCAAACTGTGGGACTTTCTTCGTGACGATCGTGCGCTATCTGGGTTCGTCTTGGTCGGGGGGACCGCCCTGTCGATGCACCTGGACCACCGGATCAGTGAGGACCTCGACCTCATGTTTCTTGGAAAGCAGCTCCCCAAGGGCCGAATCGACGCACTGAAACGCCGCGCATGGGCGGCCGGCTTTGAATTCAATGCAAACGATTCACCTGAGGTGGTCGCTGAGTTCGAGGACACTGGCATGGACTACCGAGACTTCCAGCAGGACTACGTTGTCAATGGGACGGTGAAGGTGACGTTTGTTGCCCCCGACGCGGAGAACTCAAGGCAGCTCGAGCACGTTGAAAGTCCCGGCCCACGCGTTGCGAGCATGGAAGAGATCTTCAGGCTCAAGTGCATCGTCGCGGCCGACAGATCGAAAACTCGTGACTGGTTTGATCTCTACCTCCTGCTCAAGGAGGGTCGATTCAAGCCGGCCGACATGCTCGCGACGTTCCAGCGGGGTGGCGTGCCATCGAAGTACGACATTGCAATTCGACGCCTGTCAGAAGGTCGCCCGAGCCTCAATGATGAGGGCTATGAAACACTTTTGCCCAATGCGCCATCGGTGGAGCAAATGCGTGAGTTTTTCATCGCGGTACGCGACCACAATGAAATCGAGATTGCTGTCATGGATGATGTTGTTCAGCGTGTGAACTCAGCCCCTACACATCCGAAAACTGAACCCGGCATTGCATCCACCGGAAGCGCGATCAAGCGCCGGCGCCCATGAACAACTGCCTGATCGAAACCACCCCATGAATGACGAAACCATTTCCGTCAGCACAGCCGAAAAATCTCTCTACGGGGTCCATGGCTGGTTGCTTTTCTTCATCTCGGCCAGTCGGTTCCTTGCGCCAGTGATGGGGGCAGGTGCGCTTGTCAGTGACTTCGCTCAGATCGAGCGTGATAACCCGATTTTCTTTGCCTCTCCCGAGATGGTCCTGTTCCGATCGATCAGCTGGTCATTCCTGCTGGGCGTCACTGTGTACACCTGGTGGTTCACCGAGCGGCTGCGAAAGGCCTTCGAGCCCGAGTCGGTGGACCTTGCGGTGCGGAGTCTGATTGGCATCGCCATTGCGAACGTTGCAATCACCCTGGTCAGTGTCGTCGGTGTATTGGGGCTAAGAGACCTTGACTTCATCGTGAGCAATTTGGTGCCAGTCATTTTGGTGTCCGGCATTTCTTGCGCCGTCTGGGTGAGCTACTTCAAACTCTCAAAGAGGGTTCAAAACACATACGGGACATTGAAGCGCGCCGCCGAGACCAATGCAAAGCCAGCGGGCGCACCCAGCACCACCAGCATTGCTCTTCCCGTACCAACGGCAGCAGCGATCCCTGTCGAGCCACCCATGAAAACACCCCTCGAGCACGGGCCGCGAGTCGACTCTGCTCCAAGGGGCGACGATCATTTCTTTGCAATGGCGCTTGCGGAACTGGACGGGGAATCGAGAAACATCGGCCGATGGGCTCGATTGTTTTCTGAAGCGGATGGTCAAGAAGCAGTGGCCAGGGCGCGATATCTGCGTGAGACGGCGGCTGAGTTGAAGCGGCAAGCCGCTGCGGCCACCGAACTCGACGCGGTGCGAGCACAAGATGAAGCGAGGAAGACAGAGGCTGAAGAGCTGCGGCTTCAGTTGGCCAGAAGAGGGCTGCTTTCGGAAGCGATGGTGGGCAGACGTAAAGACCATCTCATGCAAGGCCATCTTGATGGCACATTTACAGTCAGGCATCCTTCCGGGCTGACTCAGCGCTTTCATGAGGAAGTAGAAGCCATCAAATGGGCTCATGAAGGTTGAATGATTGGTCGGTGGGCCTGGTGGCGCGCATGTGAGGCCACCGGAGATGTAGCTGCTCAAGTTGAGCCCAAGGAGTTTTCGTGACCCCCTTCAAAATCAAGATGGCGACGTTTTCCCTGGTTGCCACCTTTGCCACTGCAGCTTCAGCCCAGTCCTTGGTCACAGTCAGGTTTGCCGAGATCTCAGTGAACCTCGTGATCCCCAAGGGGCACTGCGTCATCCCGCGTGACGATGAGCTGGGCGCGCTGCACTACAAGCTGCAGGAGGAGGGCAACCGTGGCAGAAGCAAAGTGGCCGTCCTCTTTTCCGATTGCAAGGAATGGTTGAGTCGGCGCGCCAACCCTGCTTTGCTGCTGCAAAACCATGGCAACTATCTGCTGCAACTCACAGAGGAACGCGAGCTGCTTTTGCCTCCAGCAGTCACGAGGGCAGACGTGGTGCAGATATACATCGACTACGAGAAGAAGAAGCTGGGTGCGAATGGAGATCTGAGCGAGACCATCAAGAAGCGACTTGCCGACTCGACAGTTCCTGGCCCGTCTATTGAGGGACCCGTCAATATCGGCCTCATTGATCACGACACCAGAGCTGCATACCTAGGCGTCGGAAGCACCATGAATTACGAGGGGAGGCTGGTGCGAGTGGTCGGGGTTGTTGGTGCCACAGCTATTCGCTCTGTTCCAACGACGCTCAACTTGTACGGGCCATCTACCCAGGGCAACCCATTTCGGGCGCTGCTTTCGCAACAGAAGGCTCTGGTACAGCAGCTTGTCGCGGCGAACGAGTGATCGCAAACCGATTCTTCTACATTTCTAGCTCTTCTCGACGTAAAAGCCCAACTTGCCACTCCAGTTGGGCAATGGTGTCGCTGTTGAAGCCAGTGACGACGTGAAAGCCCAACTATAGATGCGGTCGGTGCTCGATTGAATCCTGCGAACAAACCTCATCTTTGGTGATCGATGATGGCTTTTCGCAGGCCCGGTGGAATGGAGCTGCTCGTGCACAGCACCCCTGAGTTCTGAAGCATTTCCATGAGTTGCCTCTTGTCGATCCCGGCGGGAAGCATGTTGGAGAACTCGTCAAGGTTGTCATGCTCTCCTTGGGCCATCGATCGAGCCGTCATACCCATTGCATTGGCTTGATCTGTCCTCGCGCCTTTGGAGAGAAGAATCTCCACGGCGGCCCAGTTCTGCCGTTGCATTGCAATCAACAGCGCACTCCATCCCATCACATCTTGCGCATCGATGTCAGCCCCTTTGCCGATGAGGAACCTCATCAATGCACCCGTCTTGTCGTGTGAAGCTGCGTCGACAATGACAGGACGTTGCACCGAATCCTCGGCAAGAAGCTCTGGATCGAGCTCGATGACCGCATAGAAGGCTTTGAACATGCCCTCCGTGAGCAGGCAAAGTGTTAGCGGCTCATTATTTTCGTTTCGGGCCCGAGTGAGTTCCGGTTTTTCGCGCAGGATTTCGATCACTTTGTTTTCTTCTCGCTTGCTGATCTCAGCAAGGATTACGCGCTCATCTTTTGAGGGCGCATGGCGGGTGCCCCCCATCAGAGATTTCAAGGCCTGGGCATTGTTCGCGCTCAGGTTGGCTGCGCTTCCAATCTGATCGGCCATCGCTTCCATGTCCACCTTTTTGATCTGTACACCGGTGCCCAGACCCATGACAGCCTCAAGTGTGTTCTTGTAGTACTTTCCAAGGCCGCTTTCCCACAAGTCACACGCCCAGCTCATCCGTTCTATCCAGTGAGCCTCTGGCCCAGGGTAGTGGTCCATTGAATTTTCAGTGACTGTGAACCTCAGCGAGTCGTTGGACACGCGATCGCCATCCATCCTGCTGATGCGGCGAGCAATTCGGCGAACTGCAAAACTCTTTGGCAGGGTAATGAATGTGTCTTCCGAAGAGGACGATGACAAGCAAGTCGACTCCATTCCCCAGTGTCGATACTCCGCCGGGTCGTTCATCTCAGCTTGCATCTCGCTGCGAAGCTCAACGATTGTTTCTGTTCGCTCCATAAGAAGCCCGGTGAGCCGATTGGCCTCGGCCAGGTTTTCGGCGTCCAGCACCTTCTCCTGTTTCATCGACACCAGAAGCGGCATGCAAAGCTGAGGTTCTGGATCTAACCAAGTGTGAGAAGGTTGATAGAACCGATGGGTGTATCGCTCACTGGCCAGTCCGTAAAGACCACCAGCGTCTTCGTGCAAAGATGCGTAGGTCTCATTGAGTGTTGGAAGCACAAGCGTGGCGCCGTCGTTCAACAGCGGCCACAGGTTGAAGTCCTGCGAGAGAAGCATGTTGACGACTGTGCCGTCCGACATCGAGACGAAAACGATGTCGAAACCGCGCAAAGGCATTTGAACAATGCGGTCCAGACCCTGCGCACCAAGGTAAGTCACCTGGGCTGCAGCCGCTGGCGGTACCAGCCCGACCTTCATCGCCTCGCCATCCCCTACCGATGTGGCGACGACGATTTCTGCCCACTCACCAGTCTTTCCGACCATTCTGGGAACCAGCGACCACATTCCACCCTTGTCCATGGTGTCGATGCTGGTGCCAAGAACCAAAATCTTGACACGCTCTTTCGTCAGCAAATCCGGCCGCGTGTCCGAGATCCATGCGGCAAGTGAGGCCGGGATAGCTATCAACTGGTCATCCTTTGCGTCTCTGAGATCACTCAGCCAGGGGTGTCCGCTTCGGCTCAAGTCCTTGCGCAGGTAGGAAAGCTTGTGGTGCTGCTTGATCATGATGAGATCTTTAAGAGGGCTGGAGCGTAGATTTTGATTTCGATATCAACTTAATACCGACACGCCACACCTGAAAGGCTGACGTTGTACAGGTTGTACTCGCTGTCGTAATAACGGGTGTTGAGAGTCATGGCTCTGCATCTCGAATGCACCGCTCCACTGTACGTGGTGAGATGCCGATCAGAATAAATTGGACTCGGGATTGGGCTCCATGTCGAGTTGTATGAAGAGCCGTTGTAGAACCGATAGTAGGGAATTCCAGATTGAGTGGTGGGTGAGACCGGGCCTCCACCCCAGGGCAAATTTCCTTGAGACCAAATTGTGCTCGCCATTTGGCTCACGGTTACTGGATATGACCAGGTGCCAGCACTCTGGGAATCGTCATACGTGAAATAGTAGTAGGTGAAAAACTTATCAGAACCGAGTGAACCAATTGGAGGTTCGCAGGACCCGCTCTGAAGGATCCATGATCCAGCGTTGCACAGATAGGTAGCAGAACCGCTGTTTCCGTTGGCGCTGCCCAATGTGGCGTAACTCCCTGCCGAGGTCGTTGGGAAGTTGGCTGCGCATGTGTAAGGACTCCCCCAGCTCAAGGTGGATGCGCCACATGTAGGTGCGGGAGAGGATGTGCAACTCGATCCCGACTGTGGCACCCATGTCCCGTTGTTGCACACGTAGTTGATCGAGCCCTGGAAGCCGGGGTACCCAGGTGGGTCTGTGGCGGTAACCGCGGTGCCGTGGATTGACGACGCAACCGGCGTCGCAGTACAAGCCGCCGGACCTGGCCACTGAGGCGTGAATACTGGGCATGATGCATTCGCCATGGTGACCACCGTTGACGGCTGAGCCACGGTGTTGCCATTGACCTGCAGTGCCG
This sequence comes from Burkholderiales bacterium Ga0074133, assembly GCA_001464865.1. Taxonomy (GTDB): domain Bacteria; phylum Pseudomonadota; class Gammaproteobacteria; order Burkholderiales; family Burkholderiaceae_C; genus Acidovorax. The sequence continues at coordinate 60,573 of LNEG01000001.1, forward strand.
ATCCCGTCGAGTTGGCTTGCGCAGCGCTTGCTCCCGCGCCGGTGGTCGACCCCAACGACACCGAACTGTTTGCTGATGGCGCACCTGCGCGATCCTGGGCCCAGATCGTTGCGCTCTGTGTGTTGGAGCGGATGACGATTGGAGGTGGAGCGACGCTCTGTGCCATGACACCACCCCAAGTGAGGGAGCCAGCAATCGAGAAGGCACACAGTCGCGCGACAAAAAGCGTTTGGCTGCCTGAAATGCGCGCGCGGGTGGTCATGTATGGCTCCAGAAGTTTTTTTGCGGAGATAGCGCACACAAGGTAGCGTGCGGATGAGATATATGATACGCGACATGCATCGCCTTAGGCGGCTTATTTCCGCCCACAGCCATGACGCATGTCACTGTCTCAACGGTCGGCATGACACGCGCCATCGCAGCCGGGCACCGTTTTCCTTGATGGCTGACTTCATCTCCGTTTTTTGGAAACCCTGCTGGGCATTTGCCCACTGAGAGCGACCGGAACCCTGGCTCCGTTCGCGGCGGCTGCGGTTGCCGCCTCCTGAGCCAAGACTTCGATCCTTTTGGCGGACATCAGGTGGAGTGCGTCACTGTGCAGTTCGCTGCCTTTTTCAACGTGACTCATGAGGTTGTGGGCCTCAACCACCAGGTACTCAGGGATGCTGAGCCCGGGATCCCGGCACAGTTTGGTGAACGAGTGGTATGTCGCTGTCGTCACGCCCATGCCGATGAGCTCGTCTACCAACTTGCGCATGCGGTTGAAGTAATGAAACTGCAGCAGCTTGCGCGCGATGCCACTTGCCAACTCGGGCTCAAGTACAGCACCGCCGGCGCCAGGTCCACGGACCCGGTCGTCATGGCCTTTTGGGCCTGAACTCACTCCACTGGACATATTGCACCCTCTTCCCGGTAAATAACGGAGTTATAACGTACTGAGTATTGATATAATCAGCACGTCATAAATAATACCCGAAGTAGGGGTTCGGTGCCAGTACCGGTCATGGCGTAAGACGGCGCCATTACAAGCCCTCTTCGTATATAGACTTTCATGTAGTACGAAAGAAGCAGAAAACATGTTTTCCTGCGTTTACTCCAGAAATGCCTTCAGCACGGTGTTTCCGTGTCCACGAGCTGACCCGGAAGCCCGTGCGCGATCAACTCCTTCGGCTTCCCGATAATTCGCTCATCAACAACTGGGGGTCTCGGATGGGGAAAAATTTCGTTGCAGTGGCTGGCCTGGTGCTGCCCCTCATGGCCGGCGCTCAGAGCGTCCCGTCGATCACGCAGATGTTTGGCGACCGTGCGGCACCGGCGCCTGAAGCCAAGGTCGTTCGCATCGGCCATGTGGGCCCCACCAGTGGTGCGATCGGGCACCTCGGCAAGGACAACGAATTGGGGGCCAGGATGGCCATCAACGCGCTCAATTCCATGTCGCTAACGATGCAGGGCATGCCCGTGGTCTGGGAGCTGCAAACCGAAGACGATCAGGCGGATCCAGTCGAAGCTGTTGCCGCCGCGCGCCGACTCGTCCGCGGTGGCGTCCACGGAGTGGTTGGCCACCTGAACTCCGGTGCATCCATTCCCGGCGCCGCCGTCTACAACGCGGCCGGCATCCCCATGGTGAGCCCTTCCTCAACGAATCCCAAACTCACCCGACTGGGCTACCGGGGTGTTTTCAGGCTTGTCGGCGACGACATGCAGATGGGCGAGCAACTCGGGCGCGTGGCTGTTGAACGGTTCCGCGCGAAGAAGATTCTCGTGTTGGACGACCGAACCGCTTACGGGGCCTACGTGTCTGAGGGGTTCGTCGAGGGCGTGCGAAAAGCTGGCTCCAACATAGCCGACCAAGCCTACTTGCCCGAGGGCAACAAGGACTACCGCCAAATCGCCAGCCGGGCCCAATCTCTCGGTCCAGATGTCATTTTCTTTGCCGGCATGGACACCGATGCCGGACCTTTGCTGCGTGATCTCCGCCGCGCGGGTGTGCGCTCCATGTTCATCGGCGGTGATGGCATCTGCAGCTCGGATTTGCCGAGGCTCACCGGCGCTGCTCTGGGTGATGAGCGTGTTCTGTGTGCTGAGGCCGGCGGTGTCACCTCCGAGGAGGCGGATGCGCTCAAGGTTTTCAAGGAAGACTTTCGCAAGCAATATGGACAGGAGATCCAGGTGTACGCCCCGTACACCTACGACGCCGTGATGGTGCTTGCCAATGCCATGATCTCTGCGAACTCGACCTCGCCGCAAGAATACCTTCCAAAGCTGAAATCGACGCCTTACACCGGCGTCACCGGTGCGATCAGTTTTGACAACAAGGGCGACCTCCTGAAACCTGCGTTCACGATGATGACTTACAAGGGTGGGCAGCGAATCACTGCGGGCGTGGTGCGCTGAAGGCCATGAACGACGTCGCCCTGCCCTCGCCTTCCGTGCCGGCGCGGCGACGTGGACGCCCCCCAGGGGCCAAGAACAAGGTGCTGCGCACCGAGGTACTGGGCGTCCACCACTTCGCCTTCCTGCGCTCCTGGTTCCAGGGTGTCGAGTCCCACGAGGCCTGGAAGCGCTACATGGACTTCTGCGATCCGGTGTCGGATCCCAGGCACGTGGAGAGCCGGCGAAAGCAGCTGATGGCGGACATCCTGAGAGCAGGAGAGGCGCTCGACGCAACCCTGAGACCAGAACACAAGATTTCGGGTGCGCTGAAGCTGCTCGCGAGATCACCCATCGCACCGAAGGTGGTGGCCGTGCCCCCCTCGCTTGAAGCGTTTGCCGAGTCCATCGGCATGGAGGACTGGGGTGAGGCAGAGATCCTTGAGAAGTACAAGGAGCACTATCACCTGGACCGCCCCCTTGAGGATGACGAAAAGCCCTCTCCAGAAGACGCCAAGGCGGCCGAACAGGTCAAGGCCCTCAATCAGGTGGCCACCGCACTGGCGCGCAGCCTCAAGCTGACCGATGGTCTGGATCTCTGGCTCCACGATGCAACCACTGAACATCTCCAGGCCGTCAAGGTTGTGACGGTTGGCCAGCTCATCGACTTCATCAACCTGCACGGCTACAACTGGCACCGCAAGGTCGGTGGCATAGGGCCCACACGAGCTCGGTCGATCACCGCGTGGCTCAACGACAGTGCTGCCGATCTGAACAAGCCTTTGAGCCACCGGGCACTTGCGAAGCCGGGAAGCATCGAGGAGTCATCGAAGGATTTGGTCTCAACGCAGCGGTACGGCATCGTCCCGCTGGACCAGCTCGTGATCGATCCTGCGCTGAACGGCGAAAAAGGGGTCTTCCGCACTGGCATGGTGAGCACACTGGGCGCCAACAACGATCTGGACGCGGTGCGCGCCTGGCTCTCCCACTACAAGGAGCGGCCCCACACCTATCGGTCCTACGTCAAGGAAGTCGAGCGCTTCCTCCTGTGGTGCGTGCACGAACGGCGCAAGGCTCTGTCCTCGGTCAACTCGCAGGACTGCATGGCGTACCGGGAGTTTCTGCGCGACCTGCCAGACACCTGGATTCAGAGGCCGGGTGCGCGCCGCGAACACGACAGCGGATGGCGCCCCTTTCGCGCGCAGCTCGCCCCATCCAGCATCAAGCAGTCCATCGTGATCATTCAGATCATGTTTGGGGCACTGCACAAAGAGGGATACATGGCTGCAAATCCCATGGCGAACGTGAGCCATGGATTTGATCTTCCCGAGAGCAAGATCGAAATCAAAAGGTCTCTCACCGAGGCGCAGTGGGCCCACGTGAAAAACAGCATCGAGCTGGAGGAGAACGGGGCTGTGAGGCGGAGATTTTCCGCTTTGCTCGAGCTGCTGGTGGCCACCGGCGTTCGACTTGATGAGCTGTCCAACGCCAAGTGGAAAGACCTGGTGAAAAGGACCGTGGACGACCAGGACGCGTGGATTCTCACTGTGACAGGGAAACGCAAGAAAGTGCGCGAGGTGATGGTGCCCAACCGTGTGGTGGATCTGCTCAAGGCGCACCACGCAGACTACCTCGAGCTCGCAAACGCGGAAGAAGGTAACGACCAGCCCTTGATCGGCTCGCTCAATCACCGGGTCGGCGAAAAGGGGTCGAAGCTCGTGGCCGGCCAAAAAGCGCCCTCTTCCCTCCAGCCTGGTGTTTCAGATCCGATCGACTTCACGATCACGAGCGCAGGCATCTACTTGCTGCTCCGTCGGATGTTCCGCCGCATCTCTGCTTCCGCTCCTCCTGACATCGATGCAGAGCACCTCAGCAGGGCTTCAACTCACTGGCTGCGCCACACCTTCGGCCGACAAAGCGCTGCGGCCGAGATGCCGATCGAGGTCCTACAGCAAACCCTGGGGCACGCCAGTATTGCAACCACCACCATTTACCTGACCACAGAGCGTGATCGCATGGTGCGTGAGATGCGCAAAGCCCAAGATGCGCGCGCCCTGCTCCACTCCAAGGGGCCGATACCCATGGGGGTCAATTCCCTTGCTACAGTCAAAGCCCACCCAGACATGGAGCCCATGAATGACGGCACTGATGAAGTACCTGACGATCGATGAATCGGAGGTCGTGGCCATTGCAATCGAGCGCTCTGATGACCGGCTGATTGGCAGGCTAGTCTCGATCATCGAGCGCCTTCAAATCGAGGTGGACAACAGGGCCTGGTTGAGACCGCAGAGAGACCCGGATGACCCTGAGACTTTCATCCTCGCATCGGGCAAGCTCTACCCGCCAAAAGAAGCCGCGGAGTACAGCGATGCGAGCATTACCTTTGACACCCCAGATGGCAGGCTGAACCATCCGCCTACAGGCTCAAGAGATCTGTTTTCAGCCACGATCACTGTGCCGGTATCGAACATGGAGATCGCGGCGATCCATCTTGAGCCAAGGAGGGAAAACTTCCCGAGCGAGCAGGATTCATTTCCTCTTGAAGAGCACGATCCCTCTCGGCAAAGCGTCTCGATCAGAGCCTCTTTTGAAGACGGGGTGCCAGTTGTTCGAGCGTCGATTTCATCGGGCAGTTACCTCAAGCAAGTTTCAGCTGGCTTCACCGCTGAAATGCACAAGGAAGAAATCAAGCTGCGTCTGAACGGACGCACTGAAACCATTGCGGCCCAGGCAGGGGTGGAAGAACCTGATTGAACGGCGGTGGCCGAGGAGAACGTGCGCCCTCCCCTGCCCCAAGGCTCCATCAAGAGGTCGTCGTTGGCTCTTTCGACAGTGCACTCTCGATGCGCTTTTGTAGGTCTTCAGTCTCTTCGACGCTCAGGCCCTTGAAAGAGATGCTGAATTCACCGCGGCTCGGCACCACCTTCAGCGCTCCTTTGTGGGCACCAAACTTCACGTGTGAGCTTTCACCCCTCACGCGGCGCTTCGGCCCCTCGAGCTTGGACTTCACCAAGTTGGCAATCTGGTGCCGGTTGAGCTGCTTCTCCTTGATTTCATCGACGATGTCCAGCGCCATCAGCGTACGAGCTTCGAGCGTCTCCTCTTCCATGTTGTCGCTGAAGAGTTCGGAGACGGTGTAGAGCGCAATCCCGGTTGTCGTCGCCGGTGAAGCATCCATGGCCAAGTGCACCTTCGACGGCATGCGCGCAATCCGCAGGTAGCTACTCACTGCGGCAGGAGACAGGCGCCCTCCTCCTGGTGCCTCGACCTTTTCAATGAGCTCAACCTGGCTCTTGACTACGCCCTTCTCCATCAGTGTTTTCAGGCTGAGTGCGTAGTCCAGAAGGTTCGTGTCGGACCTGTTCTCGTTGAGCGCGCGTGCACGCCGGAACAGTTCGAGATCGTCGTGAGGCGGCTCTTCGAACTTGATGTCGAGGAACGATGTGTCCGTGATTTTTGCGGCCCGATATCGTGTACCTCCATCGATCAGCTTGACTCGCCCGTCCTGCACGTATCCATGGGCTGCAACGTCTTGTCCATCGCCCATCGTTTTCGCGATCTTGTTGATCTTTTCCTCCGTGTAGATCCTTCGAGGACTCATCGGATTTGTGTCGATCATGTGGAGCGGAACTCGCACGATTGCGCCAGGAATGCACGCACGCAGGTCGAATGCAACCGGCACAGTGACCTGGGGTGTCGCAATTGTTGTGGCCGCAACCGGGGGTGCACTGGCCAGGACGGGCGCAGAAGAAGGTGCCGAGTTGCCCTGAACGCCCTCCTCTGTGATTTCCGTAAGGCCTGTTGGCTGTCGCTTGACGATTTCCGTGGCTGCCGCAAACCGGTCGACGGCCGTAGAACTGGCGGCCGACTGGTGAGCGCTCATCGCAGCAGCCGGATCCATTTTGATTTTTGGAGCCTTTGTGACCATGGTTTCACTCCTTTGACGCAGGGATCTTCAGCAGCGCTGCCACTGCATCAGCCAACGCATCGATTTCAACGATCGCATCTTTTGCGTTGGGCATCCTGTGCACGAACGTTCCATAGAGCATCGATCGCGTGTAGGCAACTCGATCACTGAGCACTTCTTTGAGAGGCGGGAACTCGGGGAAATTCTTGTCCTTGCCCACCACGTCCAGTGCCATTCGCTCGTCAGGCCTGTTCTTTCGAAATGCTGTTGCAACGACCCGCACCGGGTAGTCGAGCCCGCTCGTTTGGCGCGCCTTCTTGGCAAGCGCCAGAGCTGCGGGCAAGGCATCTGTGTCCGCCGGGCTGAGCTTTGTTGGAATCAATGCCAGGTCACTTACCAAAAGCGATGCCCAAGTGTTCGGTTGATCCACAGATGGCGCACAGTCAACGAAAATTAAGTCATATTTAGCGACTAATTTGCCAAGTTCAGCAGCAGTCGATTCTTTGTATCTGTAACCTGTCCACAAAGTCGCAGGGAAATTCGCACCCCCCTGGCGGGACAACCAGGCTCCAGCGGTCTGCTGAGCATCTAGGTCGGCGACCAAAACGTCGTATCCGCGATGGCCAAAAGTGCCGGCCAACTGGCAAGTGGTCGTGGTCTTGCCTACCCCGCCCTTCTGATTGAAGAGAGTGATGATCTTGCCCAAAGGTTTCTTGCTCATAGCTTCTCCTGTTTTGAGCCGCGATTCTCGCAAGTCGATGGTGAAAACGCAAGCAGATCAACAAGCTAGGCCCATCTTTTTATGTTCTTGAAGAGTATTGCGCGCCAAGTGTTGGCTTTTTATCTTCCCGGGCCAAGCCGAACCACTCAGCGGAGTCCCCAGTGCGCGACTTCAGACGTCTGAAGTTGCACGCCAGGAAGGCGCGTACGCGCCCTGTAGAGCGTTGCTCTCGGAGGAGTACCCCAGGTATTCACCCGGCCGCAGAAAAAGCTAGTGTTCTGCGTTGGTAATAAATCAGCCAACTCGAAGTCGAGACATTGCTATGCGGACAGCTTTTCTTCGCTGCATTGTTTCCCGAGCTCAGCACTTCTTCAGACGTCTGAAGTTCGATCCCCTGATGCAACCTTCAGACGTCTGAAGACCGTATCGGTGATGGGATGGGATTGATTTGGTCCACTTCAGACGTCTGAAGTTGATCTGCATCCTCGACTGTACGTACATGCTTGTACATCAGAGTTGCCTGGGATGGAGATGACTTCAGACGTCTGAAGTTTTGGTGCCGGGATTTACTTCGCTTATGAGCACTCTGGTCCTGTCCGGTCCGGACGAGTCAAAAGCCATGGTGATGTTTCGCGTGCCGCACAGATGCCGCATCCAGCGGGCAATCCGTCCATCTTGCAGAGTACTTCCTCGGCGCTCTTGACACAGCAAGGCCTTCTGTTGGGCAACTTTGTTATCAGTCGCAATTACGTGCTAAAGGAAGGTGGTGTTGTCATCGTCGTGTGTATCCGATATCTCTCCCGCAGGTTATTGGGGCAGGTTCTCCACCTACGGAATCAAGGGCGAGAGAGGAGGGCGGCCTGAGGAGGCGCATCCTCTGGGCCTGAACACGTGTACCCAGCGGCCCCATTGCACCCCGGTGAACACAACGGCTCCAGTACACCTCTGGGATTCGAGCTCGTTGGTATGGGCGATCAAGCGAACGGGATCAGCTGGGGCACCTCATGCAGTAGATGAATCGTCGAAAGTCACCAAAGACCCACCTACGTGACTCGGGGGATCTTGCCTGGCGCACCGTGGTCCTACAGTGTTCAGGTATTCATCGTTCTGAGGTGACCGTTTATGGGTTCGGAGGCCATGTTTAGCGACAAGTTAATAACCACTCACACTCCACAATCGCTAGATCTGGCATGCCCATGGAACTTGAGGCATCGACTTTCGATGGGGTAGTCGCCGTTATTTGTGAAAACAGGTGACCACTTATGGGGATGCAAGCGCTGAGAGCGGTTCCCGACCCCATAAACGGTCACCTCAAGACGTTTCCCAGGGGCAAAACTTGAATAAAACAGCCATTCCAGGCGTTTCAGGCCCCATAGATGGTCACCTCAAGCCTTCATAGCGGGCACGATGCCCCCATAAAAGGTCACCTGAAAGCTCACTTAAACACTGGGATGGCTGAAGCAGGTTTGGGATTGCAAGCCCCATAACATGTCACCAATGCCATCAGGTCGGACCGCCTGGTGACCATGGTGCACAAACAGCAGGAATTAAGGAGTAGGGCGGCAGATCCATGGTCGACCCCACAACAGGTCACCTTTGAACGATGAACAAGCACAGCGCAGAGTGTGTTCGCTGATAGATCTCCCCATAACTGGTCACCTTCAATTGACTCGTCCCAGCAGAGAGCTAAATCAAGTCGTCCAGCTGCTTCGGACCACCACCCCATAACTGGTCACCTTAGCCAATCGGTTGAATTTGGACTCACAGGAGGACGCCCCATAAACGGTCACCAAAACAACGGCCTTGAGTTCATGGGGATCGTGGGACCTGCAGTTATCGCCGGCCGACCAGGCCTGCCGCCCTTCCCCATAGCTGTACACCTAAGCGTGCTGAGCGAGGAATCACCAAGATCTGAACCCATCCCCACAGATAGTCACCTCAAGCAATCCCCATAACTGGTCACCAATGAAGCTCCCCATAAAGGGTCACCAATACAAAGGGGGGGGGGGCTGGTCAGTTATCCAGATGAAAAGGGGCTCTTGATCCGCCCTGCGCCGATGCAACACCCCATATCAGGTCACCTTTCTACCCAAATTCAGTAACCTGTTTCCCCATAGAGGGGGACCCTCGCCCCACAAGTGGCGACCAATGGCCCCATAGGCGTCCACCGGCGCCCCAAATCCCGTAACCTATCGACCCAGAAGTGGCCACCTATTCCCCCATAGATGGTCACCTCGACCTCTTGGAAGCCGCGTCGTTACTGGTGTTTGACGTGCCTAAAGGTTAAAAGAAGCAAGTGTTCTTCTAAAGGAATGAAAGTGCTCTTCTAAAAAATACACAACCTCGATCCGTGGGTCTTGTCAAGAAAAAGACAGGGGAAACACGGCCCTACAGGTGACCTACCATCGCATGATTTCCACCTAGAATGACTCGATGGCAAAGAAACCTTCCACCTCCCGCGGCGAGATGAGCCAGTTTGGGCTGTTCCAGGTACCCGAGGTACCCCGGCCCTACAAAAAAGCCGTACAGGTAGTCCACAGCAAGCCCAGAGGCCAACTGTCGCTACTGCAGCGCAAGGTTTCCAACGCGTGGCTGAAAAACGCGACGCAGAACGAAGCGGATCCTGAAGGCTGGTGGAGCCTGCGCATTCAAGACATGGCCAGCGACATTGGGTTCGACTCCAAAAATGGAGCGTATCTCAAGGAGTCTGCGTACGAGCTGATGCGCGTGGTTTTTGAATGGGATGTGATTGCCCCGGAAGGCAAACGTGTGAAGTGGAAGGCATCCGTCCTTTTCCCTGACATCGAGATCACCTCGGAGCACATCCGGTACCGCATCAGCAGCCAGCTGCGCGACCAGGTGCTCAATCCTGAGATGTACGCGTTGGTGGACATGAACATCGTGAAGCGGTTCAAAAAGTCCGCGTCACTGGCGCTGTACGAGTTCTGCGTTCGTTTTGAACGGGTGGGCCAGACATCAGAGGTTCAGTGGAAGAGCTTCAGAGACATCATGCTGGGCGAATCCTCTGAGTCGAAGTCGTACCAGGAGTACAAGTACTTCAAAGCCAAAGTGCTGAAACCCGCCATCGCGGAGGTCAACGCTCAAGCAGATATCAAGGTCGAGCTCGTCGAGAAGAAGGTGGGCCGGAGCATCGACAACATCCAGTTCAAAGTCCACAAGGAACGTCCTGTGCACCTTGAGGTGGTCATCGAGGATGAAGAGTCGCTAAAGCTCGTCGGTGAGATGATCAAGATAGGGTTGCCGCAGTCTGAAGCGAAAAAGATTCTGCGGGAGTACCAGCGCCAAGAGGTCGCTGCTGCGATCGAGTACACCAAACGCAGAGCAGCAGACAAGCGAGCGAAAGAACTCGGGAACGTTGCCGCATACCTCCGCCAGGTCCTGAAGAACGGCTGGGCGGTTGTGGATGAGGAAGTGGCGAAGGGGAAGGTGACAGAGAGGCCGTCCAAGAACACAGGCAATTCACTCATCGAGGGCCAGTACATGGTCCACCAGATGAAAGAAGCAGAGGGCTACTTCAAAGAGCTGGAACCTGAGGACCAGGACAAACTGATCAACACCTACAACGAGCAGCAGCCCACTACACAGCTTCAGGTGAAGAAGAAAACCTCCAAGGGCGCGCAGACGGCATTCTTCCGCTGGCTTGGTCTTCACGTCTGGGGGCAGCCGAGTTCTGACGAACTCCTCGCCTTTGCCAGCGAGATGATCGCAGCTGCAGCCAAGGACTGAGACGCCTTTCGAAAGCAGGACTTTGTCCGCGGATGACTGCGTGCCACTGTTGACGCGATGGTGCGTATCTGATATCGTAATCACATACGTTTTCAGGATCATACATGTTCAACCGCCGCTTTCTTGACTCAGTGAGGCACCGCCTCATCAACGTGATGAGTCCCTCGCTGCAATCTCGGAAATTGAAGCCCAAAGGGGTTGAAGACGGCTTCATGGTCTTCGTGGACTACCAAAATTTCTACTTCCATTTGAGGACGGTCTACGAGATCAATGCACAGCAGGTGAATCCGCTGCAGCTTTTTGAGTCGCTCGCACAAGAAAATGGCTTCAAAATTGCTGAGGTCATGATCTTCACGGGTGTACCAGATGCCGAGAGAGACCCGAAAGGCTCAGCCATGATCCAGAGGCGATTGGCGTTCTTTCGGCATATTGGAATCCAGGTATTCACGGCACCGATGGTCTACGTAAATGATCGCAAGGAAGGCCGCGCACGCGCCATGGAACGGGGCGTGGATCTTATGCTGGCCAGCGAGTTGATCAAGAAGGTCAATGCCGGCGTTTCCAAGATCATGATCGTGAGCAACGACAAAGCATTCGCTCAATCAGTGCGCATTGCCGCTGATGTCGCCATGGGCAACGGCAAGGTGCTTGAAGCACTCTCTGTGATTCCTGAGGGCTTTGATCCGGAGTCTCTACGCATGCGTGGAATCGGAGCTGAGGGCATTGACTTCACAACCCGGATTGGCCTCAGCCAGGAACTCATGAACGATCACATGGCTGTGCGCATCCGTGATGAGGGAGCGATCGCTTGATCAACCTGGGGCCGCTGGGGTGATCTTCGTTGCTGGAATCGCAGTGGCGAGTTACCTCGTCACTTAGGCAGTCCATGCTGTTCAAAGATGGCCCGCGCTTCTAGACCTGTGACTCTTGAATCTGCTGCAAGTCGATTTGCAAGCATCTCAATTGCGGGCATCCATGATGCAAGAAGAGTCGAAACTTCACGCCATCCAAACATCATGAACTCACGGTCTTTTTCTTCCGGCCACGCACCGTCTCCTTCGGTGAAGTCGCCACCAAAGAAAGACACCTTATCGTCGCGTGCGTTTCCCATGCTGAAGTCGATGAACCACTTGTCGGGGGTCTTGGGCCCTTGAGGAGCAAGCCGGCCGGATCGGTGAAGGATGAATTCAATGGCGTATCCTGCGGCCGCGATTGTCTGCCTTTGTGCCGCGTCATCTGCGCGAAGGACGCGACAAACACCGCCTCCTTCAGGGAACACTTCGATGCTGTCGACATTGGCACCCGTCAAGAATGCTGCCGCACAGTGTCCTGCCTCATGGTAAGCGCGGTAAAGAGGTGTGGTGTGATCGACGATGTTCGATGAGCTCATGAAAAACGGTTCCTGAAAAAAGCGCACAACATCCAGCGGCTGGTATCCGATGGCTCAAGTCTAGCCAGCCGGCGTGTCTCTCCCAATCACAACGAGACTCATGTAGGGGACATCTTTCTCGGTCGGTGAGGCCAGTCCGATTCGAACCCTGGTTTGTAGCTCCCATGAAAAAGGCCGCACTTGGTAGTGCGGCCTTCTTCTGAGCTTGTGGAGGAATCTACCGCGGCGTGAGCTGCCAGGCCGATGTATCCGTCATTGCGGCCTTCTGCTTGGCTTCCTTGCCGTCGATTCGCATGGCAGCTAGTTTGGCCGTCATCTCCAGCGATTTGAGATCTTCAGTGTTCGGGTTCTCCAGTGAGCTGAAGGAGAAGCAGCACAGCGTCCCGTAGATCTCACCGCTCTTGAGCACGATTGGGGTGCTGATGTGGGTGCCAATTGGAAACGGCAATTGATCAAGCAGAGATGCAGCCAACGGATCTTCGCGTGCGTCAGCGATGAACCTGGGAAGCCTGCCATCAACAACACGTTGGCACCAGGACTCTTCGAGCTGATCGGATCCACCGACTTCAATCGTCGGTCGAATGCCGGTGGTGGCCACCTGGCGAAAAACACGGCAGCCATCGACAAACTCAGAGCAGAAGACGACGTCCATCTGCATGCGGTCGCGAATCAGCTTGAGGACCTCCGAAATGGAGCTGTCCAGCGAGACATCAGCCTGGTCGGCGGTGGCCACCATCAAATCGGAGATGGTCACGTGGAGGTCGCTGGGGTCATAGCCCAGATCGTGGATGTCGATTTTCATGAAATGGGTGAACGTAGAAGTCGAAGATGTCAGGCCGCTGCGGGCTGATCCAATGGCTTGTAGACGGCGGTCGGGACCACGTAAAAGGAGCGACCCTGCTTCACCGCCGGCGGCGACAGCAATCCCGCCTTGGCCCACCGACGCAACGTGGCTATGCAGGGGGCATCTGCTTTGGTCGCATAGGTCAGCTCGCGCCATGTATCGAGCTTGATCAGCGGAACCTTGCTCGTCGCCAGCTTGATCTTTTTCGGATCGAGATTGGGGGCACGCTTGCGCGCGCGGGGTGTTCTATTCATCACTGCACCTGCGTCACGCATGAAGTTCCGAGTCGACCAAGGCATCCGCATTTCTCTGTATGTCTGCGAGGGAAACGTCCCCTTGAGATTCGGCTACAGGAGTTGCCTCCCATGGGGCGGAGTCATTTGACGTCGATTTGTTGGTGGCCCCTTCTTTGGCCTCACCCTCGGCCGCAGCCGGCGTCTCCACCACGCCCTGCATCGGAGCCTGCCCGCCCAGTGCTTCAAGCAAGCCATCAATCAGGATCGTAAGTTCGCCGGTTTCAATGGCCACAGATCCATCAAAGAAGTCTGCAGCTTCGTCGGCGGGTTCTTTGTCGATCGCAAACTTGAGCTTGGTCAGACGCATCTCCCCGTCCAGTGTGAAGTTGACCTTCCCATCCCAAACCAAACCCATCCGGACTGGCATTTTTCCGATTGCCAGGTGTTGGCCGACCTCGTCACCGAGCAGGTAGTGGCTGCCGAATTTGACCGAAGCCTTGGTATCGTCCTGTGCCTTCATCTCAAGGGTGTTGCCGAAGTCCAGGGAGCCAGGTGCCTCCTTCTGCTCCAGCCACGACGCCATGCATGCGAGAGGAGATGCCAAGGTGTTCACGCGGGAGCAGGTGAAATTGGGGATCAGGCGCACCAGCTGGGTGATGATCTGATCAGTCTTCGAGGATGAGGTCGAGTTGATGATCAGCCAATTCTTGTCCTTGTTGAGCCAGATGACTGTGCGAGACTTTTTCGGAAAGGCTTTGGGAAGCAGTTCGAGAAGGCATTCTTCCTTCAGGCTCTTTCGCTCCTTCTTCCCAGGCTTGCGACCAGTCTGCTCCTCGATCGCGGCTGCGCGCTCGTCGACAAGATCGTTGATTGCAGAAGATGGTACCGACCGGGTTTCCATCGCCATGTTTGCGATCCACTGTCCACCGATTGATTCAACCAACGCACCGTTTTCTTCGCGGGGTGGCACCCAGCCCACGGACAGCTCTTGCGTTGGCCCGGTTGGGCGAAATGGGTGATCCTTCAAAACGGCCTCGAGCTCCGAAGCGGAGGAGGGCATGCCGGCCTGGACTTGGAAGATGGTGATGGAGGTAAACATGTGGTCCTGTGGTGTTGTGGTGGTCGAAGAATCAGGCAGCCTGGCGCTGAGCGAGCTGATTTCGGTGAAAGGAGGTCGAGGACTGTCCGGAGGCAAACGTTTCAAAGGTGAGATCACCTGCAACTGGGATGACTTCAAGAACCATGGTGGAGTGCACCGAAATCGTCCGTGGCTCGACGATTTCACGAACATCGATGTAGTGGAAAGTAGACAAGTTGTTCACCACCTCAGTGGGGACGCCGGGGAAATAGAGTGCGAACTCGCGCATGTTTCGCTTCCGGTGGCCAAAACTCCCGCAAACGAGCGCGAGGCCCGAACTTCCCGGGCGAACTGCCACATGAATCCAGGGCGCCCTGGAGAACCAGGAGGTCGTCGACGGCGGAATTCCAATGAAGAAGCGTCGCCCGAAGAGGCCGATCATGAATTCAGCACTGAGGCTGGCATCCACCTCCATCAACTGAGGGGATGGCATGCGCACACGGCCACGAGCCGAACAGTCGTTCCACCACTGGCTAAATGACTCTGCAGCATCTGCGGCACCAGGAACGCCAACCTCGGCGTAACGGTTCACTTTGTTGGCGGCACCGGATGCGCCCGGTATCTGGGTGTCGGAGTGCATTTCAGGCCTTCTCAAAACATGCGAATAAGATATACTCTACACCAGAAGCAGCTAACGCACAACACTGGAGCTCATCTTGTTCAAGAGCAAACTTCCCACTGCAGCAGAGTCCATCCCTGCCATGCTCAAGGCCTGGAGCTCCATGAGCAGCCGAAAAAGCGGAACGCCAACGGCATTCAGCATCTCCGGCGAAGCCGTGCCCAATGCCAGTGTGGGCTCTGAACACGGTTTGATGCCGCTGATCTGCTGGCACGCCGACAGCATCTACCGTTTTGCCATGGGCGGGCGGTCTCTCGGCATCAAGTTCCGTACGGCACCAAAGGCCCTGACTGGATTTGCCGTGGACTTGCGCCATGTGGAAAAGCCGCTTTCCGAAGTCCTGTGCTTTGTTGTTGAGGCCATCGAGGACATCTACAAAAACTCCCCCGCCAACGCATTGGCCAAAGGGGCGGTCGATGTGCAAGATTTGGTACACCGCTTCAAGGCTGAGCTGCAGAGCGCGCGAGAAATGTCGCTGGCCGCCGGGACGGCATCGCCTACGGAAAAGCCTTTGGCGATCAACCCATGATGCAGTCCAACGGGGTTGATGCCCCTCAACGGAACAAGGCGCTGCTCTCCGCGCCCCAGGAGGCATCCCATGATCTGCGGGTGATCTGCAACGCGGTCAAGCGCAGTGCATCGTTGACGACCGCCGTCATTGCTACCGGTGCGGACGGTGAGACCGTGGTGCTCGCCGCCGAGCGGATGACCATGGCCTTGCTTGATGAAGCTGGCATTGCTCCTTCTCAACGGAGTGAAGGTCATGCGGCGTATGCAATGACCATGGAGGCTGTTGCCGTCACGATTGAAGCAATCGCCGCCAACAAGCGCGGCGCACGCATCCTGGCTGAGGACATCGACTCGGCAACAACCGCTGCGGTAAAGCTGTTTTCAGACCTGATCAAATCGAAGCCCGTGGCGAAAATTGCCGATGTCGCTTGGTCGGGCGACATCAAGGACGCTTCTGCACTTCGCCTGGCCATCTGCACCGCGCTGACACCCTTGTCAGTGCACATGGGCGACTACTGCTTCGAGCGGGACCGCAAGGCGTGCCTGGTGGAGTCTGCAAAGCTCGTGGCCGCAGTCGCCATCGAGGCTGCAGATCGGCTCGCTCCAAATGGGTCCAGCACCGCAGCACGGTCGGTCCTTCAGCAGTCACTGCTGAACTCCTGTTCAAAAATCTACATTTCGCTCTGGAAGAGGGAGGTGGATCGCACCAAATCCTTGCTCAACGCGATGGATCCGCACACTCGGCATGAGACCCGTGTGCGCATGGGGTCTGAGCCGATCAGCATGGTGATGGAGCCTCTGGCAGGACGGCTGGATGCGACCTTTGGTGCACTCGTCGAGGCGTCGATGCTCATCGTGCCGATTTCTGAAGATGAAGCGCTTCGCGCAGCTCCTCGTACGGGTGGTGTCACACGGTCATCTGACGCGATCGGAGTCGAGGGAAAAACGGCCTCCCCGAAGCCGTGGCAGCGGAGGTCCTCCGGTGTTT
This sequence comes from Burkholderiales bacterium Ga0074133, assembly GCA_001464865.1. Classification (GTDB taxonomy): domain Bacteria; phylum Pseudomonadota; class Gammaproteobacteria; order Burkholderiales; family Burkholderiaceae_C; genus Acidovorax. Next base: position 77,043 of record LNEG01000001.1, read on the forward strand.
GACACTCTCCTCATGGCAGAGATAGTTCGTGCGTCGCTTGTGGTGTCCTCACCACCGCCTGCAGACCTGGCCGCCAGGCCCGATGTGATTCGACCGCCCACGGCTCAATGCTTTTATTCCGAGGCCGCCAGGCAATCGCTGGAGCCAATCAAGCTGTTGGCGGTCATGAAAACCGAAGGCGGCAAGGTGGGCTTGTTCGCGCGCAACACGGATGGCTCGTACGACATCGGGCCCATGCAGATCAACAGCATTCACCTGCCAGATCTGAGCAAGGAATTCGGAATCTCCCAACGACAACTGGCGGAACACCTCGCGTACGACGGCTGCTTCAACATAGCCGTCGGTGCCTGGATGTTGAGGAAGCGGACCAACGAGTCCCAGGGTGATTTTTGGTATGGGATTGGACGCTACCACTCCAAGACCCCAAAGCACCGAAACCGCTACATCTTGCGAGTTCACGAACACATGACTTCGATGGTGAACCAGATCAACGCGGCCGCAAGGCCAGCTGCACGACTCAAGGAGACTCTCTGATGGCCAAAAAGAATCACGACGGAAAAGACAAAGACGATGCGTTTGTCATCGGCGCCCTGGTGGCGGCGGTCTTCATCATCCTTGGACCCATTGTCATGCTGGTTCTCTGGGACCGCGTGGGCGATGTGATCACCTTCCTCGCTGCAAGGGTTCGATACGTCGAGATGTTGCTCTTCGCAGTTGTTTTCGACAGCGCCTTTTTCCTGTTGCAGAAGCTGGGCATGGTGATGGAGTCCTCAGGCCGGATGAGCCTGGACAACTTCACAGCCATGATGGCCCAGACCGGCTACTTCACCCGGTGGCTGTTCATCCCGGGGATGGTTTTCCTGGGGGTGTACGCCTTCCTGAAGTCACCCAGAGAGCTGTACAGCAAAGAGCACACCATGTCTTCGCTGGCAAAACAGGAATCCAAGGTCTGGCCCGAGATTGCTCCGGTAGCAGGGCTTCAGGACAGGCTTGTGAAAGAAGACCCCACCAAGGGCGAGTGGGCGTCAGCAATGACCGAGCGCGAGTTTGCCGCAAAGCACAAACTGCTCACGGTTGATGGTGAAGGAAAGCCTGCGGCCAAGAAGGAGGAGTCGCGTGCGATTTTTGCCTCGATGCTCGGTCAGCGGTGGACCAGCGCATATGCGCTGCCAACTCACACGAAAGCGCTGTTCGCCTGCTTTGCAATGCGCATTGGAGGCGACCCTGATGGGTGCACCGAAAAGCTTCGCCTGATGGCCTCCACGTTCACTGAGCATGGAATCAAGGGCATGGACACCAGCTGGGTGGATGGGGAGTTGAAAAAACACCTGCAGAACCCCTTGGTTCAGCGCGCCATTGAGAAGCATGCCTACGTCTACACGATTCTCGCCACGATGCTTCAGATTGCCAAAACCGACGGCGTATTGGCCAGCCCGATGTTCATCTGGGTCAAGACCATTGACCGCAAGCTCTGGTACACGCTCAACAACGTTGGCCGTTACGCATTTCATGTGGATTGCGCCGGGATCATGGCCCATTGGCTCTTCGAGAAAACGGTGGGTCTCGCAACACCGACCCCGATGGTGGGGAAAGCTGTCGACGGACTCGATATGGCGCTCAAGGAATACAAGGAAGACGACTCCCTCGAGCGGATGTTTGAGTGAGTTGTCAGTGCACCATGTTTGGTGTAAAGTATATCTACTACGCAACAAAAAGTGATCCAGCATGTTTCGCAAAAAACCCGACATCTTTGCACCCGGATTCCCCGCCACCGATGAGGTGAAGGCCAAGAAGATCAAAGGTGGCACGCTCCTGCTCATCAATGGCACCAATGCATTCAGCATCGCCAATCCTGATCAGTACACAGAAATCTCCGTGAAGGACGCCGAGGGCGGCGCCAAGAACATTGTCGGAAAGCTTTTTGGTGGCAATGAGTGCGTGCTTGCTCGGTTTGGCTCGGCGTCCGCCGCCGCAAACGGTCATGCAGCGTTGATCAAGGCTCACAGTGGGCTGACGCTGGGTGGAATGGGCTTCGCAATGAAGGCTGTGCTCGGTGTTGTTGCGATCTGGTTCGTCTTTGGTCTGTTCTCCACACCCGGCAACTCCGCCATTGCCTCGGCTCCAGCTTCCCCAGTCCTGGCGGGCGCCCCCGCTCTGCCAGGCGGCTCAACCCCTTCCGCTGCGGCACCAGTCAATCCCAGCCTGGATGACCTTGCGAACGGTGGCTACCAGTTCACAGCTCCAAAGATCCAGATGCCCAACGTTCAGGCACCCACCCTGGACTGCGCACCAGTCAACTAAGCCATTGCCTTCCGGCAATCCCGCTCTGCTCCCAGCCTGAAGTCCCACGATGCCATCTCCCAGCCTGAAATACGAATTGGAGCGTGAACAGAGCTCGATGCTTGTTGACACAAGGACATCGCGTTCGAAGTTCCGATCGTTTGTGATGGATCCCCCGGTTGCGGGGCTGGCTGTCTTGGCACCTGCCGTTCTCGGCTTCTTCTTTTACAGCTACATCGAGGCGTTCGCGCTTGTGTCTGTGCTCACCTTCTGGGTGATCCGCCGAATCCACCTTGAGACCGGTCTGCCAATGCGAATTCCGCGCAGCTCCGGCCTGCTCGACCCAAAAGACCTTGACCTCAAGACAGGCAAACCAAGCCGTGCTGGGGGTATTGTCTACATGGGCAATGACCAGGACACCAAGGAAGAAATCTGGTTGACCGACACCCAGGCCCGGACCCACATGCTCTTCATGGGCACGACTGGCTCCGGTAAAACCGAATACCTGATCTCGCTGATTTACAACTCCCTGGTTCATGGCTCCGGCCTGATCTACGTGGACGGCAAGGCAGACAACAGCCTGTACGGGAAGATCTACTCCATGGCACGCGCCATGGGCCGCGAAGATGATGTGGTCGTCATCAACTTCCAGACTGGTGCACGGGACATTTACGGCGCGCAAGCCAACAAGTTGTCCAACACGATGAATCCCTTCGCTGTGGGCTCATCGGGCATGTTGAGCGAGCTGATCAAAGGCTTGATGGCCACCGGCAAGTCCGACATCTGGTCCGAGCGAGCTGCGTCGTTTGTCGAAGCGCTCATCAAGCCGCTGGTCTACCTGCGTGACAACAAGGGACTGATGCTTGATGTGGGTGTCGTTCGTGACTATTTCAATCTGGACAAGCTCGAAGAGCTGGCATGGATGAAATACAAGGACGACAAAGCCATGCAGGAGAGCGGCGTCCTTGACGGCCTGAAGGCCTACCTGCAGTCGCTCGCCGGCTACAAGGTCAGCAAATACCTCCAGCAGGAGAGCACCGTTGGTGAGCAGCACGGCTACATCGAGATGCAGCTGACCAAGGCATTCGGCTCCTTGAGCGACACCTACGGCTACATCATGAAAACCCAGATGGGTGAGATTGATTTCGTGGATGTGTTCCTGAATCGCCGCATCCTGATCGTGCTGTTGCCGGCACTGGAAAAGTCACCAGCCGAGCTGACCAACCTGGGCCGCATCGTTGTTGCCTCGATCAAGGCAACCATGGCCAAGGGCCTTGGCGCCACGCTGGAGGGTGACTGGTCCAAAGTGATCGACTCACGGCCCACCACTGCGCCGTCTCCATTCACCTGTGTGCTCGATGAGTACGGGTACTACGCCGTCGAGGGTTTCGCGGTTGTCCCCGCGCAAGCACGGTCACTCGGATTTTCGGCCGTCTTTGCTGGACAAGATCTTCCCGCATTCGAGAAAGCATCGAAGGAAGAGGCGAAGTCCACCCTCGCAAACACCAACACGAAGCTGTGCGGAAAGCTGGAGTGCACGACCACATTCGACTACTTCAAGAACCTGGCGGGCCAGGGCTACTACACCCGTGTCCAGCGCTATGAGCAGGACTTCGGATCGATGTTCACACCCAAGATCACCCTCGATGATGGGGTGAGCATTGACCGGATCGATCGCGTCAGCTCTGCGGATTTGCGTGGTCAGTCTTCTGGCCAGTGGTTCCTTTTCTTCGGCAACTCGATCATCCGGGTGAAGTCTTTCTTCGCGAACCCGAAAAAGGTCAAGAAGCTTCGCGTCAACCACTTCATCAAGGTGGCCCGGCCGTCGCCGGATGAGGTTGCTGCTTACCTCGGTGGTGCGGACTACTTCAAGCGCGCCATCGAGAGCGATGCGGGCATCCGTGGCTTCATGGACCGCGTGAGTTCACCGACTGACATCGCCGACATCAACGATGCCATGACGCACTTCCAAGGTTGTGACCCCATCCTGATGGCGGGCAAGGTCCTCGCATACGGCGCGCAGTCGGAAATGCAGCGTCGAGCAGCGCTGGCCGCGATGGGTGTCTGGGGTGGCGGTATGGACGACGACGACCTGGATGAAGAGGGCGGTGATGAGGGTGGCGGCGCTGCACTTGCACCCGATCATTCTGCTGACCTGAACAACGACATCATCATGCATGCCCTCAACATCGGTATGCGCAGTAGCGCACCTGTTGCGGCGCCGGAGCCCACAACCACCCTTCGTGACGATGGTTTCTCCACCGAGGGCGGCACAGATCAGCCTTCTTCTCCTGCTGTTATCGCTGACACCCTTTGGGGCCAGCAGCGTCGAGATCTTTCGCCGGACTCTGCGATCGACCCGAGTGACCTGTACAGCGAAGATCCGTCAGAAGAGTTCACGATCCCGGCGGAAGCGTTTGACGGCATCAACGATCTCTCTGGCGCTTCGGTACCAGGAAACGACACTGAACTGGGCCGTGAGGATCCAGCCTACGACCAGAGCAATCTTTTTGGCTTCGAAAAAGGCGTCCTGATCGGGGACGGAGAGCCCGAGCCAGCCGAGCACCAGGCGGAGCCCGATCCCGACTTCGGCATGGAAGAGCAGCTGCCCGGCGCTCCCACGATGGCATTTGACCCGCCATTGGCCAGCGATGGTCTGCTCAATCGGGATGCTGTGGAGAGTGGCCTCGCGCAAATTGAAACCGTCTTGGGCAGCACTGAGACCGAAGCGGCGTACACCAGCTCTGTTGTGGCATCCAAGTTGGCAGACACCACGCGCTACCTGAGCCATCCCACCACGAAGCGGATCAACATACGCGAGTTCGAAGAGGTGGCCAGAAGCATCAGCGCCAGCATTGCGGAGATGGACAAGTGAAATCGAACACACTGGGCCGAAGAGCACTCGTCCTGGGCGTGGCCTCCAGCATTCTTTCGCCGGGTCTCGCCTTCGCTCAGAACGGTTTCTCAGGGTTTCGCAACGATCTCCAATCGGTTCGTGGTGATGGCTTCGGCCCGGTCACGACACCAAAACCGATCGTGATCGAAACACCGGCCTCGACAACTGTGCGCAATGGGGTCTTGGAGCCGTTGCGTTCGCCAGTCATCCAGTCAGGCGCTGCGGTGTATGGCGACTGGCGGTCGGGTCTGCTGCAGGGGGATAGAACCCTCCTGGTGCGCCGCAGCGGAGGACCTGCAGAGCGCGTCACCTACTTCAATCGGGATGGGTCGCTGAACGTCGACGGATACCGCCGTATGTGCTGGTTGATGCGCGACGTGAGAGCGAATGTCGTCGCCCAGATGGACATCGACTTGATGGACATGATGTGCGGACTTCAGCGGTGGGCTGCGCACAACGGTGTGAACTCGGTGGTCACCGTCACATCGGGTCTTCGGACGGACAAGACGAACAGCAATACCGAGGGGGCGGCGAAAAACTCCCTGCACAAAGATGGCCGAGCTGTGGACTTCATCATGGATGGAATTCGCAGTGGCCAGCTCGGCGCAATGGTCGGCGCATTTCGCTCAAACGGCGGCACCGGCATCTACCTGGCCAAGAACTTCGTCCACGCGGACACTGGTCGTACGCGAACCTGGCGCGGCTGAAGCTGCTCGGCAGCTTCAGGACTCTGCTGCCTGGGCAGCACGAGGTTTGACGGGGACCAGAATGTTCCTGTTGCTAAAAAACTCCTGGCGCACTTGCAGATACACCCGCTCGAACTCGCCGGCGCTGAGCTGGCCAACTTGAAACACGTGATCTCGAATCAGGTTGTCAATGACATCCCTCTCATCCTGGGTCAGCACAGCATGTACCCAGGAGCCGCTCTCCATTGATCGAGCTCGTATGGAAAGAAGGGCGAGAGTGGCTGCTTCTATCGCGATTTCAAGGCCCTTGACCACACCCAGGCGCTCGATGCGCGCTGACACGGCCAAAGCTGTTCTGAGGTCGTTCCATGCTGCCGCGCTCTCTTGAGGCTGTTCAAGGCCTTGGCTTGCTCGATTGAGGGAAGCGGCCAAGCCATCGACCGTGGCCTGGCTTAATTTCGCTGCGCGCGACGCGGCAACCTCGAAAGTGTTGACGGTTGGCTTCCAGCGCCTGGTTGCACCGGGCCTTCGACTCTTGCTGCCCATCGTTCAGGATCACGATCTCAAGAAAAAGGCCCCGAGGCTGGAAGCGTCGGGGCCTTTGACGAAAACAATCACGCCTTGGCTTTCGCCTTGGAAGTGCTCTTGGCCGCAGCCTTCGATGTGGTCTTCGCCTTCGCAATCACAGCGGCCTCAGGGCCCTCGGCCGCCAGCTTGGCCGCGATGGAGCGTGAGCGCTTCGTGTCGCGGGGCACGTCACGATCGCGCTGCTTGATCACTGGCCAACGGCCGGCTTTGAACAGGTCTGGTGTTCCCCGCAGCGTTGCTTCCAGCTTGGCCGTCTCAATCAGGCGCTCGATCAGCTCCTCCGGATCAAGTCCTTCAGCCGACTGATTGGCCTGGCTGGGTTTGCCGCTCGCCTGGTTAAGAGCTTCGTTCACATACCAGAGCAAGCGCATCACCGACGGAGACTGGCGACCGGAACCTGAAAGCCAGCGGTTGGAGGCCGTAGACTCAGCGCCCATGATCAGCGAGAAATGCCGCGGGTGCATCTGGACGTGCTCTTTGATGCTGTCAAAGACGTCAGGAGGGGTCGGAAACTTCGGCAACAGGAACAGGTCCGGGTTCTGGTCCATGAAGCGAAGCAAAAGCGCAAGACTGGTATCTGCCAGAGGCAGCTCTGCATCGCGGCGCACGGCGTACATCCATCGCGTGATGGACAGGCCGAACAAGAAAAGTGCATCGGTGGTGGTGATACCGAAGGACTGACGCATCGCGTCCAAATCTTTGCCCAGAACCGGGCGGTTCGTAGGGATGAAGGCCATGGTGAACTCCTGTGTGAATCGTATATTTGACGGAGGTGTAAAAGATATCTAGAATGTCAATGATACGACTTTGGTGTATCGGTGATATCACTTAAACTCAAGTGATGATATCTTAAAAACACGTGCGGTCAACCCATAATCTCTCCCATATCCGATATCCAGAAGGGCAACATGAGCAAAGCAAAAGCCACCGAAAACGAGGTCGTCATCGATGTGGACAACGCTATTGACCATGCCAAGAACCGGCCTTCCACCATCAAGCTCAAGACGGTAGCGCTCTATCACAAGAGCGGCGTTGGAGCCAAGGCCAAGGTCAAGCATCACACCGGTGCAGTCAACGCCCGCATGGGTGAGGACGGTGTCGTCGAGCTGCTCGCCGGCAACGTCCCGTTCATCGCTGACACCTTCAGGGGCAAGGCTCCCAAAGCTGGTAGCGGCCTCCTGATGCTTTACGGCATCCGTGACACATTGGACGAAACATCGCGACTTCGCGCGCTGGCACGCACTTCTGGACTCCATTTCGCCGACGCCGAAATCGAAGTCGAGATCGGCTACATGGAGCCAAAGCTGGTCAACCGCGAGATGTTGAAGGCCTATGGCAAGAACATGCAGTTTGCGAACGTGCGCCGAATGATGGTCGACCTGCAGATGGACATCGCGCAGGCGTTCAGCTCTTATGCGGACATCGATGACGCTGAGCGTCCAACCCGTGTCTCTGAAATCGCGCGCTTCCCCCACTTCTTCGACAGGTTGTTCGAAGAAGACCGCGAGATGCAGAACCTCTCCGTTCTGGGTATCCCGCTGCTGGATGATCCGCGGTTCACGGACAAGATGCGCCAGGTCGCCTATGTTCGGCCGAACGCAAAAGTTGTGGCCATCCGCCAGGGCGCCACGGACGCCCGGATCCTGCTGCCAAGCTGGATGACCAACGTCAAGGTCTGACGGTACCCGCAAGAAAAAAGGCCCCTGATCCAGGGGCCTTTCTCTTTCCGCTCTCACACAAGTCGCAGTCGCCTCGCTCCGCTGGCAGCAGAGTTGGCTGCCGCGACTGTGGTGTTGACGATGACAGCTGGGCCCTTGTGGAGAGAGATTTCACGGTTCATGCGGTGCGCCCGCAGTTCGAGAAGGCACTCAGTCGCAAGCTGTTGCTGCGTACCATCACCCCAGGGTTCATCCTCGAGCCAGGTTTCCAGATCAGGGTCAAGGAACTGGAAGTCCACTTGCGCCAAGGCCAGAGGCCGGTTCAAGGCCTTGATCGACTGGTGGATCAGTGGATCGTTGCCACCGTGTCCGTTGAGGGCTGTGTACTTTGGGTCGATCCTTTCGGCCTTGAAGTGATCGAGCAGGATTTGTCGGGCAACTTCGACTCCATCGCCTCTTGCAGATCCTGCGGCGAGTGCAGCTGAGGCCAGGCACTCTTTCGATCGGCCGCGGGTTGGGCTATACCCCAACAGCAATCTGGAACATTCAAGAGCTGCTGCCGTCCGTTCTATCTGCACCAGGTTGTCATTGTCTTGGGTGAGGCTGCACATGAGTGAGAGGAACCCTGCGGCGTACTCGTCATCATCGCTGTGACGGTATCGAATAGTGGTCTCGGGATGCTGTAGCGCGTATTCGAGCATCTCAGGGTAAAGCTGTCGAGCTCCGATCTGGATCAGTGACATTCCCATCGGCTGCGGATCCGCCACTTTCTCGTTCTGCGCGTTCACGGTCGAGTCCATCCGCGTCATGAGGACATCGATTGGGCAGCTTGGCGCCAATTTGATCTGCACCGCGTCGCTTTCGAAAATGGCCTTGAAGACATCAAACCGCCGGGCATAGGCGCAGAACCTGACGAAGGAGGTGCGGCCGTCGAGCCCAATCTCTCCGCCCAGTCCTGAGTGCAAATGCTTGATGCCCCACTTGTCATCAAGGATCAGCTTCAAGACGATGCGCGCGTCGATTCCACTCCGAATGGCGTGCTCAAGCCTATGCCGGGATGCGACCTGCTGACTGGATTCAAGTGGTTTGGTCATGACTTCACAACATGTTTCGTCGAGTTCGTAATGCGCCGCCATTGGAATCAGCAGGCACTGCTGACTCCTGACGTTGCTGATCGATGGCCATTGCCATCTCCTGTGCTTGTGCGCGCGCACGCAACGCTGTTTCAGCTGACATCTGAATCCTCGTGTCGCCCAGTCTTGCCGATGCGTGATCGATGGCCTTCACGAAATCCACCCATGGGGGCTCCAGGCACAGGGCACTGTGCGCACACTCCAGGTAGTGGATCAGGGCACACGGGTCGACATTCGCAACCAGGTTGAGGTCTCGGCTGTCAGCAGGCCTCCTCGCGTTAGCGTAGATCACCTGATCGACTGCGAACTGAAGCGCATCCAATCTGTCCGTAGACATACCCACCTCCACCATGACGGTCACCAGTCCGGCGCCTGCCTGAATCCAGGGCTGCTCTCTGTCAATGCGGCTGAAGAGTGCTGACGACACACCCTCGTGAACGGCGCTTTTCACAAGTTCAGATCTGCGCTGGCCCACGGCTTCGGCTGCCACCTTGAGGGCGCTTGCAGAATCGCTGTGCACATACCGGCCCTGCGCAGGGCAGGCGAGGAACAAAATCATCTCGCCAAGTTGCCTGCTGACAATGCGAAGCGTCTCCGGATTGTCCAGAATGAGGTCCGTCGGAATGCGCCTGGGCGTCTTGCCCTGTCGCGCGGCCGCCTGGGCCAGACCGGAGAGCTCAATCAGCCCAAGGCAGACTTCCCAGTTAACTGGGATGTCGACGCCTGGGGTGTCGACGCTTGCTTCCAACAGAGAGGAGAGCGCCAGGTCGTGGGTGGACGGGCGCAGATGTTCGAACGTGCTGCGGTGGGCAGCAAAGTCCGTGAGTGCCTCAGTTGTGAATCCATCCCTTGTCGATGGCAAGCGCAACCCATGGGAACGCAGCAAACGCTCCATGACGGTGTGCCTGCTTTGCCTTTTCCTCAGGTGAAAACCCAGCCTGGGATCAAGGAGCACTGGATAGCGAAGGAGATCGGTGCTCACCACCTTCACGCATTTCTGAACAATGTCCTCTAGGGCCGTGGGCGCCATTGAAGATACGACCTGTGGCGCGCTGGTGATGGAGTGCACCTTGAACGAGCCGATCAAACGGTCTGCGATGTTGGGCGAATCGAGAAACGGCAGCAGCTCGGCAAGCTCGTTGGGATAAGTTGCCGGCGAATTGAGGGCGATGGTCTTTTTGAACTGCGCATCGATCGGCTGCCTGCCGCGCAACAGATCGGATTCAAGATCAAAGTGTCGTGTCAGGCTGGCTGCTGTGGCGTCACACGAAGCCTCCTGCAATCGCTCAATGACGACGTTCGGCGTGGTGTGGATCATGTCGGCAGCTTCACAACGCCGCGCGCCGTGCGCGCTGATGGGTCGGGACCGAGGCGGGTTGTGCCCCTTGTTCCGAGATGATGTCGCTCATCATCTGCGCGCTCGCCAGGGCCTGGAGGGTTGGCCGAGTGCGAGACCCAGCTGTCAGCCTGCCGGACTTGGCATGCTCGCTGACGGCATGTTCAATGCGCATCTGCATATCGATGAAAGGGAGGCGGACCTGGGCTGCCTGCGCAACATCGCGCACAAACATCTCAAACAGGTCGGGCTCCGTGTTGGTGCAGACTGAAACGGTTGATTCGTCGTACACGGGCACCAGGGCTTGAAAAATTCCCTCAGCTGCTGCCTCCTTGCTTGAGAACGCACCGCTCTTCACCCCCAGCTCGATCAACCATGTGCCTGCACTGCGGCCAACCCCCTCAGCTGTTTTTTCCTTCACACCGGCGCCATCAGGGATGAAATCGAAGACGGCGCGCTGAATGCCGGACGCGAGCGTAGCGGAGGCCAGAACACCGGATCTACAGAACTCCGCCAGGTGAGAGAAATAGGGGAGGCTGTCTGCGTAGTTGCGATCGGCGCGCTCCGAGAGGACAGACCTCCCCAAGGCGTACCCGAACATCCGCGTTAGGCGCCTTTTTCGTTCGTCATCTGCGGTAGCAAGTGTGTGTGAGCTGGGAAGCTTGAATCTTCCGGCCTGAACCATGCCACTGACAATCGTGGAAAGCTCCACCACAGATCCTGTGATGAACCCGAACGAGAAGTTGACGCCATCCAAGTCTGATGCAATCTGGGCCAGGCTTGATCGCCCCTCTCCGGCGCACAACTGGTCAACAACGCTGGGGTGGGTGGCAAACGTTTCGAGCTGGGAGGTGCTGAGGCTGTCGACGCCTGAGGGCAGGCGAAAAGTTCTGCTTCTGAAAATGGCAGTGGGCAGCGACTCCATGGCTTCGTTGGGGTTGCACCTGTAAACGATCCGTGGATCCAACAGCACTGGGTACTGCACCAGCAAGTTGGTCAAAACCATCTGGGCGTGGGCGCGAAGATCGCTCACCTCCGCAGTGAGCTTGAACCCCCCAAAGTTCACGATCGATCCAGTGGACACAACACCGATGATCTGTTTGGCCACATCGGTGGACCTCAGCAGGATTCGACAGGCTGCAGGGCCTGGTTTCACCGACATAGGTATCCAGATGGGCAGAGGCCGCTTGCCGGTCATGATCGGCTCGCCGCATGTCTCCAGGACTGCGCGCGATTCGCGGTTTTCGATCCCAATTTGCTTTGTCAGCGCAGCGTGAGACTTCTGTGATGCAGCCTGGAGGCGGTCAAACACCTCATTTGGAGTTGTGTAGTCCATGTCGGCTCTAGATGCATGCGCGCCGGCGCGGCGCAAGTGGTTGTGTGGGGCCGGAAGGAGGGCGAACCATCTGGATTGCCGAGTGCATGGACTGCTGCAGAGCAGCGGCCTCAATGGCGGCCTCTACCTCTGCATGCTTCTCAGTCCTGTTGGCATCGCCCATCTGAGCCCTGTAGTCCTTGATCCGCTGGTGCATTTCGGTGAACGGCTGCGGCCGTCCAGAGCGAGAGCAGATGTGCTCAATCACTTCGATCAGCAGGGCGCCGGAGCCAGCTGGAACAACGTTTGGCGAGCTGGTATACGGTCTGGGCGGCATCAAGGTGGCGATGGCCATGTCCGCGGCCTCACGAATGGACGGTGTAAACCCCACCTTAACCGCCGTGTCGAGCATGTCGGGCACCCGCGCGACATCGATGACGCCGGAGAAGACACCTTCACGAATCGCCGCTTTGAAACCATCGGCTGCACGTGCCATCAGTTCATGGCCGCCCAGACGGTGCACGCGTTCGAGACCCGCCAAAGCGTAGGGCGTTGAATCGACGAAGAGCGTGGAATAGATGCCCGGCCTGGTCCGTGGCCATGCCGCCATGCAAAGCAGCCGGCCAACCCCGCCGGCCATGAGCTCACGCTGGCTCTTGTCATCTCCCATCAGGTGGGGAGACACTCGCCATGGCTTGCGCCCTTGCTGACGCCCGAGCAGGGCGTGCTCGTAGACCTCGAGGTAGCCTGCGTGTGCGTTGAGGATGCGGTAGTGAGCCACGGAGCTTGCGATGCGTGAGCCAATCCCGGCGTACTCGCTTTTGAGCTGCTGGAAGATCGTCCGGTGAGTCGCAAAGCTCACCATCTGCTCCTCGGTGTATCCATCCAGTTTCGACGGCAACCGCAAGATGCCCGTGGTGGACAACACCTCATCGAGGTTCTTCAGGGTCTCTTCTGGGCCTACAGAGAATTTGATGCGTGAGTCCAGCAGGTACGGGTGCCGAATCAGCGCATCAGCAAAAACGCTGCGTGCCTTTCTCACCCCCGCCAGGATTTCATCGGTAGAGCAATTTGCACCCGTGGAGGTCTTGAGGCTGTCACAGGCCATGATGGCTCCGACCATGCGCGTGGCCAGAAAATCCGAGTCCATCATCTTGAGCACATCGGGGTAACCCACGTCCGCGCGGACGGGAGTACCGATGACCAATTGAGCGCCGAACCTGAGCCCTTTGATGGGCATGCGGTGCGAGATCTCCAGGACGCCCGTGGACTCCTTGGCCATCGCCATCGCAAACACCTTCTCGCCCTTGGCGAGTGAGGCAAGCAGCAGCCGGTCAAAGCACCCGTTGGGCGTCGGATCTAGGTTCGTCGAATCCATGGGTGTCCACCCCGACTCAGGCGGGCTTGAGCTGGCGGTTGCGGCTGACCTGAGCGCTGTCGTGCTTCTTGATGTCCACCTTGTTCAGCGTCTTGGTGTCGAAGAACACGGTGTCGGCAAAGTGCGAAACGTCCTTTTTGAACTTGTCGTTGTGGCACTCGCGCGGGGCCAGGAACAATGTCGTCGGCAGGTTCTTCATGCCGCATTCGTTGGCCTTCTTCAGCAGGCGGCGACCATTGGGAGCGGTGTCGTACGTGTCGGTGAAGTAGATGATCGCGTCGATCTTTCGCTTGGCGTACGGGCTTTTTGCACCAGGGCGCACCATCTCGAAGATGCTCTCGATACCGGCCTGCAGGTTGGTGCCGCCGCGGCCGCCGTAGGTGATGCCCTTTTCCAGGAAGGACTTGTAGTTCTGTTCCGTGATGTACACGGGCTCGCCGCGCGCGACGGTGTCAGCAAAGACGATCACGACTTCAGGGGCTACGGAGCGCGACATCTTGCGCGGCATGTAGATGGCTTCGGTCACGAAGCGCTTGAGCTGCCCGTCGTTCACCGAGCCCGAGGTGTCGATCGGGATGAAGATCAGCGGTCGCTGCTCTTTACCCGGAACGGTGGAGCCCATGTAGGGCACGTCACGTTGATCTGCAAAACCCATGTCTGCGGCGTCGACGTGGTAGATCATCCACGGCTCGCCCATGTCGAACCGTGAGCCTTTGCCCGAGGCCTCCATGATCTTCTTGACAGCCATCTCCCACGAGATGACGGGCTTGAAGAAGTCGACCATCTGCGCCTTGGCGTAGTTGACCATGTGGCCGCCCGGATAGCGGCTTCCCACGCTCATCATGTCCTCGGTTGCCTTGTTGATCGCCGACACCATGTTCGACTTCGTAGCGGCGACTTCTTCGGCCACCTTGATTAGGTCGTCAAAGCCGAGCTTTTCCATGGTTGCGCCGCCAACGCCGGCGTCGTTCAGCGTTTTCACCAGATCTTCCGTGCTCATCACGTGGTTGTTGTGCCCGGGCACGTTGGGCGAAGGGATCATTCCCTCCGTTCCAGTGCCGTCCTGCGAAGCCTTGTCCTGAGCACCCGGGGAGCCTTCCCCCTGAGCGCCGTCACTTTCACCTGGTTGAGGCGCGCCGCCCTTGCCACGGCCCAGTGATCGCTCAAGGTCGGTGACTTGTACGCCGCCTTGAGGCGCGCTGCCCATGGGGCTGCCCGCCTTGGGGTTGAGGACCTGTTCGAGCACCTGCAGAGCAAGGGCAACACGTTCGGAAGGCTTCAGCACATCCAGATAGGGGGAGCCGGTTTTGGCGGTAGTGGTCGCAATGCCTGTGCCCACAGCGGCGGTGGTCAGGCGCGCGTGGATGGCGTCGCGCTCGCGCATGCAGGGATGCGTGGAGAGCTTCTGGAGCCCATCTACGACGGCCGCCAGGTCTTTGTCGGTGACTTTGGCAGGATTGGCCTTGGCAAGGCCGATGCGGCGAAGTTCTTGCGAGAGGGTGGAGAGGTCCGCAGGGGTCATGGACTTGCTCTTGCCGCCCATGGTCGTCGCATTGATCACGGAGACCTTCACGGAATCGGATTCCTGCGCTGCGCCTTCCATGATCTTGTCGAAGGGCACCTTCTCGTTCTTGACCTTGGGCTGCTCTTTCCACTCCTTGAGCATGAGGGCGGCAATGGCCTCTTCCGAGAGGCCGTCGAACTTCTTGTAGTCCTCGAAGTTCATGGCAACGCCGCCAGAAATAGCGGAGCATGCGGCTTCGTGGCGGGCAAGGAAGTCCTTCACCTCGTCCAGCAGCTCGTTTTCGCCGGGATCCTTGCTGGCATTCTTATCGGACCACGCCTGGCTGCAGCCCGACTTCAGGATGTCGATGTTGATCCGCGCATCCTGCGCCCAATTCGCCAACCCATTCGGGAAGTCCAGCATGCGGGACAGATGCAAGCGGCGGAGGTGATCTGCTTCGTGCCTGAAGATGAAGTTGAGCGAATCCAGGCCGGCGTCCTGCTCTTTGACCAGCTGCTCGAAGAATGGTGCCGCGATGAACATTTTTCCGCTCATGTCCACGAACGCGGTGTCGACCTTGGCCACCAGCTCTGGGAGGTCGTAAATCAGAATGGGCGTGCGAGAAACGATTTCACCGAGCAGACCTTCGCGCATGAAGTCGTGTCGGATGTTGCCCTTGAAATGGCTACGCATCTCAAGGAATGCGTCACGGTAGTCCTCGAGCTGGTCCTGCAAGTGCTGGTGGTTGGCGTTCAGCCGCTTGCCGCCTTTGCCAATGCCCAGGGCTTGCTCAACGGTCGCGGTGTTGCGCTGGACCAGTTGACCACCTGGTGGGTTGGTGGAATTGGATGCAGTGGATGCTGTGGCCATGTGCGGTTCTCGCTGAGGCTGTGCGAGCAGGGTGTGCTCGCGAATGCGGGATTTGCGCGACAAAGCTGTCGCCTGAAATCGTCCTGGCGAGCCCTGAGACAGGCCAGATTAGTTGCATAAACTATATCACATTCACACAATAATCCCCGTGTCTTGGGACGCGCAGCCAGCTGTCCTTCAGCGTGATTTCAATGCTTCCCGAGCACGCGCGCCTGTGCGATCGCGTATTCCCGTGAGAAGTCGATGCCGATGTCGACTTCGGGCCTGACCTGCTGAATCCCGGCGTACAGCATGGACATGAGCTGCAGGCCGGTAAAGCTCTCCCCCAGGGAGGGAACGGCGTAGTCCGAGGATGGGTCGTTGATGGACACGCCGCCGGATGTGATCTGTGCCACCTCCAGAATGAGTTTGTTGCGTTCTTCGGGTGGCATTTTGCCCATTCGAAGCAGTGCTTCTGTCATGTAGATGACGACGTCACCCCTGACTTTGGACTCACCGGCAGCGTTGACGCGCATTCTCGTCTGAGCCAGCTGGGAGCTGACCTCCTTGGCTGCGGTGGCAATGTCAGAGCCGGCCGCCTTGGCGATCAGTTTCTTGACCACGTCCTGGGCGAGATCGAGCTCTTCGATGCTGGCCTCAAGGCCCATCATGGCCACGTTCATCGAAACGCCGAGGGCGCTGCGCAGATCGTCTGGATTTGCTGCAAGGACCTGTTGAAGAAGGGGGAGTGCCTCTCGATGCTTCTTCTGTTCAGAGAGAACGGCGCCGAGGTTCTTCAGCGCGCGCATGTTCGCCGGTTCAATGGCGAGTGCCTGGCGCTGAGCCCGCTCTGCCATCTCCATCTTCCCCAGCTTGAAGTAGGCGAGTCCTTGCGCCACCCAGATGTCCGCCTGCAATGGACGCATCTCGCCGGCACGACCCAGTCGTTGAACAGCCTCTTCAAATCGACCCGTCTCGTTGTAGGCAAGGCCGAGGTTGTAGAGAACGTCGGCGTTGCTGGGATGCTCCCGGATGACGAACTCAAGGAAATCGATCCCCTCCTTGAAGTGACCCAGCCGAAACATGTGCACCGCCACGTTCTGCGGTGGCATGCCCGATGGCACAAAACACACCGTCACCAGCCCGTCGTCAATGGAGGTTGTGAGCACTCCGTGGCTCGAAGGATTCCAATTGGCATCTCCGGTGAGTTCCATTCCCACCTCTCGAACCATTGCCAGGTTCAGCGCAACCCCGAAACTGGCGTCAGAAGGGGTCTTTGCACCCGCGGGGAAGGTGCTGGTGTCGACCTGGTCAACAGGAATTTGTCGAAAGTAGGGTGTCATGTGTTCTCCGACACCGATTATCGGGGAACGCTAGATGCCGCGACGCGCCGAGCGTGGGCTCTGCGTCTGAGCGCCCTTCGGTTGCCATGTCATTCCAAGTGAGGTGGAAACCGCCTCCATGCTCCGTTCCATGGCTCGTTGCATGCTTTGCCGGTTTTCATGCACATTCAGAATCTGGTCCCAAGGCTGCGGAATGGGAAGCTGACATTTCGCCATGTATTGACGCAAGTCCGAGACAGAGTTCAGGTGTGGTGTGACCGCTTCGATGAAGGCATTCATCGCATATTCGTCATTGGCCGACCATTTGGTCGAGCTCACAAAGAGTCGCTGGCAGATGAGATGTGGATCTGACTCAATCTGCAGTCCCTGCATGATCTCAATCGTCGAGGAGATTAGTTCAGCTGGGGGCGTCTCGGTACCCCTGAATACGGCCGCGATGGGCGCATACATCGAGAGCGATTCAAAGCTTGCCATGGATGCCATTGACCGAATCGAAGGGTTTGCAACGAATTCCTCTCTGGCAGCAGCATCACGAGCGATGTAGTGGGCGATCATCTTGGTGAATTCATAGAAATCGCCAGGGTATTTGTGGGCTTGCTCTGGAGCGTCGTCCAGACACTCGAAAGCCATCCACGATTCCGCTTTCTCTTCGCGGTGGCACTGCAAAGCCATCGCGGATAGCGAAAAATCGTAGTTTTCACCGTAGGTTTTATTGAGCCTGCCAGCAATCCTGTTGCCCTCGAACACCGTGCTGTTCGCACCGCTCGATTTCAAGACCTCTTTCGTGAGCTTTCTGTCCAGTGCGATCTGCACGCAAGGGTGGTTTGCGAAGCTCTTCAGCTGAGCCTCGGTGAATCCCATTTCCGCTGAGGGTAGGACACCAGAGTGTGACCTCTGAATCGCCAGTGGAAGCGGAATATGGGTCGCAGGAGACTTGGGGCCCCGAGTATTGACCACCTGAACCATTGGGTGCATGAGAACGGGGTAGTGCACCAGGATTTCACACAGGTCACGCCTGGCTTTGGAAATGATGCCCAGACCAAAGCTGGACTCGCTCCTCGGATGGACATCGAGGATGGCCAGCGCAGATGCAACGCGCTGCGCAATCGTTGGAAGAAACCGCCCCTCAAAGCCCGTGAAATCGTTGCCCTCATTTTCTGCATAGAGCAGCGCTGGCGCTGAGTCTGGCGTCCACCTCAGCGGCATTTCAGCGATCTTGTGTGCGATGCCATCCGGTCTCGCAATACACCACCCCCTTCGGCTGATCTCCAAGTCTTTTTCGGTGAGACCGTGGCGCTTGAAGTGCATGTGTGATCCGCCAATGCTGAAACTGGAAATCAGTGAGATCTCCTGCATGCGGCGAAGGTGGCCATCGCTGAACTGGGTCACGTCGCCGACCAGTTCGGCCGCCATCGTGCCGGGCTCGGGTAAGCGATCAAATTTCATCGGTCAGGCCTTGAGAAATCGACGCGCCGACGCAGGGAGAGCAGCAGCCCGTGCAGGGTCAGGCTGGGATGAAGGAGGCGTGGACGGTGCGGGTTTGCCAGCCGCAGGTGTGTGGGCGCTCCGATGCGAGTTGGATCCCAGCAGCTGCAATCGCTTCATTGCGGTGGCCGGCATTGGGACGCTGGGGCTCCCATTTGGTGGTGCGGCCAAACGTGAAGGTGGTGCGGCGACAACTGGGCGCGTCCCAGCGGCCTGTGCAGAGCGGCGCAACCAGGGCTTGTGCTGTTGAGGTGGCGGGGTACCCTCCACCTTTGCTGCAGCAGGTGCTGTGGGTTGTGCTGGCGCCGCTTTGGGGACCTGAGGCGGTGTGGATGCAACACGTGCGCCGGCTTGGCGCAAAGAGACCAGGCTGACATGTTCTTTCGGACCAGAGATCTGGTCCCAGGTGTTCTTCGTTCCACCATCCGCTGGCTGGTCGCTGGTGCCAAAAGTGTAGGCAATGACCTTGTCCGAGCCCTTGGCTACCTTGGCATTTCGCGCGAACATGGCGGCATAGCCTGAGGAGGGTGGCTCAAAGCTCACCACGGCACCGCAATTGATCGCCATGTCGATTTCAGCGAGTCCGTCAACACCGGTCAACTGCATGAACCGCTCGTGGTAGTAGTTCGCTGCCGAGGCCGCACTCTGATCGGGTCCCACGAAGCGTGCTTCCTCGAAGGGTGCGGGCAGGTGCAACACCAAGCCTTTGACGGCGCTTTCCAGGTACAGGCGGACCGCGAGGTGGTCGGCCCAAGCTGCACCACCGCTGACCAGGATGTCTTCGGGACCCACGCGACCGCGCGCGTCGGCAACCATCGCCTCCCACAGTGCTTGGTCCATCTGCTCGTGCTTGTCGCGCCCGGCGGTGCCGATGATGGCAACGCGGCGACCATCTGCTTGATCGGTGGAACCTGCTGCAGGCACAGGTTGAGCCTTGTGTCCAGGCGACGCGGCCTTCGGGGTGATGGCCCCTTTTCTGTCGGTGCGCGGCGCCGTGGGGGATTGGCGGTCGTCCAGGTGGTTGATCCGCGAGTCCGGCAGTTCCATGAGGAATCGGCTGGGCTCCGACTCACGCGATTCGCCATTGTTCATGCGCTCATGGGCGTGGCTGATCGTGAGTGTTTTGCGCGCGCGTGTCAGCGCCACGTACATCAGCCGTCGCTCTTCCTGAAGTCCAGGGCCGTCGTCAGCTTCCACGTACTCATCCTGTGGCAGACCGCCCACGTAGACCATGCGAGACGCTTCTTCAATGGATCGACCGTTACCGCGCTGCTCGTCTTCTGCGATCGCGCGATTGTGGGGGAAGACGCCTTCCTCCAGGCCGGCGATGTAGACGTGGTCGAACTCCAACCCTTTGGAGGAGTGCACGGTCATAAGGCTGACGGTGTTCTTCTTGCTCATGTCGGACTCGGATGTCGAGGTCATGAGAGCAACGAAGGACAGGTATTCCGGCAGCTGCTCGGTGGCGGAGCGCAGCAAAGGGTTTTCGAGCTCGAACTGGCGCGCCGCTGAAATCAGTTCGGCGATGTTCTCCATCCGCTCTTTGGCCTCGTCCTCGCTCGACTTGCTGCCGGTGGCCTCTTCGGTGTAGTGCTGCTCGATGCCCGTTTTCTTGAGGATTTCCTCGATCAGTCGGGACAGCGGCATGTTTTCTGCCGCATCAGCCAGGTCCAGGATGGTGGTGGTGAACGCGTGCAGTTGCCGGAGTTTCTTCTGTGCGGCCGCATTGCCCACCGAGGCCGGATTGAGCTGCATCATCTGGGCACGTTTGTCGACCATCTCGATCATCGAGATCCGCTCGGACTGGGCTTGCTGACGCAGATCCTCCAGCGTGCGCTCGCCAATGCCCCGGGGCGGGAAGTTGGCCACCCGAACGAAAGACAAATCTCGGCTGATGTCGGCTACCAAGTCGAGGTAGGCGAGGACGTTTTTGATTTCCTGGCGCTCGTAGAAGCGGAAGCCGCCGTAGACGGTCAGGGGAACGCCCAGTTTGTTGATCTCTTGTTCGAGAGCCCGGGACTGCATGTTCGTGCGATACAGGACCGCAATCTCCGAAGGGGAAACCCCGTCGTTCTTGATGCGGTCGTAGATCTTGGCTGCAATCGAAGCGGCTTCGAAGTGGCCGTTGCCATAGGTCACCATGTCGATTTGCTCACCGCCGTCGCTCTTGCTTGTTCGCAGCACCTTGCCGAGTCGGTTGGTGTTGCGCTCGATGATCGCGTTGGCGGCCTCGAGGATGTGTGGCAGCGAGCGGTAGTTCTGCTCCAGGCGAATCATCCGTCCCTTGGGGCTCTTTGCATTGGCCGTCATGGTCTTCAGGAATTTCCCCATGTTCTTGGGGTCAGCTCCGCGGAAAGCGTAGATGCTTTGGTCGTCGTCACCCACTGCGGTGACATGGCACTTCGGACCCTTGAGGAGCTCAAGCCACTCGAACTGGATGTCGTTCGTGTCCTGGAACTCGTCAACCAAGATCGCGCGGAACCGGTCTTGGTAGTGCGATCGAACGGTCGAATTCGTTCGCAGCAGTTCGACGGCACGCGCGAGCAGGTCCTGGAAGTCCAGAAGGCCCTGGCGATCCAGTCGTGACTGGTACTCGCCAAAAACGGCCTCCATCTGCTCTTCGTCGCTTGAGGACGCCGTCACCTGGGTGGTGATCAGCTCAGGCTTCTTGTTGCGCTCTTTCTTTTCGTTGATGTGCTTCACGCACTGCTTGGGCGTGACGAACTCCAGTGCTTCGGTGTCTTCTTCTTCGGCCTCTGCAACGCCGGCCAGTGGGTCAGCTGCAGACAAGAGGTCGGGCTTGGCCAGAGCAGCAAGCTTTTTCGCCTCCTTCACCGATGCCTTTGTCAGCCCAAAGTCTTTCAGGATGTTGCGAACCAGCGCTTCCTGGCCGTCCGTGTCCAGAATGGCAAAGGACTTTGGCAGCCCTGCTTCTGCGTAGTTCTCGCGCAGGATCCGATTGCAAAGGCTGTGGAAGGTGCCCACCCACAAACCGTTGATCGCACTCTTGTTCATCAAGGGGCGCAATCGGAGCTTCATCTCCTGCGAGGCCTTGTTCGTGAAGGTCACGGCCATGACGGCGGCGGCAGGAAGGGCGGGTTCGCCCTCGGAGATGAGTCGGGCAACACGCGCTGTGAGCACGGATGTCTTGCCAGATCCCGCGGCCGCCAGTACCAGTGCGGACTCATGGGGCATGAACACCGCTTCGCGTTGCTCTGTGTTCAGGCGGTCGTACAAGGCTTGACGGTTAGCAGCACGCTCCGCTTCACGCTTGGCGAATGCCGCCGCCGCCTCCTCATCGGACATCGGCAATCCGTCTGCGCGGTAGCCTGCAACATCGGAGTCGACCGCACCTTGCTCCACCACAGGCGGGGCGGCGCTTTCGAAATACTCTGCTGGCGCGTCCCAGGCGCCTTCGCCAAACGGGTCGTCGTAGATGTTGCTCATGGTGTTCTTTCGGTGGCCGACGTGGCTCAGGGCCGGCGTCGAATTGCAGAGCGCTGCAGGCTCTGCGGTAAATCTGAATGGCTGGGCACAGTGTTGGCCGCCTCGCCCCGGGCATTGAGGGTGCCGGCTTCGGCGATGAGCACGCGAGGAGCGACCGGAGCGGGCAGGGCTGCCGCTGCATGCCGCTCCATGATGGCGATTCGGGCATCAATCACAGCGTCGTAGGCATTGGTCTCAGACCCCGCTTTCCCACCCACTGTAGGGATGCCCTCGACATAAACCTGCCATGCCCAAGATGAACCAGCACGCTCGGAGACGGCTTCGATCCATGGACGACCGGAAAGCCGTTTTCTTGTCTCGGCTGCCTTTTGTCGACCTTGCTCGTAAGCGACGGACAATTTGTCGCTGAAGCTCGCCGTTGCGTCTGAGCGATTGAGCATTCCATCGTAGAACCCTTGCAGGCGGGCGCGCGCCGGCAGACTGCTGGCTGATGCGATGAGTCGTGCAATGCGCGTGTCGCGCGCGGATTCTGGGCTGAGCGAAAAGCTGACAACTCGGGTGTCCGAATCGTCCACCGCATCCGTGCGCAAAGGTAGGGGGATCATGTGATGGGGCTCCGGCGACAAGGTTCACATACGCGGGCGAGGGCCGGGGGGTGTTGCAGTCGCCTTATCCCCTTTCGAGTCCATCGATGCAAACGAGGGGCCGACCACTTCGTTGATCGTCAGCTCAATTTCCGCCAGGCGGAGGCGAGATTCCTCCAAGCCAAAGAAGTTGACAGTGCTCTCGAGTGCGTACTGCATGGCCGCGCGCAAGCGGTCGTCATCGCTCATGGGTGCGTTGATCATGGACAGCGCGTCCATCATCACCATGCGCATGTAGTTGTTCTGGTCCTTGGCCATCCAGGGCGCGTCGATGTTGATGTCGTGCAGCAGTCCTTCGTAGACGTTGGCCTTGCCAGACTCATCGTAGTGAAGCGTCACCAGCTCACCAGGCGCGACGATGCGATCGAGCGCAACGTTGTTGTGGACCACGATGTCCTGTGCGCCCACTTGTTGAGCGGAGAAATTCTCGGACACGGCAAGGACGCGGCCGGAGGAAACACCGGTGCTGCTAGCTGCCGGCTTGAGGAAGCGGATGACCTCGACACGCATCTCCAGCTCGGCCAGCTTCTTCACTGATGCCAACTCTGGGTCGAGATCGCCCTCGATGGGCTCAAGAGCGAGATCTTCGAAAGAGAAGGCCTTCTTCGGTGCGTTCTGCGTCGCGACCTTCGTCTGCACCAGCTCGCCAGCACCCAGGGCATTTGCAGACTTGGCTGGCTTGAGCGAACTGATGCTCCCTTGCTCAACCAGCTCCAACCCCTTTTTCACCAAAGTGCTGACGGGGCGGAAAGGCTTTTCCAGTGGGCTGCTCAGTGACAAAGGGCGCCAGGCTGACACCGGCTTGTCCGTCATCCAGAAGTTGCCCGTGAAGAGCACCCTGGTGGACACGGCAGAGGCTTTGAGCTCAGGGCGAGTAACGAAGAAACCCGAGCTGGCGGGCTTACGCTCGGGAGGTGCCCACTCCATCATGCTGAGGACGCCATCGACACCGCGGGACACAGCCTGCTCTTGGCGTGCAGACAGGGGTGTGGGGGAAAGGGTTGGGCTGTTCAGGTTCATGGCTTTTCCTTGGTGATCAATTTGGCTTGCGACCGGACGTCGCGGATGGAGTAGGGCTGGCCACTTGGTCCATGTCCTGACTTGCAGTGCGCATGTGCGCAACGACGGACGGATGGGCCATGGTCAGCTTTCCGCCATCAATCCGCAGAAGTGGCGTCTTCTGTCCAATCACTTCATGCGTGAACGCAGAAGTTGCGCGATCCATGACGCGTGCGGTTGGGGGGTGGAAGGCTTCAGGAACGATCGATCTGACAAGGTTGCCAAGGGTGTCGGTGATGACCCATCCGTGGACCTTCCTGACCGGGCGACCGTTTTCATCAGGCTTGGCCTGGGTGTGAAAAACCTTGTAGCCAATCAGATCTCGATCAAGGTTCTCCGGCTTTTTCAGCTCATCCAGAAATGAGGCCAGTCCGGGTTGGAAACCAGTGGCCTCTGTGAAGACCTTGAGATCGGACAGGCGCAACGCACCCGCTGGGAAAGCCATGTTGTTGGCTTCGCAGTTGCGCCATGACCGTATGTACGTGGAATGTTGCGTATTGGTGGTCGCGTTGCCGGTGAAGAAGCCGCCACTGCGGTTGCATTGCGTGTCGAAGATCTTGAGTCCAGATTCCACTTGGTGTGGATGAAAAGGAATCAAGCACGCGTCGATATGCCAGTGCCGGTCCTGGAACATCGCGGCCGGGTGTCTGGCTTGGTTCTCATATGCCGTGAGCACACGGGCAGCCTCCTCAACTTGCTGAAGCGAGAGCGTGCCCGCATCCGAGAGGCTCCGCCCGCTCTCGCAGACCCGCTTCATGGTGCTCAACGAGCCGTCATGGGCATTTACGGTGCTGATCAGTGCGTGGTGAGGCATGGTCAAGCTTCCGTGAAGGGTGAGGGGCTGGCCAGGCTGGGGCGAATCGGCGAGCCCGAGAGACCGGGTTGGCTGAAAGTCGTAACGTCTCGTTTTGCATCCACCGGTGCGAAGGTCTTTCCCGCAGCGACGTCCGCCAGTACACGGGAGATGGGTGTTTGCATCGGCAGGATGGCAGTCGCGACCTCGTGCTCATCCTTGAACTGACATTCGGCGAGGACTGCGTCGGCGTGCGTCGGGTGAATGGAATGAACGCGCAACCCCTTCTCGCCTTCGGCCTTGAAGAGCAGCACCCGCGCGCCATCGGTTTGGGCTCCGAGCTGGTACGGCAGAAGCGGGGGCACTTCCATGTGGCGCGCTTCTGCCTTGGACATCTCGGCGGCTTGCTCGGAAGGTGAGAAGACAAGGCGGGCGTTCTCGATGGCGCCGGCGTTGACGTCGATGAAAACGAGTGGCTTGTGTCCGGCCATCACGTCGCTGGCCGCTGCCGAGAGGATGGCGTCGATGGAGGGCAGGGCATTGGCACGCTCGCATGCACTCCACACAGCGCCCTCAAGGTCCGCACGAACCACGCCGAAAGGAAACTCGACCGCCCTGGAGCGATCCATGCAGACCATGATGGCGTCGCGTACCCCCAAAGAAGGGCGCTCACCGGTCTTGTATGAGCTGACAGAGCCGTTGTTGAGGGTGAGGGTGGTGTTGATCTTGGGCATGGGAATTCCTTTGTTCAGAGCGCAGCTGCGCGCCGGCGGCCACCGGGAGCGGGTACGGATGGGTTGATCGAAGAGGCGATGTCTGCCGCATCAGAGCGAACGCTGGAAATGGACCGCTTCATCAGCTGTGCTTGCACACCCGGGATGTGCTCAACCAGGCCATTGCCCTTCATGCGGTCGAAGAGGTCGGCGCTGCTTTCACCCACGCATCCCATGGCCACAAGGAGCTCAACCGCAAACCCGTTCTTCGCGCCAAGGGCAGCCAGCATCGGATGGGTGGGACGGTTCCAGTCACCATCGAAGGTGAGGCCGGCCTTCACGAGGCGGCCGGTGATCTGGGTGGCGTAGTGCCGATAGGAAGTGTTGTTCCAGTCTCCGCTTCGGATCAAAGAGTTGACCGCATACTCGCCAACCTCCGCGCCGAGTCCCGCATCCAGCAGGGCAAAAACGACTTTGGGCGGCTCAGGATTCTTCCCGGCGGCCTGAATGCCGGTCCATTGGCCGATGGCCATCTGGAGCAGTGAATCGCGACCGGGACCGCTTTGAATGTGTTTGAGCACATCGCGTGGGACATCGAGGTTTGCAACGGTGGCGCCGTATCCAATCAACAGGAAGACGTCCTGCGTGCGACCGTGGATGACCGCGTCATAGAGCAAGGCGCCGTAGCGAGGATCCTTCGCCGATGGCGTGTCGATGTTGAAGCCGTGGGCGATGGCCAGCATGTAACCTGACTGCACCCCTTCACGCAAGCAGGCAAGTGCGAAAGGAATCTGCTGACCCTTCTGGTTCTCGGGGTCGGGAATTTCCTCGAGCAGCAGAGATGGATCCTTTTGGATTGCACCCAGAACGGCTGCCTGCCGGCCCTCTCTGAGAGCTGTCGACACCAAGGACAGGACTCGTTTTCGCTGATCACCTGAAAAGACAGGTGCAGCTACCTTGCGCGAACTGGAGAGGCCAAGCGCCTCTTTGAAAAACGAATCTGGGGATGGCATTGCGTCATACCTGCTCGACAGCCCATGGTGGGCAAGCGCAAAATCTGTATGAGTACAGTATATCGGATATTACATACACCGTCCGTCTGATTCTTGCGGCTGGATACGCATACAGCATGCACACCTTGTGCGTTTGAGATATCTTGTTGAGCATGGACACAACCACACCCTCTCGGATTGATCGGATCAAACGTCGACAAGCTGCCGCCCAGGCGGGTAGCCAGCGCGCGGCTGAGACCCCAGTGACGGATGGAAAGAAGGCGCCCCGAAAGGAGGTGGCCAGCAAGGAGTCAACGCAGGCCGCGCCCCTCAGGCCTGCTGCAACTTCCAAAGACGATCACGTGGGCGTCGCGGACACCGATAGCCTGGACATGATTTCCCATATCGATGTGCTGGGCGCAGAAGAGCTTCGCTCTGACTTTGTCGAGTACCTTGAGGCCATCGCTTCGGTGCATAGCTACGGGGAGACCGACAGAAAGTTCATCTCCGACTACTTCATGCCAGCAGGCATTGATTTGGTGGGTGATCCCATTGCCAGGAGGAACCTCAAGGATAGGATTCGCGGCTGGCAAGTCGATCTGATCACCTTTGGTTGGGTGCCGCCCCAAGGAAAGGAGCGCCTGGAACACCGGGCTCGCACCACCTTCAGGCAAGAGGTCATGGGGATGGAGGTCGATGAAAACGGGATTCCCTATCCTGGTGTCGCAGCAAAGCAGTTCATTCAGGCCGCAAAACGATCCTCGGCCGCAAAGCCTTGATGCGCCACAAACCAAAAAAGCGCTCATTGAGCGCTTTTTTGTGTGCGGCCTGATCAGACGGTCGCGGACTGGGGCCGGTGGTCAGAGTACTCGGCCTGGAAGTTGACGCTGATCTCTGGAGCGCCTGAACTGCCCGGGAGGATCCAATCGCCTTTGGGGAAACCCACCGTGTTCAAGCCGCGCTTGGGTCGTGGACTTGATGCCACAGGCTTTGAAGTCGTTTTTGGGGGTTTTTTGGCCGATGCCACCTTGGACTTCGGTGGCGATTTTCGAGGTGTCTTTGGCTTTGCGGGCGCCGCGACATCGTCCAAGAGATTGGTAGAGGACGAATCGTCCGCATCCTTGTCGACGCCAAAGGAAGATCTTGAGCTGGCTATGACCGCCTCCGCCATTTCAGCAGGAGTGCTGGGGCCCTGCGCCCAAGGACTCAACACCGATGACTTGGCCTCAATCCTCTTCGAGATCAAACGCTCGTCAATGACGATGTCCACCATCTCGTCGGTAGAGGACTGATGATTGCCCTGTGTTCGCGGGGCGGAAAAGATTGACTTCAATGCAGAAAACATGTCGCGATCCTAGTTGCGGAGAAGATATCACATGCACCCACTGCTGTCAATTTCACACCCTTTCAAGCGTTTCGAGTATGAAGTCACGCGCGACTGGCGGTGGAACAGCGTTTCCAAGAAGGTGGATGGCCTGGGCATCGCTCGAAGGCAGCGCATAGTCGGTGGGGAAGCCCATGGCATCCCGGGTTTCGCCTGCGCTCATCATGCGCATCCGATCACCATCGATTACTGCCCATCGCGCTCTCGTGGTGATGGTTCCCACCGGGCGGTGAATGCTTCGGCCGGTGAGGCCTGATCCACTCTTGTAGTAGGGCGCCAGGAAACGCTCGCCGTGAACAGCGCGGCCGGAAAGAATGCGTCGGAGGGTCGCCGGGCTTCTGTTCGGCTTGTGCACGGGGCTCCACTTGGGGTGCTCCCAGTCAATGAAGTCACCGATGGCGACATGATCCAGTTTGGGCAACTTCAGCTGGATTGGATTCTTGCTCTTCGTCGCCACAATGAACAGTCGAACGCGGTTCTGAGGAACCCCATGATCTGCTGAATCAACCACGTTGTGTGACACTGAGTAGCCCAGTCGATTCATCGCATCCGCCCATGCGGGGTACAAAAGCCAGCTGGAAAATTCGGGGACATTTTCAATCACACAGGCCTCTGGACGGTGGTATTCAGCGCAGCTGACAACGGCCCAGGCGGTGCTGCGCTGGGCATCATGATGAGGACGATCAACACCGCGTGCTCTCGAGTGCCCTTGGCAGCACGGACTGGCCAGCAGGATGTCGTGAGCAGGAACATCTGACCAGTCGGCCTGGTGAAGATCCTGGCATGCGTGAGAGGTTTCGGGATGGTTTGCAGCGTGATACTGCACCGCCAGCGGCCAGTGGTTTGCCGCCCAACGAACGTCCACCCCAGCCATCCGCGCTCCCGTGCTGAATCCACCTCCGCCGGCGAATAGATCCACCGCAGAGGCTCGAGCTGGTTTGCTCATATCCAGGCCAGCCAGTGACTTACCGTGCGCATGGTGGCTGATCGAGGCGGCGTGAGCTGAACGTGTTGTGTGGAGAGCGAGGCTTTGCGTCATGTTCACTTGGTATCCATTCATCTGTCGTGGTAGACTATGTGAAAAGGATATCAGATACGCATGGCTGTGACAACTTCCGGCCGCTTCACGAACTGGAATGCATACCGTGAACCAACAGAACAGCAAGACCGCAGCGCCTGCGCGCAAGCGACTTTTCGCCAACTCTCATTCGCTTCAGGAGGAGATTGCGGCTGCCGCTGCAACTGGTGCATCTGCTGCTTCAGCGTCCGCTCCTGCTTCTCCCAGCCCGCTGCAACTCCCTGCGCCGTCAACCCCCTCCGCATTGGAGAAAGAGTCGGCCCAGAAGCAGTTCGAGGATGCCACGGCCATTCTTGAGTCCCTCTACGACCTGGTCAAGGAAAAGTGGCCAGGGTTCATCGCCCGCGATGGTCAGCGTCAGATGATGAACGAGGCGTTGATGGCATTCCTGCAAGCCAAGGACGCTGATGATGAGACGCGCGGTGAGAACCTGGCCACGCTGGAAGCTGGCACCGGCACCGGCAAAACCGTTGCGTATTGCCTGGCCGCCATCGCTGCGAGCCGGGTGACGGGAAAAAAGGTTGTCATCTCCACTGCGACAGTCGCACTGCAGGAGCAGCTGGTGGAGCGCGATCTGCCGAGGCTTTCCGAAGTCTTGGGCGGAATCGAGTTCCAGATTCTCAAGGGGCGCAACCGCTATGTCTGCAAGTCGAAGCTCGACGGTGCAGCGGAAAACGACTTCGCGTCGTACCTGTTTGATGAAGAAGAAGCCGAGCCAGCTGGGAAGAATGAGGGCTTTGCTTCTGTCGCCAAGTCCTTGGCTGTTCAGTTCGACTCGTTGAGCTGGAACGGGGAGATGGATACGCTTCCCCAGAAGCTCGAGCCTCAGGACTGGCGAAAAATCCAGGCGGATACCTCGACCTGCACCAACAGCAAGTGCGACAACTTCAAGAAGTGTGCCTTCTATGTTGCCCGTGGCAAGGCAAAAGACGTGCCCATTCTGGTGGGCAACCACGCCCTGGTTCTGTCCAATCTTGCGCGTGAGGCCAAGATCTTGAAGCCGTCCGAACACCTCTTCGTGTTCGATGAGGCCCATCACCTGCCCGATATCGCTGCCGACCAGTTTGCGACGAATGCCCGCCTGGGTAGCACCGAGAAGGCTCTCTCGCGAGCAAAGACCTTGCTGCAAAAGGCTTCCAAGGAGTGCGCACCCGAAGTGCAGAGCCAGGCCAATGCCATTGGTGGACTGGTCTCGAACGCCATTGAGCGGGTCCGCTTCCTCCGGAACACTTTCGAGAACTCCAACCTGTTCGCTCAGGGAGATTCTCTCTACCGGTTCCAGAACGGTCTGGTCCCTGAATCGTTGGCCGAGCAGTTCACCGAAACTGGCGTTGACCTCACATCTGTTCTGAATGCGTGTCAACTGGTCCAGGCAGATCTCCGCGGCGCAGCAGAGGATGTCTCACCTTCAGAGCGCGCTGCGCGAGCAAAGCTCGAAGGCGAAATTGCGATGTGTGCCCAGGTGCTCATTGAAGCCGCCAAAGTCTGCCGGTACCTCGCACGTCATGAAGGCGTGCCGTTGGTCAAGTGGATCGATGTGATTCCGATGCGAGGCAGTGTCGACTTCAAGCTCAATGCAAGTCCTCTTACTCCGGCCGCCGGGCTTCATGCAGGTCTTTGGTCCAAGGTGAGTGCGGCAATTTGCACCTCCGCGACGATGACGGCCTGCGGCAACTTTGACTACTACGACCGATTGACCGGTCTCAACCGGATGCCCGACCGCCGGTCCGCCATTGTCGAGTCCCCCTTCGACTACCAGAAGCAGGGCCTTCTGCGCGTGGCGCCGATGGTCAACAACCCGAAGTCGGCGTCGTTTTCAGCTGAACTCGAAAAGCTTCTGCCCGAACTCCTGGCATCTGGCCAGGGTGGTCAGCTGGTTTTGTTCACATCCAAGCGCCAGATGAACGCCTGCTACGAAGCGCTGACGCCAGAGTTGCGCGCGTCGGTTCTTGTTCAGGGCCAGGGCGCACGCGGCGACATGCTTCGTGAACACGGAAAACGTGTCGAGGCAGGCAAGCCCAGCATCCTTTTCGGGCTTCAGTCCCTGGGGGAGGGCATCGACTTGCCCGGCAACCTGTGCACGCACGTGATCATCGACAAGCTGCCCTTCACTCCGCCCACGACGCCGGCTGATGCCGCGCTTGCGGAATGGCTCGAGTCACAGGGCCGCGATGCTTTCACCGAGATCTCGGTGCCGAAGGCCTCGATGAAGCTTGCCCAGTGGATTGGTCGCGGCATTCGCACGGTGTCCGACAGAGCTGTCATCACCATTTGTGACACCCGCCTGGCCACGACTCGCTATGGGCAGCACATCGTTGCAGGACTTCCCAACTTCCCGTTCGAAGTCATGCGGCTTCCAGGCGCTGACATGTCTGCCGGTCAGTCGCCTCCCCGCTCTTCAGATATCCCTCAAACAAAAGGTCGGCACTTTAAGCGATCAGCTGCGCACTGAAAGCGTCGGCACAATGGAAAAGAGCCGGTAACCCCGGCTCTTTTTTTGCTTCAAACCTGAAATGGTGAAGGCCGCATCGGGGATCCCGCAATCTGCTGGCCTTTGGGGTTTGCATTCAGAGTCGCAGCATGTTCAGCGAACTCTTTGTTCAGTCGCGCAGCTTCCTTCCGGTAGCTGGTGATGGAGCTTTCGGGGATCACCAGGCGTGTACCGCGCGGAGTAGGCAACCCACCTACGTAGCCACGTGTGTTGAAGTAGAGCTCATCGAAGAAAACACCCTTCAACAGCACCTCGTACCGCATTTCTTTCTCGGCGATGGACTTGCGATGAGGAGCTTCGACAATTTCGATGTATTTTTCGATTGGCATGGTCAGCGCATCCGTGATGGGTAGAGGGGTCGCAAGGGGGATGAGTCAGCAGACGTGAATGCCACTTCTGCTTCGAGCTTGGGCGTTGACTTGATCGCTTCGATGAACTCACGTGGGAGGTGGCAGTTTCGTGGTGCTCCCCGAAAAAGGGGGCCAATGTCTGCGGGCGTATATCCTGCGAGTCCACATCCGATCTTGGTCACCTCGAACTCCATGTCGGGATGCTGTCTGGCAAACGCCATGAACTTGGCGACGTGAACCTGGATGGCTTCGATGGGGAGGGTGCGCAGGTTTTCATCCTTGGTCGGGATGGCGTAACTCTTACCCTGCAATCCAATACCCTTGCCGTAGACGGCGCCGTGGTAAAGCCTGGCGTCCTTTGCTGCGCCAGCGCCGTGGCGGCCGGCAAGGTTGCTGCCGAAGCAAAAAATTCGTTCTCCGGGATCTGCAACGCCGTCCATGACTTGTCCTATCGTGGTGATGGCTTGGAAGCGGGGGCGCTCTCGATGACGGGCTTCTGCAGCAGCGTCTCCCTCAGCTCCGACATCGATTCGTCCCACACGGAAAGAGTGAGCTGGCGTGCATGCGCAACCAAGTCTTCCCGTTCGGTGTCGGTGAGTGGGCGAGCATGGCTTTCGTGTGCCTGAAGACTGCCTCGCAGTTCAGAGAGCTTCCCAGCAGCGAGGTGGAAAATTGCTCCGCCGGTGGAGGCTGCGCTTGCAACAAAGGCCGCAACCCCAAGAGAGGAGGGTCCGCCGGCCAGGGCAATTCCGGTGGCGCCGATCAAGCCAACAGCTGCCAGCTTGAAGTTGGCTCCGGCCAGTCGTGTGTGATTGTTGGCATCGTCTCCATGGCTGGAGGCTTTCGACCTGATCCACTGACTTCGAAGGCCTTCAGGTACCGAACTCGCAACGGACTCAGCGACGAAGCTGGTGCGAAGCGCTTGATCCTGGAGCCGTGCAATCAATGGATTCATGAGATACCCCTTGATCAGGCCATGCGAGGACGGCGAGCGGTCGGAGCCGCGCTGTTCTCGGCCGCTTGACCAACCAGGTTGCTGACAGCATCGGCCCACACGCCTGAAAGGCGAGCACGGACGGTTTCAGCGGTTTGGCCAGCAGATGTCTTGCGGATCTCAGCAAAACCAGCGGTAACAGAATTGAAGATGGATTTGCCAGCTGCGCTCGCATCGGTACTGATGGACGCCATGGCGGGGGTCAGAGAGCCGTTGGTTGCGTTGCGCGCCAAGGAGGCGGTGATGCCGGCTTGGTCGCTGAGTGCTTTGATCTTGGGATGCATGATGTCCTTGCGTCGTGGTGGGTTAGTGAACGGTGAAGTTCGAGGACACGAGGTCCTGGACCATCGCGTTGAGCCGCTCAGCGTTTTCGAGTAGCGACGCGAAGTCAGGCACATCGGTTTCGCTCTCGACGCACATCGCCAGCGATAGGCCGTCAGCGATGAAGGAGATCTGGCCAATGGTGCCGAACAGGGCGTTGCGATCCTCTGCCGGAAGAGCCTTCTGGCTTTCGATGAAGAGAACCAGCTGCATTCCGGACTGGCGCAGTTCAGCCAAGCACGTTGCGGGTGATTTTGTGAGCGTCTGCATAGGGCATACCCCATAAGTGAAGTGCGTTAAGGGTATCACATACGCTTGTTTGATGCCACCCATCTTGCTGATAGAGAGACCAGCGAAGAACAAGCGCACCTTCGGGCTCGGCCTCGCACCGCGAATGTTCGCGTGGCCGCCGCCTCGACGTCAACGGACTGCGAAGATGCACACCTTGCGGTTGGCATTGACATGGGATAGCGGCAAAGAAAGCACGCGTGCTGAGCCGGAAAACTGGGCTGAAGTGCAGGTGTCGCGGCAACAAGCCGAGGTCTAAAGGTGACCAGCATCGGGCGCAACTCAGTAGTGGGCACGCGCCTGTAGGGCATCTAGTCCATTCAGGGCGGGAGGCTCTCCACGACTGGGAGTGAGGTGATCAAGTTCTGCGATGAATTCATCAACACGAGGCCCGATTGAACCGTTATAGTTAGCGTTCATTCATGCCACCAGGTGTCATTGAGCTATTTCCAGTTCAATGTGGTCTCCGCTAAAGACTGCCTAGTTGTGCACTGATGCCGAACGACACGTTTGTGTCATATGTGCAGCAAACGGTACAAAAAGTAGAGTTGATGCTGCTTTCCGTTCCGCATACGGGTTGTAACTTCTGATTGCGACAGTAATCTGTAGTTTTAGATCTGAAGCGGGTTGTTTAGGCACTTGCTGCTGCTGTGCGTTGCGATTTCTTCGTTTGCGCCGTCCTCGTTACAGGTTTGTGTCGTGCTTTTTCCTTTGATGGAGCAAGACATTCTTGATGCAATGAGGTCTCAGCAGCATGGCTTTATGACCAGCTGGTCCGGACAAGTGGGATCCCAGATACACGGAGAGGTCACTCCCATCGCGGCTCCCTGAACTCATACGCACCTGGTTGACCAACCCGGAACTTGTTGGGCGTATTTGCCAGAGCGACCCTTGAGCGTCCCTCTTGCCCAGCTTGGACCACGTCTGGACTTTGACCACCGCATCTAGTCCGTCTACATCCGATCATCAACGACGCTTTCGTGTTGCGCTTTGCTGCGGTGCGCACGCGGCCACGGATCGGGTACCTGTTTTCCGCAAGTCTTGCCTTCGCGTCCCCTGCCGCGCTTATCCCCCATCCCGACGAAGCAGTCGTCCGGTTAGGCGAAGCCCTGGCGCTTGATTGCCCTGCCGTTGATATTGACCTCCTGAACCTGCTCGTGGTGTCGGGCTTGGTCCTTGGTACCCCTCCTTTAGATTTCAGCCTCTGACCGATTCAGGGCAATTGGACATCTCCACGATATACGTTGCGCGATTTCCATCAACCTCCTTGAAGGAGGTCTTGGGCCGCAACCCCTTTTCTCTTCATCACGGCTTGGCCTCATTCCGAAATTCCACCTGATGCACCAGAGAATCTTGGAAATAGGAAAATATCTGAAGTTCGACATGTAATCACAACTTTGAACTTATTGATATTTCGTTTGGCACTGTCCAAATTAGAGTTCTCCTGTATTCGGTGTCCACTTCTCGAGCCGCGCCTAATATCGCAGCTACATCATTTGTTTAAGAACTCAGATATTATTGACGTCAATCCTTGAATGCAACGGAGACGATGGAACATTCTTCATCGTAGATGTTCGTCGTTTAAAGTCTATCCTGCTATTGAAAGTTGGCGTGTGAATAGCGGGCGCTCAAGAGGTAGGCGGCCGCCTGCTTGGTCTCCTCTCTCACACTCTTGGGAAGAGTCGATAAATTTGGGTGGCATCAAGGGAAAGATTATTGAAACATCTTTCTTATTTGACCCGTCTGATTATAGAAAACGATCAATTAACTACTGAATCAATTGTAATCAACGTAAAGGCCGCACCCCCATGCGGGGCTGCGATAAAGCAGAGCGGGGCGAAGAAGGAACAGAGTGGGGCTGTCAAGTGTATGAACGGGGCTGTTGCGTAGCAGGATGGGGCTGTCGCCTAGCAGAGTGGGGCTGCTAAGTAGCAGAGTGGGGCTGTTCTGCAGCAGAGTGGGGCGATCAAATTAGCCCCCATTTCGGAACCAAAGTTGTCAGGAGGTCGTGTGGGTGGTATCTAAACTTCAAAACGTTGTCGTCCATTAGGCCTGTGGGTGACATTTCATCGAGATGCCGGAAAAGGGTGTTCTCGTCAACTTTTATTGCAATACACCTGACTGCAACGCTAGAGCTGGCCTCTTTATCTCGGAATCGTGCTCGGCCGCGCCTCAAACGCGAACTATTCATTTATTTATTTCAACTGCTTTCCGTGCCTGGATCCATCGAATTTTCCGGGCTACGTTCAGGACCCTAGTCTCAGTTGACAACCTTGGGGTCTTTGTAACGTGGGTACAACTTTTTTTTGCCAGAAAACAGGGGTGAGTGTGTTGTCATCATCAGACTTCATTGATAACTTAGCCATTTTTCGAGAGTATTAATACTTCTCGAAGCCTCACTCCACGGCGCCCTCCACCCCCTCCTCCGCCACCACCAGTCCTTCAGCCGTCCTCAAGCCCCTCTGATCTGGCTACATCGCTC
>LNEG01000002.1 GCA_001464865.1 Burkholderiales bacterium Ga0074133
CATCTCTCCGGGCGCCCGCTCATCTGGTCAAGACCGAATCCAGACCAAATCGGCTGCAATCTCAGCGTGTATTAGATATACTCTATACAGTCAATGGAGTATGCATGAAAACCGAAACCCTGCTTGAAGCGCGCCCAGTCAATCCGGCGCACGTGGATCGCCTGAAGAATGCTGGACTGAGCCCCTTGCTTGCGCAACTCTTCGCCGCCCGAGGAATTTCCACGCCATCCGAAGCATTTGGTGGTTTGGACACGCTGCTTCCGGCCTCGATGATGAAGAACGTGGCGGCAATGGCGAACTACCTTGCTGATTGCGTGGTGCAGAAAAAGCGCGTCCTGATCGTGTCTGATTACGACTGCGATGGAGCAACTGCCTGTGCTGTCCTTG
>LNEG01000003.1 GCA_001464865.1 Burkholderiales bacterium Ga0074133
AGATCCCAATTACAAACAGGGTCAAGGGAGAACGTTTGCTCAAACGCCCACTCCCCTCATCAAGACCCGCCGCTGAGCCGTGGTCGATGGGCATGAGGGGACGACCAACTGCAACAAGATCCCCGCTTGAATATCCCACCTCCGCAGAATCGATTCGGAAAGCTACAGAGGTCGCTGAGATGCTGGAGCAGATCAATAAAAAAAGGCTGCCTCAAGACAACAAGATCCACCTGCCAACAATCGCTGAGATCGCAGCCATGCGTTGTCAGACTAAAAAGGCCAAAGTTCACGGTGAAGTCCTCAAATCTCTCTATCAAAACGACTTTTCCGGGCACGTTCCAAACATTCATACATTACCCAGACCGGCTTGCAACCATCTGGTTGAGGTACTGCGTTACCTATGCTCAAAAAGTGTTGGCATCTACCTCAGCGATTACCCAGGGTGGCGCCCGGAGGACGGTCCAAGACACTGGAAAGACGGCACGCAGGCTTTGCAGCAGTTGATGGCGTTTAGGCTCGATGAAGACTGTCGCAAGGGCATACCGCATGAAGAGATTCTGGGTATCTACATTGAGCACCACTACATCAGTGACGACCCTCAGCGCAGGCTAGTGAAGCCTCCAGGTCGCAACAATAACTGGCGTAGTCACGCTTTTCACTGCTGCACACCCGACCTGGTTGCGGCCATGCTCAACGCTGGCGAAACGTTCGAATGCGTGCCCTCGACTGTCGATACCCATGCGGCCTGGGTAACTTCGCAGCAATTCATTCCATGGAGCGAGCGAGCGGCCCTCCTTGAGGTCAATCCTGACGATGATTTTCCCCTCTACGATTTCCTCTTGTATTTCAAGGTTTGCTGCAGGCACTCTCAACGTGGATGGTGGGAAAACTCCCCGGCAGGCATCGAGGTCGTGAAGAGGCTTCAGGCGAACTTGATGTTAAACAAGATTAGGGAAGCCTGCCTCGCATCAACGTCCACCAGTTCTGCACCTCCACGTCTTCCGAAGCCTAGGCGAGCATCTGCCAGGTCTGGAATCTAAGCACTCTGCATTCATTCACAACATCAAGCCATCATGACCATCATCGTCGTCACGAACAACACCGGCAACTGCGGCAAATCCACGCTGGCCAAGCACCTGATCAAGCCCCGCATGGGCAAAGATGTGACCTGCATCGCGCTGTCGCACTACAGGAATGAAAAGCCTCAGGCATATCTCGACCTCACCTTGTGCGCACGATGGGAGGAGTCCGATTTCGCGGATCGACTGGCTCTCTACAGCGCTGAGGGTCGGGATCTGTTGATCGACGTGGGCTCCACGAGCATGGAGCTGGTGGACAACATGTGGTTCAAATCCAAAGGACTACTGCACAGGCTTGTTGATCTCTTCGTGGTGCCGTGCATGCCGGATCCAAAACAAGTT
This sequence comes from Burkholderiales bacterium Ga0074133, assembly GCA_001464865.1. Taxonomy (GTDB): domain Bacteria; phylum Pseudomonadota; class Gammaproteobacteria; order Burkholderiales; family Burkholderiaceae_C; genus Acidovorax. The sequence continues at coordinate 1,422 of LNEG01000003.1, forward strand.
GCAGACAGCATCAAAACCGTGTCCACGCTTCTCAGGCATGGCGCAGATCCTTCCCAAATTGCAGTTCTCCGAAACAACTGCGACGCGGATGACCACAGCGATCAACTGAAGTGGTACCAGCCTGCCGAAGAGGACGCAAACGCTCTCGGCTACAAGGTGCTCAAAACGGCAGTGCGCTCAAGCAGCCTCTTCGGAACTGCGTGGAACATGAAGGAGACGATGGGGGAAATCGCAGGATGGAGTTCGATTGACCCATCGTCGAGTTCTCCAGCAGAGCTGGATGAAGTGACCCGTTCCATCGTGCTCGGGATGCGCGCAACATCCGTCGAAAGGAACCTCAACGAGGTCTACGCCGAGCTTGCCGAGCTGTTCACGCCCGTGGCCGCCTAAGCCGGTACGGCGCCAAGAGACTCAGCGCCGCGGGCCTTCCCCACTCTGCTCAAAGTCTTCGAGCAACGCCATCAGGATGCCAACGCGGTTTGGCGTCATGCTCCCCCGCTCGATGAGGCCGGCAATCCTGCTGATCAGCTTCATCGGCCCCGCATCCCCTTTCGCGAACACCTCTGAAGTCGCCACGTCATTGGAGACCGGAAGCAGATCGTTCGGCGACACCTCCAATACCTTGCACACCCTCATGAAGGTGCCGAGCCCCATTCCATTGCCCGCCTCCCAACTGGAGACAGATGCCTTGGTCACCCCGACCCGATCGCCGAGGTCAGTCTGAGTCATGTTGAGCCGCTTCCGGGCCTCCACCAATCGCCGTCCGAAGTCGGCCCCGTCGAACCCATCGGCTACAGGTGTGAGGACACCTTCTCGCGCAGGGACAACCTCTGATGATTGAATAGCTGAGTTCACGTGGTCTTTCTACATGGAAGCCGATGGAGCGGATGGACGCTATGGCGTCGAGCAGCAATACACCCGCTACCAAAGGATATCGGAGGGATGGATCCTCAGCCAGAACAAGCGTCAGGGGTTGGCCAGGTAAATGTGGCCAAGCGGCGGCTCCCCATCATCCCCGTGGCGAGATCGCCTCACAAATGGCATACGCCACTGGAGCCGGCGTAGCGATTTCGCAGGGCCATGCGGCTGGCGAAACCAGTGACCACGAACCCAGTGTGCGGAGATCACACGATCTGGACCTTCCTCGCCGGCTTGCCGCTTGGTCAACTCGCCAGCCAACTGCCGACCACAAAGGTGTACAGCCGAGTACCCCATCTGCGCTAGGCGATTCAAAGCTTTGGCTCGTTCGTTTCGATTGTCACCAGCGCGCTCCAGATCTTTGAGTAGGTGCTTTGGCGTCGCGCTGGGCCAACTGGTTGAGATATCACCAGGGTAAGCCGTGAGGTAGCACAGAGAGTTCACTACAAGTCGCAGCGCCGCACGGTAAACCGTGTGCCTGGCTTCAAGGGCCTGCAGCTCCTCTTGAGCACGCTGTCGCTGCACGGAGACAATACGAACACCGGGAGGGACTCCCTGCTCCCGAGCAGCACGTTCGATGTCCTCGCGCAAAGGCTCTTTCTCAGACTCCAGCTTCAAACGAGCCAGCTTCTCTGACAAGACCATGTCGAGGGCCTCAGCGAGTGCCATGCCCATGTGCTCTGCGCTCAGGGAAGAAACGTAGGTCGGAGGCGTCGTTGTATCGGTAGACAGAAACGCTTCCAGCGAAGGTGGTGCTGCCACTACCGTGATGTTCACATACCGCTTCTCGCCATCGAAGACTTCTTGCAGATACGCCCCCTCAACGAGCCAGCCCTTGCCTAGGTCAAGGTCAGGCTGCGCACCAAAGTGCAAATAGATGCACGAGTAGGGAAACTTGATGTTGGCCCACTGGATGTCATCAACGTCCGTATGGGAGAGCATGTCCAGCAATGGCTGGGGCATGTCAAAAATCTGGCGTCCACTGCCACAGAAAGTCGCGTACGACAGCAGAGCCGTGGTGTAGGTCGTGAACGCACGAGCGGTATTGCGGTTTTCAGCGGATCTGCGACGCAACGGCAAGTCCCCAAGGTCGTCTGCATCATGGTGGGCGAATGCCTGCATGACCTCGTTGTACAGCTCAGCGGTTGGCTGACCCTTGTGGCGAATTCCAATCCGGTTGAGGGGCTCCCCATAGCTTCGAATCTTGCGAAGCCGTTCAGGGTTGTATCGAGTGAGTTCGGATAGCTGTGGCTGCGCAGGCTGGACAAACCAATCCAGATCGTCTGGAGCGAGCTCCCAGCCATCTGGCAGTCGCGTCAGAACATCGTCCACGTCTTTAAGAAGCGCTTCGTAGTCCGCCCTGGTCAGGTCACCAACTTCGATTCTTTCCCACAGCCCTACTCCTCGTGGCATGTTCCCCCAGTAGATTTCGAGTTGCGCACGACCGAGGGTGCCATGCTTTTCACCTGCTCGAGCAAGATCTGAGGCGCTTCGAAAAGCTGTGACGATGGCTCCAATGGGCTCGACCGTCTCGCCGTCACGAAGAACGTGGCTCCTCAGAGCCTGCAGGCTTTCGTGTGTATACGCGGCAAGCTCATTTTTAGAGACACGAACCTGATACAGAGACATTGAGAACCTCTCTACTTGGTCGAAACGAAGTCCAGTGTTGACGGCGTGTAGGTGAAATAGGCTTTCGCGATCGCGTACGTCAGTGCGAACAAAGCACCAGACACTGATCGCTTCATCTCCGCCCTCCGAGAGCGCTGGCGCAGATGAGCGCTGGATCCGAGGTTGTTGAGTTGCGCACGCAGGACTGGTACGGCGAGAAGTAGAGGTAGAGCGCGACCGCGGCAACGATGGCCACGGCAATGATGACTGCGGATTTGGTGTTCATGACCCCAGCAACCTTTTCTTGGCTGTCGAGAACTCTTCGTCGGTGATGACCTTCTTCTCGTGGAGTGAGGCCAGTTTGGCCAGCTCATCGGCTACTGGCACAGGCAAGGTGGCAGCCTGGCCATCACCACGCGCGGCCGACCTGACCACGATGTCTACCGGTGGAGGGTTGCTGAGCAGATCCACGATCGGCTTGAACGGGGATGTCGGCTCCTTGTGGTGCTTCATGTGCTCCTCGTGCCACTGTGTCATCAGCTGCAGCAGGGTGCCGCCACCAGCACCACGGGTTTTGCCGGAAGCCCCTCCACGCAGAAGGATCTCGACCATCGGCGCGCGCTTGGCGTATGCGGCCTGCTTCAGGTGGACCTCACTGGAATAGGCTGCGGGGTCGAAAGCCCCGGATTCGATGAGCTCCAGGAGCTGCTCCGGCGTCCCATGCTCGATGCAGGCCTTGATCCTGGCCGAGGTGGCGTCGGTCTCGACGATGTCGTCATTGCCCTTTTTTCCGAACACGGCCATCAGGACGCCTGCGATCAGGGCGGCGGCGCCGAAGAGCAGCATGTTGTTCTGGTCTCTGAGAAGCCCCAGGTTGTGCACGCGGCCGCCAAGGCCAGTTTCGACCGAGGTGTCGAAGATGAAGACAGAGTACGCGGCCAGCAGCACGCCGGCGATCGCCAAGAACACGCCTGCAGATCTCATGTGGAATCACCCATTGAACAGTTGTCCAAACAGTTGCCCGAGGTGTATCCCTCAGCTTCCTGTGGAGTGTGCCACCGAGTCGATCAGCCTGATGTCACAGCGCATGCGGCTGACTTCAACTCATCCCAGGTGGGGATAGCCTGCGAGCCGCCGCCTCTTGGTACTTGGCTTGGGCGACTGGGTCGTCGGCCGAGTAGCTCTCGGATGGACCCAGCTCTTCAAGGCCATCAAGCCCCGGCATGTCGTGGAGAATTTGGTGCCACTCATCCCTGCTGATCGGAGCGCACTTGCGATCGAGCATGTATTTATCCAGGTCTCGGTTCCCTGGTTGATTCAACTCCCTTGTCAGCGCCTCAAGGTAGTCTGACTTTTTGGACTGCGTCCAGTCAATCGCGAACCCTGCACGATGGCACAACTCAACGTGCACAAGGAGCATGGTCCGTCCATTGCCATCAAGGAATGGATGAGCCCAGGCCATCATGCCCATCACGTAGCCGGGCTCGGTGCTCATCTTGCTCTTATCGTTTCCGTGAGCAAGCGCGTGCGTCATCGCCCTTTTGATGTTCCCGGCTGCCTCGAACTGCACCGAGCCCTTGTTCACGAGACCAGCAACGCCTAGATCGCTCCTGTCTTTGCCCGCCCACTCATAAAGATTGCCAAAGAGAATCTTGTGGACATTCAGGAAGTGCGCATAGGTAATTGGACCCTTCACTGCCTCAAGCGTCGTCAGTGCTTCCTCGAGCTTGGCCCGAAAGATGGCGTGCTCAAGCTCCTTGATGACATCAAGGTCCTTTTCTTTCAGCGTATTTCGAAGATAGCCTCTGTCTTCAAAGTCACCGAAGGGATTGAACACGTTTTCTCTCGTGGATGTGACTGTGCATGAGACGGATCATTTCGTCACCGGAAACGAGTTTGCGGTCGTGCAGGGCGACCAGTGTCTGACCCACCTGGTCGAGCTTGACCTCATCACCGGCAAGCCTTGTCACAGCTTCGGCGAAGACATCGAGCTTGGTCCGGGTTGCTTTCACACCATGGCTGAGCGCAAAGCTTTCAACGAATTTCCGCACCCCGGTTTTGGGGAGAACGTTTGGCAGTGGTGCGCCCTTGATGGTGGGAACAACGTCAGAGGTCTGTGAGCTGCGAAGACCGCGGCTCACGAAGCCAATGGTGGATCCGCTGGTGCTGAGCTGCTTGAAAACGCGGCTCCCCGATGGGCCGACGACCATATCGATGTTTCGATCGCTCTTTTTCACCACGGGTTACTCCTTTGCTCCTGCCGGACTTGAGGGAGGGAGCTTCTTGGACGATCTCCGAGAGGTTTCTCGGGATCGCGAAATCTGCCTGAAAGCTCTTGAAAATCAAGTACTTAGCATGACTCTATTTTATCCGTTTCCTACGTCTCTTGCAAACTGAACACAGCTCCTGAAGGCACCCCTACTTGAGCCGAACTCGGCGTCAGATAAGCGAGCCCAACTGAAGCGCAGCAATGGTTTTCGCGTACAGCTTCCTGTTCCGCGGCACCGGATCATTTTCCATGTCGACCAGGGCCCGCCAGGCGACGCCGTGCACCTCGCTGACCTGCGCCACCGGTGTGAAGTCAGATGCGGCCACGCCCAGAAACATGAAGTCATGGTGAAAGTGAGGGCCCTCACCCTTGCTCGGCCGCGCAGGAATGGGGTGGGTGTCGATGTCCAGGATGAAGTCAGCCAGTCCGGGCAGGTCCTGCAGGTCGGTGAGCCCCGTCTCCTCGGCCACCTCGCGCCAGGCTGACTCCTTCAGGTTCGCGCACTCCCACTCGAAGTGTCCGCCGGCCGGGATCCACGTGTTGTAGGCACCGTGGTGAATGAAAAGCGCATGCGTCATCGCCCGGTTGAGCACGAGCACGCTCGAGGTGCAGTGGCCGATCATGTTGTCGCGACCGACCAGGTCACCTCCGCTTTCGATCTGATCGATCAGGCGGCCGAGAGCTCCGCGCTCGCTCGGGTAGCGCTGCAGGTAGGTGGCCACCTGGGATTTGATGGCTGCGGTGAAGTCAGTCATTGTGATCATGAGGTCAGGTGGCACCGGGATGGAGGGCTCAGTTTCTTGGGATGAAGGTGCCATTGGCAGGAGCGCAGGCGTAGACGGACTTCACGCCCTTCATCAGCAGAGGTGGGATAAGGAGGTCCTTGCGCGAGGCGGGCTCGAACTTCTGGGCCTCCCCTTCCACCAACGAGTGCGCGGAGTCCAGGGTGATGACGATCCCCTGAGGAAGGCAAAACAGATCTTTGCCCGTGGCCACCAGCACAGCTTCGTTCGCCAGGTGCACACCGCTGACGAGCCCCGTCATGTAACCGACAACCACAGGGTGGTCCTTGCCGGCGGCCGCGTAGTCACCGTACTTGAGATCTGCCCAGGCTGATGGTGCGGCCATGGCAATGCAGATCAGGATTGCTTTGGGGTTCATGGCCGTGTTCATCTTTCGAAATGGGTGGCGTTAGGCGTGCTTCTGGCATCGAGAGAGATCTGGAACACCCTCAGGTGACAAATCCCTATCCGCGATCAGCGCAGAGCCCTTTATGGGCAGGGGAACATGTCCTTCATCCCCTTCATCAGGAGTGCATCGACCGGAAGCTTGCTGCGATTTTCTGGTGCCGCAAGTTCAGCAACGGCATCGATCAAATCGTTCCCGAACTCTCTGTTTACGCCCAGATTTGGCGGCAGACAGAACAGTGGCTTTCCCGTGCTCGACTTGATCATGTCGTTGGCCATCATCACTCCGCGAACCAAGCCGGACATGTAACCCCTCGCCAAAGGCTCTTCTTTTGCTTTTTGGTAGGCGCCGTACTGAAGATATGAGGGGGCGGCGGACGCCCAGCCAGGTGCACAGGCGATGGTCAGGCAGATCAAGAGGGGCTTGAGATTCATTCGAGGTCCAATTGGGGCCGGCGCCGGGATGGCGCCCACGGTGAGGATAGCTGCCTGGATGTTCTCTTCGCGATCTTCCAGGCGGGGTTGTGTGAACTGATGGGCTGATTCCGAGAGGGTCCATCACACCGACGCCCGGCGCGCGCGCGCCCTGGCCACGGCCGAGGATCCTGATGGAGCTGCTGGTGCCAGCACCTTTTCAGCCGCCGGCGCTGGGTTCATCTGCTTGGCGATGACTTCACCGAGGTCGTCGCGCATTTCATTGACCAGGCCTTCAGCGAACATCTTGTCCCAGTAGCCGCGGCTGGCCGTGCCGGCCTCGCCCGGGTCGTGGACGATGATGCTGCCGCCGTAGGCTTTCAGGGTGGCCAGCGCCGCGCGCGTGCGCCCGCTGCCGTCGCCGGTCCAGCCGTAGATGGAGACGAACTTCCCGCGGCCGGCCACCAGGTCGGCGGTCACCCCAGGGAGATGCAGCTCGCCGTTGATGGTCGAGTCGGTGAGTACACCGTGTGCAGCAGCCAGCTCCATGGCCATGGTCGACCCCAGTGCCTGTTTCGCGCGCGCCGGCCGCGAAGCCCCAGCCACCCGGCCACCCGCCTTGGCACCCAAATCCCCACCCTTCTTCTCTCCAGCTTGAATGGCTTCAGCCGCCTGCGGCTTCCCCATCTTCACCACCACCTGCTGCTCAGACTGGTTCACCGACTGGTTCACCTCTGCAGCCAACGTTCCAGTGGCCCGGGGTTGGTCGCCCACCTGGGCGCCCTCCCCCTGCTCCGCACCCAGATCAACCGGGCCCTTTGTCTCAACGACCGGTTCAGCTGCTGGTTCATCCTCGTTGCGCGATGCACCATTGAATTCAGACAGGAGGAGTCGGTCCTGTCGCATTCGCTGCATCCGAAGGGCGTCCTTCTCAGCCTTGATGATCTCGTTTTCGGCCAGAACAGCATCCAGCCCCGGGTTCAGACTCGCAGGAATGTGCTCGATGAGCATCTGCAGGGAGCTCTCGCCCCGGAAGTTGTTCACCTGGGGTTTGAAGGCGATCGTGATCCGCTCGGGCACGCAGTCGGCCAACTCAGCCATGTTGAAGCCGAGCACGGCGATGTCCTGAGGCTCCTCCACAACGCCCTCGGGCGCCTTCACGTGGGCGGTCAGCCTCATGTGGGTCTTGAACTCACCAATGAGCTTGACTTCCTTGACGTCGATCTCGTTGACGAAGACCGGCTCTTCGAATCCCTGCCCCCAGACCTGCATGCTCATCGCACGCACGTCCTCGACGGTGAAGGTCTCCGGCGCCAGCTCCCCGTCGTGGCGGATCCGTTTGATCAGGAGTTCGGGTGCAATCTCCTCCCGGCATACACGCTCCAGGGCTTCCTTGAATTCACCCAGGCGCGCGCGGTCGATGGTCATCCCGGCTGCCATGGCGTGGCCACCGAATTTCTTCAGGATGCCGGGGTGCTCGATGTTGATGCGGTCCAGAGCATGCTTCAGGTGGAAGCCGGGAATGGAGCGACCCGACCCCTTGATGTCACCGTCCGAGGAGTCGCACATCACGATGGTGGGGCGATGCCAGTCTTCCTTGATGCGACCAGCGACGATGCCGACAACACCCTCGTGCCATTCGGCGTCGTAGGCCAAGATGGAGAAAAGGTCGCCACCGGCATGGCCGGCATCGGTCAGGTCAGCTTTCACCTGGAGCACAGCCTGGTCGACGATGTCGAGCTGAATGTCCTTGCGCTCCTCGTTCGTCTTGTCGAGCCTCTTGGACAGCTCCTGGGCTTCGCGCTCATCCAAGGTTGTCAGGCATTCGATGCCAGCCTTCATGTGGCTCAGGCGTCCGGCGGCGTTGATGCGGGGGCCAATGCCAAACCCGATGTCGGAAGTGGACAGGGTTCCATGGAACTTGCCGGCCACCCGGGCCAGAGCGAGGACGCCGGGGGCGCAGTGCTGCTGGCGAATCATGCGGAGCCCCAGCTCCACCATGGTCCGGTTGTTCCGGTCCAGCTTCACGACGTCGGCAACAGTCCCGATGGCCACGTAGCTGAGCAGCTCATTGGGGTCAAAGCCAGGATCCAGCCCACGATCGATGAGCTCCTGCACCATGGCTTTGGCGACGTACCAGGCGACGCCGCATCCAGCGATGTCCTTCGAAGGAAAGCCGCAGCCCTCCTGGTTGGGGTTCACGATGAGCTT
>LNEG01000004.1 GCA_001464865.1 Burkholderiales bacterium Ga0074133
GTTCTCCCTTGACCCTGTTTGTAATTGGGATCTGGTGTGTGGCGGGGAAGTTGATCACGCGCAAAGGATATCAGATACGCCATCAAATCCTTGATTTGGTTGACAACGACCGCCACTACGCTGAACAAATCTGAACCTCAGCCCCATCTTCCCAGCCTGACCTGCATTAGTCTCCGGCGCCCATATCCTTCTGGTGGAGCCCCTCCGCCGTTTTAAGCCCTCTTTTTTCAGTTGAAAACGTTCAGGAGGGTGACGGCGCCTCTCGATCTTGCGGGCCGTGAGATTTCCAACAAGAATGTGCGGTCGCCAAAACTGCGGTCCATGCCGCCATGCCGGAGGAGATGAATGAGCGCCTGGAACTACCAAAACGAAGCCAGACGGCATGCCCTTGAATTCCTCGACTTGGGTCACGAGCGCCATGAAGGCAAGAAGTTGCTGCACTCGAACATCCTGGACAGCCCCCAGAGGATTGATGACTACCTCCACGAGAATCGCGACGCCATTTACCGCCTTGTGGAGGCAGTGCCATCGCGGCGATTGTCGATGCTGCGCCGCCTGGCCGACGGCGACGAATTGACCCAGATGGCGCTGATCCTCGGTTCATGGCAGCACTGTCGTAAGGCTGTGCTGGCCTACGAATGGCTCATGGACAACGATCGCTTCGTTCCTGGCTCCGCGTACCGTATTGCCACCGCTTCACAAGGCAGGCTCTTTGATCAACTGAAGTCGCGAAAATGGACCCGGTGGCCATTCCAGTGGGGAAAGTCGCCTTTTCCCGGGGAGAAGACTCGCCGTGAACCCTACGCCGCCCCTGACTACGACGAGGTGATCGACAAATACGACCCGGCCAGCGGGATGTACTGAGGCATCGAAAGCATCCCCGCTACCCGCGCCACATCCTCACGAGCTCCTTGAACTCCGGCCCATAGCCCAGGGTGTCCGGGTAGCACCTGCTTCGGTTGATGTAGCCCAGCAGGGTGACGATGGCGTCGCCCAGCTCCACGTCCAGAGCCCATAGACTCGTTGGATCCCAAGCCCCGCACTCGACAGCGTTCCACCAGGCCAGGAGGAAGTCCGCCACCCGCCGGCTCTGCCCGGTGTCATTGCGCGCGGCGGACATCAGCAGCTCGAAGGATTTGATCTCTGCGGCGGTCATGGCCACCGGCGGCGTGATGTTGAGTTTGTCGAGGATGGGCATTGGCGATTATGTGGTGGCCATCATCGGTGATGTGAAGACCATCCGATGCTCACGTTTTCCAGGTTCCACGACGGCTCTTGGGGTTCGTGAGCACTTTGACTGCTTCCCTGGCGCAGCGACGCAACCCTTGGGGGCCAGCTTTGATGAAGTCATCACGCGGGTAGATCGACATGAACTGTATTTCAAGAGCCAGCGAGAGTTCGCTGATCCTTTCATCAGACATTGAGAGCACATCCATGTTGAACATGGCGGCCTTGCAGTACTGCTCTGCCAGCAGGTATGCGGTTCCCGGGCCCATCATGAAGTCGATGACCTCAGCGTAGTGAACACCAAGCTCCCCCCAGTATCTTCCAAACATCAGAATACTGGTCACTCGATCCTTGTTCCATGGGAAGGTTTCAATGGCCAACGCCACTTCGGGTTGGTAGGGGATGTTCACTCGCCACCACTGCGCAAGGCGAAGAGGAAACGTTGCCATGAAATCCTGTGAGGCAATGCCTTCCACATCCGGCCCAATCTGCGCACGTGGTGCTTGAAAAGACAGTGTTGGCGTCTGCTCGGTGAGAAACCATTGGCAGAAGGTCTTGTGCAGTTGTTCGATGGCCAGGTCGGAACGTTTTAGAGGATCTCGATGGTGATCATGGGTGCGGGCCTGAGTCTGCTCTGCCGCGCTCGCGTCTGGCGCATCTCGTGGGGGAGGGCCGAGATCTACTGTGTCTGGGTCGAGGTCAAACAACTCCCTGCACAGCACCTTGACCTGAGCATCTTCACGCGCTTTATCCTCTTCGACTGTGAGGTCCTCGTCAAACGCTGCGCCATTTGACTGGCTGCTGCATGCCTTGTGAAGCGAGTGCCAATCCGCATGCCCGTAAACGTGGGCTGTGATTTCTTGGCACTCGGACAGAGTTGCGCGTCCCACAAATTTGTGGAGCTCTTGAGCGAAGCGTTTGGGGCGTTCGATGGAGGAGGGAACGACGCAGCCGATGGCCGCGATCGTGGTCGACAGTGACGGATTCATACCGTTTCCTTGTGGATTGAGCACGGCTATCCCGCTTCACCGTGCAGACCAAAAGGAGGGTGGTGCACCTGGTGCTGTCAATGCTGTCGATCCGATGCTTGGGGCTTCACCATGCGGGAGGCGCGGAGTCGGTTCGCCGCGCAAGAATTTTGCCCCAGGTGAATTGCACTTGGCAAGTTCGCCGACAAAAAAATAACCTGTCTGCAGGCCCCGCCTCATGTTGACCACTGGTGACAGAAAAATAAAACCTGTCTGACATGGCGCTTTCCGGTGGCAGTGCTCGCCACCGTGATCAATCAAAAGCTATGTGGACATCGGTTTGAAGCGTGCTTAGAATCCGTCAATCGCTCCTTCGCCGGCGAGCTGCTCACCTCAGTGAACAGGCGACGTCAGATTGATGTTTTCCCCCTCCCTACTTGGTAAACCCCTTGGTAGTGCTGGACGTGGTGAGCCGTTCACTTGCGCTGCCAACGGAGGTGACACCATGAAGGTCAATAAGGCCGACGAAGAGGCGCGACAGGACTTTGACTCCCTATTGTTGGATCACGGCGGTGAGATGCCCGATCTCCTGATGCTGCAGTTCAAGGGGTGCGCCAAGTCCCTGCACGTAAACCTCAAGCCATCTACCCCAGACCTCAAGCTGTCCAGGGTTCATGAGGCCATGGCCAGGGCGCTTGGGTTTGCGAACTTCCATGCGACTCAGGTTGTTGTTGAGAAGGTGCAAGAGGAACTCGTCAGGCTGGATGCGAAGGGACGCTCTGCTTGGCTCGAGTCGCACTCGACGCTGATTGACTCCCTGCTGCCGCTCTTTCACTTGATGAGGGATGTCGAGCGGTTCTTTGCTGTGCAGGGATTGCCGGCAGAGCGCCTCCAATTTCTCACCCTTTTATCCGAGCACCTAGCGATTGACATTGAGCTGATTGCCCCGGCTTACAGGGACTCGATGCATGAAGGGCTGACGGAATGGTTGCCTCCACCTGTGGCCCTGAAGTACGCGGTGCCGCTGGCGCGCGTGGATGTCGAGGGCGGTGGGCTTGATGAGATGGTTGATGTTCTGGTGTCCCGGCAAGCCTTCAAGGGCAAACCGCTGACCGCGGTCAAATCCTTGTTGGCGATAGGCCTGGGATACGCGTCGTGGGACAAGATGGTTTCTCGCGACGCCGATCTCATTGCCGGGATCAAGCAGCTCCCGAATAAGGAATATGAGCTAGAGGCATGCATTGCCTGGCGAATCTTCCTTGCAAGCGGGATACCGCTGACCGACGTGTGCGCCGCGGTGTGCGCCGCCTGGATGTTCTCCAGGCTGAGCGTTCGCCATCTGTATGCGATGCAACAGCTGCGCATGAGGGATGGACTGTCATCCGTTGGGTTCAGAGAGAAGCGGCTCCCTGGTTACCAGCTTGAGAAGTGGATGAGAGGGTTTGACTCGAGCTTGGATGCGAAAGGCAAGGTCCTCACTCCCTATCGTGCGGAAATCGCATTCGACACAGCACATTTGTGCTGGAGCGAGGCCTCCGGCATTGACCCCTACGACCTCATCAAGCGAATCAGATCTGAAGTAGCTGTCGACGTCGAGGAGGCCATTCTGTTCTCTTGGGCATCTCAGACCTGGCCACTGGGGCTCACTCCCGTGCAATACATGGGCCCGGACGGGCAACTGTTCGGATACAGCTGGTATTGGCGCGAGTTGGGCGTCTATCACGCACACGTCTTCAAATCTCCTGACGACTTTCTGAAATCGGCGCAGGCGCTTTGGCACAGGAAGCCGACGTTTCCCTTTCGCTGCACTGATCTGCCTCCACTGCTCTCCGAGGTTGAGTTCATCAATCCTTGGGATGGCAGAACAAGGCGCCTCTCTGGCTTTCCGGACCCGACGGATCCTGATTGTGATCTGGCAGGAATGGGCGAAGTCGAGCGCTTCAACCAGAGGGAGCCTGATGATGATGTGTACCAGGTGATCAAGAGCAGGGGTGGCTTGCTTCACTCCCAGCGGGCACTGACCATCGATGGTGAGCCATGGACGGCGTCAAACCCCGAAGTCGACTGGGACAAGTTGGATGGATTGTTGGGCCTGAGGTTGACACCCATGAATGAGCTCGATGACCCTGAAAGCTGGGAGTGGCTGAAGCCGAAGATCCCCTTTGCATTGTCCCAGCGTGAGTACGAAGGTCTGTGCGGGTTCACCGATGCCATGTCCCGATTGAGAGAGACTGCGATGCACGATCGGGAAACCCTGCGAACAGAGATCGAGCCCGATGTCGTTCAGATGTTCTCCGAGACGGCTACGGTTGCTAAACCAAGGCCGTCGGAGGCATTTGAGATCATCGTGTATCACTCTCCTACGATGGAATCCGCTGCCGTCTGGGAAGGAGAGTCGGCTTTGTCCGTGTATCCAGAGCTTGGCGGTTTGGACAAAGTCATGCTTGGTGACTATGCGTTGGCGTACTACGGGAAGAACTCTCACACCCCTGGCCATGGCGATGAACGAGACCCGTTGTTCATGGCTTATTGCATCCTGCGCAACCTGGGGCTGGATCCGCACACAAGCAGCGGGAGCAATGGATGGATGGGCTTACTTGTTCTTTTGCGGTCGCACTGGCTGAAGAACCCCGGCTGCTTCAAGGCCGGGCAAGGTCTGCAGACATTGTCCGAGCGCATTTTTCTGCTCGGGCGCGCAATGGGATCGACCCAAGACCGCTACGAAAATCTCGACAGCAGCCTTGACAAGTCCAGGCTTGAGTTCATCGGATTGAAGGCTGCCAGCGAGTGATTCAATGTGGCCAGTACTGGCGGCAGATGACACCGGCTGACGGTTGGTGTCGAAAAAAGTGCCGGATTGCGCGAACTGCACCTGGCTGCGGGCCGCCGACCTGGGCTTTCAGTCGTCCATTCCGTCAAACGGATTCGCTCTGACCACATCCGGCTCGGGTGGCTCACGTGGCTCCACCTGTCCAGTTGCCACCAGGTGGGAGTGGAGGAGGTCGTACACGATCTGCCCGTTTCGAGTCACTGTGAGCTGGTATCTGTCCTGTGGCGTGTTCTCGTCAAATCGGGTGGCCACCAGGAGGCCGCGATCGACACAGTCCTGAAGGTCATCCCGCAGGGGAACTGGGACCCAAGCCGTGTTGTTGGTGGGGCGGCTGGCGATTTCCAGTACCCGTCCAATGACTGTGTGCCAAATCGTCTTCACCTCATCGGAGGGGACGTCGTCGTCGGTGTTTTCTGAATGGTTCATTGCTCTCCTTGATAGGCGCTGACCCTTGCCTGCCGGCCCTTCTCTCCAGCTCGGGTGATTTGGATATATCCATGCTGTAACGCCTCGGCTCCGAGGGGTTCGCGGCTTGAATTGTCGACCATGCACACACCTCGGTGATCGGTCGCGCCTGGTGGTGTCGCCTCGTGGCGCAAGGTGACACTTGGCGCGAAAAAATATAAGCCGTCTGCTGTTGGCGAAGAAAAAATATAACCCGTCTACCGCCGACGAAGAAAAACATAACCTGTCTGAGCAAGCGCCACTTGGTGACGTATGGCGACCGCTGCCGCCGGCCGGCTCCACCAGGTGCCCGCAGTCGCCACAAGGTGTCACCGGTTGTCGGTGGGTGACCGGACGTGACCCAAGGTGACATGCTTTTCAAACTGGTGCCCTCGAGATTTCCGATGCAGCCCCAGTAACTGACTGACTTCATTGAACCCAGGGATGAACTCAGCCCCTCTGTGCTGCTGCAGCCACAGCCCCAGCGCGTAGCCGCCACGTCCAGATGAACTACTGAGAGAATCCCCAGCACTCAATCATCCAAAGGGAAAAAATGTCATATGTCCAAAGCTCGTTGACCACCGGCGAGAGCGTCCAGCACATGGGCAAGATCAGCATCTGGGCCCTGATGCCCCTGATCCTCCTCGGCCTGATCACACTGCCACTTTTTGGCATCGGGTTGATCGCCCTGGCCATGGCCGCCATTCGCTACTGGACCACCGAGCTCGCCATCACCAACAAGCGCGTGATCGCGAAGACCGGCCTGATCAGCCGCAACACCATCGAGCTCAACCTCTCCAAGATCGAGAGCATCCGCGTCGACCAGAGCATCCTCGGGCGCATCTTCAACTACGGCAGCATCATCGTCGCCGGTGCCGGCACGCCCCAGGCGCCCGTTGTGGGCATCTCGAACCCGATGGACTTCCGCAAGGCGTTCATCACGGCCCAGGAGGGAGCCGAGCAGCGCCGCGGCGCTCCACAGCAAATGTCCCCAGCAGGCGTGAATTGATGTCGTCGTCCAGCCGCTTCGTCAGGATCCTGTGCGCCCTGGCGGCGGCATCAGCCCCCTTCTTGGTCGGCACAGCCCACGCCACCGCCCTGGAGCCCCTGGCGGCCACGATGGCCATCAACCGCGGCAACAACTTCGCCACGCCGCCTTGGAAGACCCTCTACGGTGTCCCGGGTGTGAGGTGGAAGTCCGCGCCCGAGAAGGCGCTCACGAAGCTGCTCGGCGTTATGACACCGGTCATGCCGGTGGCTGGCGTACCAAAACAGCTTGAGGTGACCATTTATGGGGCGCCCGTCGGGTTCCACCAGGTCAACATTGCCGGCACCGTCAAACACGGCGAGAAGAACGCAGGCAGCACCTCAGGGAGGTTTGCACCAGAGCTTTTCGGCCGCGCGAGCGTGCGCAGGATCTTCACCACCTGCGATGACGACGGCGTGGCATCTACAACCGCGCACTATGCCGTCGAGTACGAAGGGCACAAGCCCATCTATGTGGGGTTTGACTCCGGGGCTGGGAATTCGGCCTCGACCATGATGTGGCGGTTGCATTTGACTGAGGCAGGGATGCTGGCTGCATCAGGACCCACTTGCGAGCGGGAGAAGCCCTGAGGCCCCTGCTTCAAAGTGCGCGCTTGATGGTGGCCTTTTTTTCGGCCTCTTCCCTTTTCTGTTCGGCTTTGTCTTCGTCGGTAAAGACCGAGTACGTGATGAACCAGCCGGGATCTGTCTTGGCTGCGTTAACCTTAACACTCCCATCTTTGGCTTTGAAAGAATGGAATTCAGTAGCACCGTCTGTGCCGATTTCAATCTTCTCAAAGGGGTACTTTTCGCCCACTGCTGCGAGCACATCGCCAATGGGGCCGCTGGATTCAAGCAGTTGAATCCTAATATATTTCATTTTTTTGTCAGGTGTGCACACCGTCATGATGGAAGCGGAGCCTGGAAAAATTTTCTCTGACTTAAGGTAGAAACCGACATCGTCGGGATCGGGCTTAAAACCAGGTGAGAGCTCTTTGAACTTCGCCTTCATGCGTGCACACGACTTCTCCGAGTTCAACTCGATGCCGAACGGTGTCAGCTTGGGAGCCTTTGCAAGTGCCTCGGGCGTCGACGGGGCAAGCGTCGGGATCGCAGGTTTCGTTGCCTGCGCGAAGCTCGTAGCCCCAGCCGTAGACAAGATGATGGCGAGCAGAAAAGGGATGCAACGAGAAGGTGAAGTCATGCTTGGTCCTATTTCGCTACATCTTCTCACGGATGGTATTCGTCTCGTTTCTTCACCGAGTTCAAATCCCCCGGCGGCGCCGTCCAGGCGCTGCAGCCACAACCGAGACGGTCCTCACCGGCTCAACGGCCGCCACATCCCGCTTGACCAGGATTTCCCGGCTCATGCACGCCGCCATGTACGTCTGGTGAATGGCCGACCCATGCCCGACCCAGTGCTCCATGAAAAAGGCGAAGTCTCCCGCGGGAAAGATCATGTCCCAGGCGTTTCGGGTCTCCTTGCTCGGGATGTTCTCCCCCGTCGCTCCCAACTCGACCAGGGCTCGCACCGTGGTGTGGTTCCGAGACCGGAGCGCATCTTCGAGAGCCGTCACTCCGTTGGTTGCTTGCCTGGGGCTGATGTACCCTGCGCGGCCGTAGGCCATGATGAGCTCGTAGAGTAATTCGTTGTGGCCGAAGTGACCGCCCAGCGACAGGAGCCTGTCCATCGCGGTTTTGGTCTGCGCGGCCTGCATGGGACCTGCGCCAGTGGCTTCGCGCCAGTGCAGTGAGATCGGCGCCTTGATGGCGATCATCCTGGCGAGCAGATCTTTGAGGACTGTTCGCGCCACCAAGGGCATGGATGGAAACTTCTCGAGCGGCTCGGGACCTCGCTCAGGAATGGTGATGCCCAAGCCGGTGATGCTGCGCAGAAGCCATCCGTGGTACTGCGCCTGGTCGACCAGCGAGTTGTTCGGATCCGCGACTTCATCCGATGGGAGCTGGACGCGACAGACCTTGTCCCGAAGGGGAATGAAGTCAGCCACTCAAAGCCCCCGGCGCCGAATACCGAGTTGTGCGGGCTGCGCGGCCGGCTCAGCTGCAGCCACATCCTCCGGCGCCGCGGTGCCCAGCCCATCCGACGCCAGCTCACCCTTGGCCACCGCGATCGAGCGCGCCATGCGGGCGCCATAGACAGCGTCGTGCATGCGGTGGCCAGCCTCGAACTTCAATCGCATGAACCCATGGAAGTCACCGGGTTGAACGGCTGTGCCCTTGACCTGCTTCATCGGCACCCGGCTCTCTGAGGCTCCCATCTTGATGAGGGCAGTGGCAGCGTGCGCATTGAGCTGCGTGATCGCTACCTCAAGCAGCGTGCCTTCATCGTGGTATCGATCGATGTCCACATACCCGTCGCGCGCGTAGCGTGCCAGCAGTTGGGAAATCTGATCGGCCACGTCATCCGGCCACTGTCGCTCCACCAGGTCACGGAAAACCTCGAGGACATACAGCTTGCGGTAGGGCTCACCACTGTCCCGGTCACGTGCCTGAGCCCTGACCTGTGTTGCGGTGAGTGGGATGGAGCGATCGATGAAGGTGATCAGTTCGGCGATTCGCCTGCTCACGGCCTCATGCCCCGCCTGCAGCTCCTCGCGAGCGAGAGCAGCGAAAGCCTTGTAGTGCAGGCAGCCTTCATGTTCGAGGTTTCCTGCATCAGACGCAATGTCAGAACTGACTGTCATGGCCCCGGTCGATGTAGTAGGCAGCGGTACCCGGCGTCAAGCGATCGAAGGTCCGGTCGTCATCCTGCCGCTTGATCTCCTCAGCCTCTTCCTCCTTACGGCGGAAGTAGTCCTCCCGTTCCTCATCGGAAAGCTGCGCAAGCCATTCCTGTTGTTGTGCAGCCCCATCGACGATCTCTCGCCAAAAAAGGAGAACAAAAGCGAGGACCGAGTACACCGGCAGCATCACGGCAGTCGGGATGCCCGTTGGGACGGCGAACGAAGGTAGCGTCCCGTTGTGCTCGTAGAAGTAGATGAACGGAGTCACCACGACAGCCATACGAATGCCGACCGACAGAAGTACCCAGAGCACTCGGAAAATGAACATCGTAGCGCCTGTCTGCTGTTACATCAGGGGGTCGGGTTCCACGCAGTACAGCGTGCCGGGCTTGACCTTGGCCAGGGCGGCAGCTTCTGCTTTCTGCGTCAGCGGGATGTTGATGGGCACGGGGTTGTTCGTGAAGGTCATGACGACGCTCTTGCCAACGGTCGCAACGCTTTTGACGGTGCCGCCCTCGGCATTACCCTTGCAGGCCGCATCTTTGGGTGCGGCCGCCATGGCGGAGCCGGCAAACAGGGCGGAAGTTGCGATGGCCAAGGCGACTGCGATTTTCAGAGTTTTCATGATGAGATCCAGGTGGGGGGTTGTGCTGTATCACGTTGATGTCCATAGGATATCTGAAACACCATGTCTGCACCTTCACCTCATCGGCCCCACTTGCCGCTGAGTCCCTTGCTGTGACGTGGGCTATCCTTAAACACACTGAGGCCGCCCGCCATAGGCGGCACGCTCCCATAACGACTCAGAGGTTCGAATGCTCTCCAAGCCCAACCCAGCGCGCAATCTCGTGGTCGTCCTGCCTGGCGATCTCGCGGGCGCCATCAAGAGCGGAAATTATTATTTGCTCGACCCGATCAACTTTGAGAAGAGTGAAGGCGTGGCGAAATCCGTCCTGAGGTTTGTTGCGGGTGATTTTGTGGCCGCCATTCCAGACGTCATCGCCACAAGCAACCGGGCTGTAAATAGGATCCGAAAGTACAGCTATGGCGGCCTTGATGTCCGCATCATCAGCAGAACCGAATCTGCAGGCCTCAAGTTCCCACCTGGGCACCCAATCGATGAGGTGCTCTATGCGGGCCACCCCGCCCTCAACGATGTCTACTTCACGCTGCCCTCCTTCCACAAGATGCTCTTCGAGCACAAGTTCGCAGAGGCCGTTGACATCCTGATGCATCTGGGCGCCACTGAAATCAAGGCTGAATTCGTGCGGGGATGGTCAGATCAGGTTGCGGGAAACCTCTCTGTGGCAGTGCCCGCAAAGGAGATTGGAGCCAAGTTCAAATCCTCCAAGGCTCACGGCGCAAACATGGTGTTTGAAGCCAAGTTCGAGGGCTCTGGGAGCCCATCGTTGCCAGAGGGGTTGGTCTGGTACCCGCATGAGAGCACTTGGCAAACCGTTGCCAAGGGCAGGATGTCTTTCGGGATGAAGGAGTTCTCACTGGCTGTGAACTACGAGGATGACTTTGGCGTGAACGCCGATCTCAAGGCGACCGCCATGAACGTCGGTCTCGATGTTGGTGGCGAGATGGAGGACCACGAGGCCACCACCTGGAAACTTCACGGCAAGTTCGGCGACCCGGCTGCAGCTGCGGCTGCTCAATGACGCTCAGCCCCCGACGCCACCCACTCTCAAGCCGCCAGCCGGTGCTCGTAGTACGGCGTCTCCCGATCTTTCAGGATCTCGACCTGCCGCTGCAGGTCCCCCGCATCAGGATTGAGCCAGGCGTCGATGTTCTCTGGCTTGATGGGCACGATGCACCGGTCGTGCCCGGCGGCCGCCACCTCAGGCGGGGGCTCATCGGTGATGGCTGCGAAGGAAAGCAGGTCGTCCTCCTCTGCTGATTTGCCGCCAGCCCCACCTGGTGGAGTCCAGTGCGACCACAAGCACGCAACCAGCATGAGCTGGCCACCCGCAGGATCAAAGCGCAGCACCTGGTTGCGCACCTCCTCGCCAGGCGCGAGCTCACGGCCCTCGACCCGGTGCAGGTTCACGTTCTCGAAGAAGGAGGTGACCACCATCAAGCCATGGGTGTGGCCGAACTGGCCTTTCCAGAAGCCCTGCAGGTTGTCCGCGCGCGCGTTGTAGGTGCCCGGGTACTTGGTGTCGTAGAAGGCCGGCTTGCCCGCCGGGCGGCACTGGTAGCGCATGGGTTTGAGGATCCGCTGACCGCCTTCGTCGATCATCACCAGCCCGTAGTGGCCGGGGAAGATCCGCGAGTCCCGCTCCTTGGGTTCTGTTCGCCTCAGGTCGGCCAGCCTGGCCATCGCGCGCTCGATCTTGTCGGTTGCGATGCGCTGACTCTCCGACGCCGCCTTCGTGGGTTTGGCTGCGAGCTTCCTCTCGGCGTCGACCAGACGGGCTTTCTGCGTGAACAGCATCTCCTCCCAGCTTGCCGCCTCCTGCTTCCTGAGTTCATCCAGAAGGGCGATGAGTTCATCGACCGCGGCAACCTGGTCTTTGGGAGCATCCGAAGGGGCTGAGACCTTCTTCAGGTCCCCCAGCGAGTCCAGCATCCCTTTGGGGATGGCCAGGCGACCCTGTTTCAGGCGCCGCTCGATGAGGCGGACGAACTCGTGGATGTCCAGCGTGGCGCCGTATGACTTCAGGTAGCGCCGGTAGTCGGTCCAGATGAGGGCGGAGTAGCACATGGTCCGCATCGTAGAGGCAGACCGCGGCCGTGGCTACTTCAGCTCTGGGATCGGCGCCCAGCCGGACTTCACCTGGTCGGTGCCCTTGGCGGCCAGGTCCAGCGAAATCGCCTGCAGCTGATCACGCCGGATCTCGTAGGCGGTGCGAACGCACTTGATGATGCTCTGATGGCCATTGGGCATGCTGTCGTTGACGCACGAGTTGCGGTATCGCAGCCAGGCCTGCTGCTCGCGCGCCAGGTTTGCCGGGGCTCCCAGGGCGCGGATCTTCCCGTACAGGTCGTTGAGCTCGAGGTCCAGCTGTGCGACATCCAGGTTCACACAGATGATGCTCAGCACCGAGAGGGTGTTCGTGGCTGGGCAGCGAAACCCGGTTTGACCGTACTGTGCCGGCCGGCGGGCCACAGTGATGGCGCGCATGGACACCAACTCCGCGTCGGTGAGGACGGCCACCTTGTTGTTGGAGGTCGCCAGAGCCAGCAAGGCAACCTCGCTGCTCCCGGTCATCTCGTGCACATAGGACGTGGTGATGGCCCCCAGCGCCTGGATGGTGTCCAGCAGCTGCGCCTGGGTGGAAGCTGTGCTGTTGGGCATGAGCCCTGCGGCATGGACGCCCAGTTGACCCTCTACCGTGCGCCCCTTGCCGCCGAGGAAGGCGAGAGCACAGGCGGACAAGCAAGATTGCCCCGCAGCAACGTTGGTGTGCACGGCCAGTTCGCGCAGTGCGTACCCCAGGCGGATACCGCCTATCAGGCTCCCCCCTCTGGAGTGCAGGTTCACGGTCACCAGATCCCTGAGCAGGCGGTGCTCCTGCTTGAACTCCAGCGTGATCAGCTTGGCGATCGCCTCAGCATCCCCTGGGACGATGTCCCCCGTGGCGGTGATCACGCCGGTGGGGCTGACGGAGAACTCCAGCGCCTTGGCTTGGGGCGAGAGGAATAGGGCTGCAGCCAGGAGGAGGGGTCTGGTCAGGCTGGAGAGAAGGGGGGAGAAAGGATTGAGGGAAGGGTGTCGGGGGCTGGGTTGTTTGTGCATGCCGCAGTGTTCTGATTTTTTGGTGTGCCCTGCACAGGTCTGTGCTGGTGGGAGCGCGGCGTGTGTCGACGCAGAGCCCTAGCGACGGCGTGGACCAAGAGCCTTGGTTGGAGGCTTATCGCTGGGGTCCTTGGTTTGAAGGTGGGTGCGCATGTCCTCGATGACTCTTGCCTTTGTCGCTGCATCCTCTGCGGCATCCAGAAAGCTGGTCGTCTTCAATCGATCGCGCACGGTCTCCAGGTTGATGAGTCCAGTCTCTACGCCGGCTCGAATCCATCGAAGATCGTTCGGTGCTCCACGGGTGTACTTTGAGATGGCAGCATCGTCGGCATCGAGAAAAAAGGCCTTAATCCCTTCACGCTCGATTACGCCCATACGTTCTTCCCACCCATCCGGCAGCGTGAGGAGCTTGGGCGTCACGGGGTCGATGTACATGTCGTGATCTTCGAAGAAGGCGCTGCCCTCTCCCAGTGCATGTGCAACATCGAGAATGCGGCCGGGGTCAGCCCGGGTGTACGCATCAAAGTCGTTCGAGCGGACCATGTCTCGAGGTAGCCGGCCGGATTCCTCATGGACCAGTGCAGACAGGCTCCCGACGATGACGTACTCGGTGTGCCCGGTCAGCTTTTTCGCTTCTGACAAAGCCTGAAAAAGGATGTCGAGCTTGCTCATGACTTGGCCTGGGGCTTCAAGGTGAAGGGTGTGTTCTGCCTCAGAGACCTTCCCCAGCCGTCGCAGTCCGACACCATCTCCTTTGCGAGGATTGGCACCGGTTTGGCCAGCATGGCCTCCCACCGACCGATGTAGTCCTCGCTGCAAAGATCGTTGGCCCTCCACCTCTGAACCCGTGCTCGGGCCTTGTCGATGAGGGCCTTCTGCTGCTCGGGATCGGAGCTCAGCAATTCAACAGCGAGCGCTGCATGGCGCTGCAGTCGCTCGAACTCAACACGCTCCTGATCTGTACGCGCAACCTGTCGCTCTGCAAGCTCCACCCCACGAGATGACTCCAACTCCATTGCCCTCCAGGACTCTGGCGTCGAGAGAAGCGCCTTGATGCGGCCGTGGGAAGTGATGGCCAGCGGAGCACCGGCACGCAGGCGATCAAGCATTTCGCCAAATGCTTGCTTCGCCTTGGTGGCAGGGATTTGGGGGAGGTTGTCGAGAATGACCATAATGGACATTTTATCCATTATGGCGTTCCGCGGCAACGCTTTGTTCGCCAGATGAAGTTCAACAGATCGCCCTTGAGCTCAGCGTTCACAGGATGAACTTTTCCAGGTCGCCCAGTCTCCTTGGCCTCCCGCCCCTTCTTCCCAGCTCGTTCTGCATCGCTTTCCTGAAAGAGATCGACCCAGTAGGATTTGCGTACCTCCGAAGACCTCAAAACCCCAATGACAACCGACGACTTCAGAGCCAAATGCCGGCGCACCAAGGAAATCCTCCAAGAAGGTGGCGTTGACATTGCTGCTTGGGCAAGGAGCCGCGGCTTCAGGCCCCAGGTAGTCCGCGACCTCCTCGATGGGCGCGCGAGTGGCGATCGCGGCATGGCTCGTGAGGTCGCCTTGGCGCTGGGCCTGATTTACCCGAAGGCTGATCCCGATCGTGATGAGTTCTGGCATGTCGGGCCAGCAGAGACAGCTTCTGCGGAGTCCAATACTCCTCCTCTTGAGGTGTCCTGGAAAAAGGTGGGAGACCTCATCGACAAATTCGCCGCCTTGGGCTTTACGCCTGAGCAATTTGCAGCGACCAATGGGTACGCATGGTGGATGCTCAGGCCCATCTTCGTGCACGGCTTGACACCGAAGTCCAGCACCGGCCGCAAGTTTGCTGAGATGTTCAAACTGCTGGATGAGCCCCAGATGCCCCAACACCTCCATCCGATGGCGCCGGCGCGACTAAGGGATCACCTGGGGAGAAAGTGGCCAGGTGCCCTGCAGAATTGGCTTGCTTCAGACGGAGCGCCCGATGTTGTGACGATTCAGGAGATCCTTCAGGTGGCGATGGCGACATCCCCATCCCTGGATGACGGTCAACCTGCGAACAGCTCCGCTGTTTTCTACTGGGTGGCCCAGAGGGAATCGGAGGGTGTGCTCAAGCGTGCGGGTGGCGTTTACTTGAACAGCTTGGCCCTGAAAAAGACCAATGGCTTTGCCCTGGCTCACGGGTTGAACTCGAGCGCGGTTGTGAGCATGTGGTCGGTGCTGATCGAGCAAGGGATCATGGATGGTCCTCCCGAGAGCGTTTCGAGCATTGTTGCCCCAAAGGACTCTCAGAAGAGATCTCAGTGGCGTCCGACCAAGGTCGATGGATTTTTGCCCTTCCACGTCTATGAGATCGACAAGGATTTGTTCGAGCAGGTTGGCCACCATGGGCCTGACAGCCTGGACGCCCGTTACCCGTTTGCCGTGGCGACTCCGGAGCGAGCGTTGATGGACTGGTTCGCTGTTCGGCACCGCAGAGGTCCTGGCTGGGTCCAGTTTCCTCCCCTGAGGATGCGGTTGGAACTGATGGACGCGCGTCGTCTGGACAGGCTCGCTTCAGCCATGGGCATGGTTTACCACTTCGCCGAGTGGAAGCGGCGCCGCCTCAACGTCATGTTCAGAGAGCAGCCTGCAAACGCGCCAGCGCCCGAGCCATCGGCAGAAGCAAGCTTGAAGTTGCCTGACAGCCCACCTCAGCCCTCATTCGAGCCGATTCCCAGGCCCGGCACTCTCAAGCCCCCAGTGGGCAGATCTGATGACCAGTCTCTCGACGACTGGGCGAGCAACGCCTGGCCAGACTGACCCGGCCGCCAGGGCCGAGCCAGCGCATCAATCGATGACCCACCCCTTTTCGGATTTCACAACTTTGTAAGTGTTGGATGCACCTACTACCAAACCTTTACTCACGCCTTCACTGATATCAACCCCCGCCTCCGTTAGTTGGGCGAGCAGGACTTGTGTCATCGGCATGTTGTTGCAAAGTCCCTCACCTGTTGGTAGCAGCATTTGGAGTCTTGCAACATCTCGGGTAAATGTGAACTTCCACGTCAAATCAACCTGGTAGTGATCGCCTCGGTCGATGCTGTTGGTTTTCTCGAAATCACTCAATAGAACAGAATCGCAAGGCGCATAGCCAGCGATCAGTTCGGATTGAACGTCGCTGGCTTCTGGAGGGGCGTCAGCACATCCCAGGAGGCTGATCGCCAACGTCGATGCCGCTACTGCTGTCATCATCTTGTTTTTGCTCACCGGAAAGCCCCTTCTTGATTTTGAAAAGTATGGATGTCCTTAGGTAAGGAATCTGGCAGGATGCTAGCGCATCCCGAACCTCCCTCATGCAACGGCAGCAACTGAAAATCAACGTCCGTGCCAAACAAAAACAGGATCGAGGCAACGCCACCAGGGGAGGGCGGAACCCCAGTGAGCACGGAGGCGCGTGCCGGCGGCATGCGGCGCCACACCATGGCCGACGGTGAGCTGCTGGAGGAAGACGGGCCGAGTTTCCGAATGGAATACAAGTCGGCATTCCCGGGGGAGACGTACACCCGGGACATTGCGATCTTCGGCCTGGACAAGCGAGAGCACCTGTTCAGGGCTTGGTGCTACACCTACAACGCCCTGCGCACGTACGCGTTCAGCAAAGTCGTCTGCCTGGAGGTGATCGCAACGGGTCAGCGTGTCACCGGCGAGGAGCTGCGCGTGCACATGGGTGGAGAGTCGCCGCCCGATTGATCGCCGGAGCTTCAGCCATTTGCCGCAGTCGAGGTCCGAGGTCGATCACGTTCATGGCTGCCAGTCACGATGAGGCGCCGGGCGCAACCGCGGCCGTGGCCAGGGCATGCAATCTGGGATCAGCCTTCGTCAGGACTTGAAGGAGCAGCCGCTTCTCCTCCAGGTATGTGGTGGCGAACACGGGATCGTGCATCACGATGCTGCTGGTATTGCTGATCAGGTCGGCACACTTGATGGTCTGAATCCAACCTGCACACGTGGCAAGCCGCGCGCGGGCAAGTGCCTTGCGGGTGGCTCGGTTCCCCTCTTCGATATCGGACAGGCCTGAAACACCGAGTGCCACCCGGATTCCAAAGCGCGCCTCGAGATCGAAAAGTGAGACCCCTTGGTCTTCCACGCAATCGTGAAGCCAGGCGACCGCGATCATTTCCGGATCACCATTGATCGTGGCCACGATCCCGGCCACCTCGGCCAGGTGATCGGCGTAGGGGTTGTTGGTGTACTTGCGTCGCTGAGCGTGGTGCACCTCGCGCGCAAAAACCATGGCGTCAAATGCAAGACTCATGACTTCTTCACTCCATTCACGCTGGCGTTGAACTGCTGGATGAGGATCTCGATCGGGTTGTCGTTCGTGAGCGCATGAAGGCTGCGTGTGGCCTGCAGTTCACGAATCAGGTGACCAGGGCCAATGAGGGCTTGAAGAACCTGTCGAAGCGGCTCGGCCGCAACCGAGACCGTTGTGACGGCTTCCTGGGTGGAGGAGGGTTGCGCGCACAAATTGGCGGTGCTGTCGGCCGAGATCTGCTCCTGGACCCCTTTGGCGCCTTGGGCGAGCTGCCAGCCCCGCCAGCAGCCGTTGAGCCAATCGGCGCCGTCCTGGTACCGGTCTCCAACACGCATGGCCCTGATTTCTTCTGAACTGCAGGGCATGCGGCTGGTTTCCGAGATCGAGGCGGCGTAGGCCACCTCAAAGGCTTCACGGCTTCGCTGCTGGCTCATGCAGCCTCCTGGCAGGCTGAAGCCTTTGCGGGAGCATCCCCGTGCTCAACACCCTCTGTTGGGGAATCTGCGAGGACCCGCGCGGCATCGACCACCACAATGCCCTGGGCCCAAGCCGGACCGTGCTCGATGGCGAACTCCTGCAGTGCGAAACTTTCAGATTCTGGGTCGAGCCAATCGCTGAGAACATCGTCACTGGGACGAACGCCACCGCACAGCGCCTGCATGGCATCGCCAAAACGCTGGAGGTAGGTGGTTGGCCCTGACTCCTTCGCGAACGTCGGTTTGCCGTCGTCAATGGCCGCCTGGTATCCGGCCACGTAACCCGTGCATGCGCACTCGGTATTGATGTCGCGGTAGGTTTTTCCGCTCCAGCTTTTCTCGCGGATGTTCCAGCACAGCGGGTCCCGGGAAGCCCAGGCCTCAAACTTGTCAATGTGGCTGCTCATTGCATCTCCAGAGTGGTGTCTTCACGCCGAAGAGTGGGCGTGTCTTCACTGAAAGATGTCCTAAAACTGTGAGCGTGACAACTCGCGGCACCCGGCGCACTGGAGTCATCGAAGGCGGGGGCCGGCCTCCAGCCTCGCGTCGTTCTTGTCCCTGCACCAGAACGCAGCCATCTCGCTGGCATTGAAGTCGATCACCTCTCCCCGCTTCCAGAGGATGAAGATCGGCTTGAGGCCGGTGTACGCGCCGAAGGAGTTCTTGGCGTTGACCATCGGGCAGATCTCCCACCCCGCGCCGCCGGTGTTCAATCCGGTGGTGCTCGCGAAAACCACCGGCCGCGGCTGCATCGCCATTTCAATCCTCGCAGTCTCAAAGTCCTTCAGTCGGTACCGAAGCGCGGTGCGCACGGCTTCACCTACATCGGCCGGCGGTGGCCCAGCATCTGCGAGAGTCAGCTGACGGCCGGAAGGCGTGGTCGGCGGCGTCATGCAGGCAGTCAGCATGAGTGCGGAGAGGGCGGCTGCAAGCTTCATGGTGTTGAACCCGGGTTTTGACATGGTGTAGTTTTCTACATGGTGTAGTTTCCTACATGGTCCGACGACCTGCTTCTATCCATTTTTCGGGGCCTTCATGAAAAGCCAGATTGCACTCTTCCTTGCGCTCTGCGTCCTTGCGCCAGCTCGTGCCGACATGTCATATCGGAGCTACCAGCAAACCAAAGGGCAGGCGGCCACCCAGGCCCACGTGCCGGCACTTGGCAGCGGAGTGTCCTGGGGGATCTCCTTCATGAACCGAGACCGAAGCCCTGTCACGGTCTGCCCACCGGAGATTGTTTTCAACAGAACAAACTACGAGGACTTCGTAGAGCGGGGGGCGAATCTGACCTCTGCAGATTTGCGGCCATCGATGCCCATAGCCCTCCTGATGCTCGAGGGAATGAAGTCAGCATTCCCTTGTCGTTGACCGGCGTCCACAACGCTCGAGGCATCCGCTATGGCCGCGCACGCCGCCGGCTTGGAGCTGGCGGTTCAGGAGCCTCTGTTGCGGGCGGGGGCAGAAGTGGCTCTACGAAGGCGGCCACCTGCGCGCGGTTGAGCTTTGCCACCTCTCGCATGGGCGGTGAGATCGCCGTGTCGGTGCTGGCCGCATCCCAGAATGCCAGCGCCGCGCGCGCGGCAATTTCCCATACGGCCGGATTGGCGCCAATGCGACCCACCGAGGGCTGGATCACCTTCAGCTCCGGATCCATGCCAGAGGCCGAGCCCGGCGCGTAGCACATGGGCAGGATGTCGTAGGCGGGCGCGACCGATGACACCTCGCCGTGAGCGTCGAGCATCAGCGAGAGGTTCTCGAAGTGCGTGTCCGTGTTGCCGGTGAGCTGGCTGAAGGCCTGCTGCACCAGGATCGGCATGACAGCAGCTTCATCCAGTACCTCCGCTTTCACCAGGCGGCGCGCGAAGTCAGCCCAGTTGTCACGGCTGCCGAAGTGCTCATCGTCGTAGGCTCCCGCGGAAATCATTCCAAGCCGGCCTGTGCGCCCCACCCGATCGAAGCGTTCGATTTCGAGGAAGGTCATACCGCCGAACTCGTGCCGGTGGGTAGCGGCCGCAGCGATGCCGTGATCACCCAGGGTCCGCAGCGCCAGGTGCTCCATGTGCAGCAGATCTGCCATCCGAGTGTCCGAGCGAGCATGCTTCACGAGCACGTGGCCGATGTCTTCCATCGCGGCGGTGAACTTCGGCTGCTCGCCACCGACCTGGGCGGAGTTGGCATCCTCAGCGGCCGCAGCCATGGCCAGCCGCGGGAAGTCGACTTGCCGAGCTGCAGCTGTCATCACAGGCTGCGCACGCTCCCTCAACAACCGGGTGAGTGACTCGTTGCCGAACACCAGGTTGCCAGGTGCGTTCGAGGATCGGTTGCACAGGAAGGTGAGGAGGTGGTCGTCGCTCCAGTCCCTCAGGTGCGGCGGCAACCCGAGCTCGGCGTGTGTGGCTGTGGCCAGGCGCCGACCCATGAAACCCGCCGGCGCCGCATGGTGCAACTCAGGTGGAAGTCCATCGAAGAGTCGGCCGACTCCATCGCGCAAAGTCGCGCAGCCCCGGGGCACCAGCATGGCCGTAAAGCCCGCTGAACTCACCCGCCCGGACTCATCAACCCGGTGCACCGGGATAACGCTCTCGCATCGCGGCACATCTCGCGCCAAGGCATACAAAGGTGCGCGCTGGCCGCCCACCCGAGCCAGGGAAAGCAGTGACTCCCCGAAGCGCGATCGCAGGTCCTGAATAGATCGGGAGAAGGAGGCCTGGCTAATTTCAGCTGACCTGCACACATCCACCGCGGTCACTGCTCCTCCTCGGAGCTGCTCAAGCACGAAGTCTGTCCGCCCAATGGTGTCTGGTGTGGCGGGGCTCGTCTCGCGCATGTTGGTGCTGGATGAAGGGTGTTGAATAGCTTGTGAATAGCTTATGGGTTTCACGGCAGGATCACAAGTGTGGTCCATCGCTGGCGCGCTTGCTTGATGAAGCATGTGAGTCGCATCCGACTTGGGTCGGTTTTTCGAGGAAATCCGATCCAGATAGAGCTGCGAGATTCGCTACAGCCGCGCGCGGCGCCGCCCCACCACCACAGCTTCGGCCCCATTGGCCTGGCTCACCTCCTGCATGGCCGCCCTCATGGCCACGGCATGCTGGCGCCGCAGCCCCTCACCCACGGCAACCCGCACAGTGTGGTCCGCACCCTTGCCGTACATGACCTCCATGAAATGTGCATGGTCTCCCGAGGCGACTTCGTGGAAGTGCCCGTTGAGGTCGACCGTGAAGTCTCTGGCCGGCACCATCTCCAGGCGCGAGCCCAGCTCCATAAGGATCGGTACCGCGGCTGCATTGCTCGAGCTCAACGCTGCCTCGAGATATGTTCCCTGGCCACGGCGGCTGTTGGGGACTGTCGTGATCTCAATGTCCATGAGGCCCTGCTCGACGTATGTCCTGAGAACGAGCTCCAGCGCTGGCGTCAACGTGGCTGACCAGCGCGTTCTCACAAGATCGCACAGGTGGGCGACCTGGTGAGAGTTCGAGCTGCCCAAGCCCTCTGTGGCCTCGGAATCATGTCCGCGCGCCAGCGACACACCCCGGGCAGCGAACGCGTGCACACGCGCGATCTGGCTGTGAGCGACGTCCCGGATCCAGTATTTATTGGGATCATCCACCCCGTCGAGACCCATAAAAAGGCCCCTGAGCAGGCTCTGGTGGATGGCGCTCTGGGTCTCAAGGTCCTGGGACGCGTCGTTGTCGAGAACGCGCGGCAGTTCGGTCTCAGCCAAATGGGCGAAAAGCGGGTGCAGATCCATCACAGCCCCCGGCGCCGGGCCACACCAGGTGCACGCCCACGACTGATCAAAGCCCAATCCCCAACACCAGTCAGTTCCCTTCCTCCCAGCTCGACCTGTCCCGGGACACCCGCCAAAGCAGCCCCCAGCGCCGACGTCTCCTCGACCAGGTCATCCACACCAGTCACCTGCGCGATCGCCGAAGCCATGCGCCGCATGCGCGCAGCCTGAGCGGCCGCACGCAACTGTTCGTAGGCGACGCCATCCGCCGAGAAGAAGTGATCGACCAGCGCTACAGCGTCACCCGCCTCAATGGTCTTCGAGCTCGTGCCGTTGTCGAACTCTTGGGTTTGGGCGGGCACGTTGTCCAAGGTGGCACCGAGACGCAGGATGGCGTTGACCGTCCACGCCGAGGAGTGGATCAGGGCCGCCTCAATCAGGCTCCCCGCTTTCGACACGACCTGAACGTCATTACCCCACGAGGTGACCACCTTCGTCGGGCCCAGCGTCATGTACCCGGCATCGATGTAGCGTTTCATGAGGCCGCGCACCTCGACATGAAAATGGCTCGGCCAGATCAGGGTGAGGAATGCAGCCGCGGGGCTGATCGGTCGCAAAGGCTCACGGCTGCGCAGTGCTGGGTCGTTGTCCTCCAGGATGGGCGTGCCCTTCTCGATGAACTGGCGCACGCGCATCAGGCCAGTCTGCTGCCTCTCGCGATTGGCGTTCTCGGAAATGTTGGAGCGCCACCGAAACACCTCATCAAGCGCCTCGCGGTGCGCGCGGCCGGCGGTGACGCCGAAAAGGGCGGCATCCTTGTTGAGCTGGATGAGCTGCAGGGCTGAAACATTGCTGTCCATCACAGCCCCCGGCGCCGAACAGAACCACTGTCAACAGAGTTCGAGCCCTTGATTTCAGCAACAGGTGCTCTGAATTCATCGGTCGAGGGGATAGCCGCGGAGCTTGCCGCTGCAGCAGCCTTGATTTCGAGCCGCATGAGGGCGCCGCTGACTGCGGTGACCATTGGGCTGCCACGCCGAAAGCGCTTCGAAATCAGCCCATGGAAGTCCCCCTCGCAAACGCCCATCCCGTTGATCGTTTTGTACTTGGAGGGAACCAGGCTCAGATCGGCGCCCAGCTCGATGAACACGGCTGCTGCGCAGTGGTTCTCAGCCATCACCGCGCACTCGAGCAGGGTTACCTTTTCTGGCGATCCGGCTGCATTGATGAAATCGACCTCAAAGTATCCATTGCGGCCGTATTCAAGTAGTAGGGCTGACAGTTCCGGCTGCAGCTCCTGGCGCCACACCCACTTGATC
Source organism: Burkholderiales bacterium Ga0074133 (assembly GCA_001464865.1). Taxonomy (GTDB): domain Bacteria; phylum Pseudomonadota; class Gammaproteobacteria; order Burkholderiales; family Burkholderiaceae_C; genus Acidovorax. The sequence goes on from LNEG01000004.1 coordinate 22,788, forward strand.
AAGGCATCAAAGCACCTTGGGCGTCGAGCGTCATGAATGGTGATGGGTGGAGCGATGCCCTCCATGTCGCCAATGTCTTCAGGGCCTCGGGTCGAGGCGGCTTGTACCGGTGATGGAGGTCCGATCGGGACTCCGCGCTTCATCAGCGCTCGAGCCCTGGCGAATCTTTGGACGATGTGCTCGTTTTCTTTGGGGCCGTACGGGTTGCCAGCGAGCATCTCCTGGATCAGCTCGAAGTGCAAAGCACTCTGCGCGGCGGGATCCAGCAATGCATCGGTCTCGAAGATGCCTTGAGCGTGCGGATCCATTTGGTCATCCTTTGCGGAAACGGCTTGTTGATCAGTGGTGACAGGGCTACGTGTGGAAGGCTTCATGGCTGCTCCAGGTTGCTTAGAGTGCTGCCCGGCGGCGGCTGGCCAGTGGGAGAGCAGGCCCAGGCTCTGCCATCGCCGCATTTCTCGCGGATGGCGTGCAGGTGGTGGTGGCCATCGTGCGGCGCATCAGGGCGCCCAACACCGCGGTCATGGCATCCGGGTACTGCGCGCGCAGATCGTTGACCAGGGCGTCGAAGTCACCCGCCTGGATCTTGATGCTCACCTGGCGAGTGGCGAGATCGGTTTCCGTGATGTCCTCGTGCGGCACACGCGAAATGTCTGCGCCGAGCTCGATGAAAGTGGCCGCTGCGGTGCCGCTTCCCACGCGCATGGCCTTCTCCAGCATGGTGCAGGCATCGGGAATGGGGTAGACGAGTGCATCGAACTCTTCGAGCTCGAAGTAGCCCGCATCGAAGTAAGCGGTGAGCGCCTGGCGCCAGATCTCCGGAAAGTAGCTGTCGCCGGGGGAGTTGATCAGGTCGCCGATGGCCACAGAGAGGTGGCCGGCATAGGTCTCTTCGTCAAGGGGCTCGTCGTCACTGGGGTGCGCGCCCGGGTTGTCGATGCGGCTTTTCGCCTTTATGAATGGCAGGAGATCAGCCAGTCTGCGCTGCATCAGCGGGAGGTTGCCCGAGCTCATGTGGACATCCTGCAGCAACCCGTTCAGACGCGCGAAGTGGCTCCTGGCTTGCTCGGCCGCGGCCTTGGGGTCATCGATGGCGGGAAAATTCTTCATGGATTCAGAGTGCACGCCGGCGCATTGGAGCCGATGGGGTGGCTGCGCATACCGAAAGCGCCACCGGTGAAGCCACGGATGCTGGAACAAGGTCGACGCGTGCTTGGGGCTTTGCTTTGTGCTCACTGATGGCGCGCTCCATGAGCGCCTTGTCGATGGCGGCGCGCGCGGGGTCGCCGCGGGGGCAGTGGGCATCTAGGTGAGCACCGAGGTCGCCCGCTTTGATCTCGAAGTCCTTCACGTGGTTGGAGCTGACAACCCAGTCCTTCGTAGGGTAACCATCAAAGTTCGCGCCCAGCTCAATCAGGGCCGCAGCTGCCATGTGGCTGTTGGCCTCGAAGGCCAGGTACAGCGGGATGTCGTTGGCGTAGGTGAGTGAGGTCGACGTCTTCAGGCGAGACCGGTTGGGATCCATGTAACCCGCACGGCAATAGGCCAGCACCAGACGGTGGGTGAGGTCTGGCCACTTGTTGCGGCGAGGTCCTCCAATCAGGCTGCCCATGGCCTTCTTGTGCCATGCGGTCACCGAGCGCGCGTTCAGTGGTTGCGTCCAGGGTGCCGCAACACCATTGATGGCGATGGGCACACGCCGCGCGATCAGGTCGTGGAGGATTTCTTCGTAAGCTTCCACGACTGCGGGGGTGGGCGCGATAGACGCGGTGGATGTTCTGTGGAGTCCCAGGAGGGTTTTGAAGACACGTGCATGGACCAGCGCCAAGGCGGCCATGGAACGACTGGGGTCGATATCCTCGGGCAAAGGAATGTTGAAGCCGTCGACGGTCCGGGGCTCGCGGTGCACGGGTGTGGTGGTTCCGTCGGCGTTGTTGACATCCTCCCGGCCCTGAAGGACCGGGGCTCCTACTGCGCTACGCATGAGAGACCTCACGCATAGTCGCTTCGGTGGGTTCCTGCTTCATCGGAGCTGCGCGCTTTACCCGAGCTTGTCGCTCGGGTGCCTCACGACTGACTTCTCCTCCACAGGCAGCGGCTCGCTGAGTTTCCTCTTTGAGCCAGACCGCGTGCCCCGCGGCCAAGATGTTCTTCGCGGCGTGAACGTCCGCGTTTTCTGTGTGGCCACAGGCCACACAAGCAAAGACCGATTGGGTCTTCCTGTTCTCGGCGGCCTCGTGGCCACAGATCCTGCAGGTGCGGCTGGTGTATGCCGGGTTGACAAGGATGACCTGTCCACCTCGCCACTGCACCTTGTAGGTGATCTGCCGGGTGAACTCACCCCAGGCGGCATCCAGGATGCTGCGGTTGAGGCCGGCCTTGGCCGCCACGTTCTTGCCCGGTGATTCGACTGTGCCCTTGGCACTGGCCGACATGTTCTTGATCCGAAGATCTTCCAGTGCGATGACCGGATGGGCGTCAGCAAGGTCTGTCGTGAGCTTGTGAAGCCAGTCGCTGCGTTGATGAGCGATGCGCCGGTGCAGGTTACCCAACCGGGTAACCGCCTTGCGCCGGTTGGCCGAGCCCTTGACCTTGCGGGAGACCGATCGCTGGTAGCGGCGCAGGCGCTTCTGCTGGCGCGTCAGCGCCTTCAAGGGTTCGACCGATGTTCCATCGCTCATGGCAGCGAACTTGGCCAAGCCCAGATCGATGCCCAACGTGGGCGCCACGCTCAGGGCCGGCACCGTCTCGGCGATCTGCACCTGGATCGACACGAACCAGGCAGAGCCTTCTCGTGAGACGCTGACGTTCCTGAGTGCCCCCTCCACCGGTTGACTCATGCGAAGTCGAAGCCAGCTGAGCTTGGGCAGCTTGATGCGCTCGTTCGCCTCATCAAGGGTGAATTGCTCGGGATCGGGGTAGCGGATGCTCGGCTCTTCGCCGCGACGCTTGAAGGAAGGAGGGCCGGTGCGGCCGCGGCCGCCAGCCAGGCCCGCCTTGGCGGCAGAGAAGAAGCGCTTGTAGGCCTCGTCGAGGCGGCGCAGGACCTGTTGCTGCGGGTGGACGGGCGAGTCGGACAACCAGGCCGTGTCCGGATCGTTGCGCCAGGCCGTGAGCCACTTGGCCATGTCGACGTAGCTCGCGTACTTTTCGCCTCGAGCGTGACGAGCACGCTGCTCGGCCAGAGCTTGATTCCAGACCCACCGGCCAGCACCGGCAAAGCGGCGCAGTAACGCTTCATCGCGAGGGCGCGTGCGCAACTCGATTCGATAGGCTTTGATGCTGTACACGCGTAAAGTATATCGGTTACACCAACCTCTGGCCGATCCTCACCAGGCTTCTCTGCCCAGCTCGATCATCCGCGCTATCCATCCCGGCCCTGAAGGGCGGGGTTTGCCGCGCAGACTGATCAGCTCAAGTGGCATAGGTACCAATCGCATGAATCACAGAACCGCGAAAGGTCGAGCGGGCTGGGACGAAAGGGTCGGGCGGGGCATGGGTGGCCGCTCAGAGGGTGGCTCTGCGCCGGGTGGCTGTGGCACCTGGGACGGGCGCTGCGCAGGAGAGCGCTTGTGCTTCGCCAATCGCGCGCTGCATCATGGCCGCGCGCACCGGAGCGAAGTTCGCCGGCAGGAAAAACTCCTGGTGGTCGATGTACCCGTCGATGTCGCCGGCGGCAATGGTTTTGACCACACCGCCGCGGGTGTACACAGGTTTGGGCGCGGCGGGCACCAAGTTCAAGTCGGCGCCCATTTCGATCAGGACAGTTGCGGCCTCCAGGTGTCCGCGGCGCATGGCCGCCTCCAGGAAGGTGACCGGTTCCTCATCGCTGCCGACGCGGCAGGCTCCATCGATCTGAGCATACCCAGCGCCCAGGTACAGCGACAGCAGCTCGCGCAGCGTGGAAGGATGCTTTGCGGCACCGTCCCAGAGAACCAGGTCGGCAACAGCTCTTGCACAGTCCTCCTTCACGATCTGCTCCGCCGCTTCCCCGTTCACTTCGTTGGGGTCAAAGGTGGTGAACCCCAGCGGAACGCGGCGCTCCACAAAGCCCTTGACTCGCAGCATCCAGTGCGCCAGGGTGATTTCGTTGGAGCGATGGATGGAGTGATCCGTCAGCTGGTGAAAAAGGACCCGGTGGACCTGCATCTGCTGAACCCAGGTCATGGCGGCGTCCTTTTCGAGCACGAGGTCGAAGGAGGCGGGGACCGTGATGGGCGAGGTGGACATGGAGTCGGTGGCTAGATCAAAGGGGAATTGGCCCCGGGCCCATGGCATTGTATAGAAGATATGCAAAACACTGTAGTACTACCCGCCTGCACAAAAGGGGGTTGTCCTTGCCAAGGATTCGGCAAAAATCATGGGCATCGCCAGCCTTCTTGTTCCTCCCGGCAAAGTGTTTTCTTGACATGAGGAGCGAGACTTCGACCGGAGGATATCGTGGTGATCACCCGCGCGCACGTTGACGAAGAATGGATGAAAAGCATCCTCGAATACCGGTCTCAGGCCAAGAGATCGCCATTCCACTTCGTCCCTTTCCCAGCCGACCGCATTCTTGAAAAGCCGCCGGACAAACTGGACTGGCGCAAACGGTTCCTGTTCCTGGACGAATCGACGGGAGAGCGAGTCGGATGGATCCTGATCGAAGAGGAGGTTGAAGAAAGCACGAGGTGGAGCCTGCCTGGATTCGTGATGATGGCTGCTGGCTTCTACGCAGGCTTGTGGATTTACCGGAATCTGGACCTTCCGTCGCATTGGACGGTTTTCTTCGGCATTTCTCTGGTGAGCGTGGCTCTGATTCCTGGTGCTTTGTACTGGTTGATGCTGGCAAAGCCATGGAGAGACCGGATGCAGCAAACCAGTGACAGCGTTCAGCTGGACGATGAGGTCTGGGAGTTCCTTCACAACCTTCATGCGATACAGATCGCCTCAATCAGCGCGTCTGAGCAACTCCAAGCAGTTCCAGGTGCTGTGGCCGGTTCTGTGGTGGGTTCTGCTTATGGCGCAATTGTGGGCAAAGCCATCGAGAAGGTAACGACGGGCCTCGTTGGAGCAGCCAGTGGACGCTACTTCAACCGCGCGCGCCAAAGGAGACTGGAGAAGCAGCGGGATGCGTTTTCTTCGGATCGAAGAAAAACTGTCGACCTCAAACCCATGGCGGATGACAGTGAAACCTAAATCCCGCGGCGCCGCGCCGAAGGTGCTGGCATCACGACGGCTGTATCGGCGCTAGCTCCGTCCCGATTAGCTGACCCCTGAGCTCGCGCGATCTCCTGGCGCATCGAGCGTGTCCGCACGGCGCTCATGATGGCCTCGTATGCCGGCGTGCCGCGGCGATAGTGCTCGTTGACGAATCCAGCAAATTCCTGGAACTCCGGCTCTACGCCCTCAGTGATGTGAGGAAGGCTACCCAGCACTTGGTCCGCCACGGCGTGAGTCTTCGGAGCCTCGGCGGCCGCACCGAGCTCAATGAAGGCCAGGACAGCCGGGAGGCTGGAATACACGATAGCCTGCTGCAGCGGAGACATCGAACTGCCATGAAGGAAGCGCAGGTCGGTGCAGTCCACCTCAAAGTAGTGATGTCGACCATAGGCGATGAGCAGGTCCTGGATCGCCTCTGGATGCAAGTTTCGAACAAAGCTAGTGGCCAGCGTGGCCACGGCCTTGAGATTGTTGTTGCGGATCACCGAGCCGATTGGAAACTTGTCGCCAAAGCTGTCGTACGCCACCGGGATACGGCGTTCGATCAGGGGCAAGAGCGTGTGCACGGCTGCGGTGAAGGCTTCTCTGGTGAAGTTCTGAGCGTGATGTCCAACCATGCTCCGCAGCAGGAAGCCGTGGTCATTGGCCTCGTACACCGAGCAGCCAAACTGGCGTTTTGCGGGCCCGAGGGCGGTATCCGTACCCATCACAGCCCCTTGCGCGGTCGCGCCTTCTTGGTCTCAGCAACCGGTGCACCAGGTGCTTCCAACTGCCTGGCGATCGCCGTGCGCATGGCTGCATCCCTGACCAACGACGACATGCGGCTGGCGGGGGCCCGCATATAAGCGCAAAGCCCGATCGCGTCTCCCTTGCCCACAGCGATGGATTCCCCTTTTTCGATGAAAACCTCATCCTGGATCGGCACCAGGCTCAGGTCCGAGCCGGCTTCCAGGAGCACCTCGACCACGACGTCGCCCACGGAGTCGGGTGCGCTTTCGATGACCTGCTGCAGCAGGGTGCCGTTCAGACGGCCTGGTTTCGCATCCAGCTTGCGCGGAAAATGAGTGGTGTGGATGTCGATGTAACCGGCATCGATGTAGGCCCTGAAGATCTCAGCGATGTCGGTTCGAAGGTGGGCTGGCCAGTCAGTGTTGACGAATTTCCGCAGCGCCAGGCTTGGATCCAGAGGGGACAAAGCCTGGGCTTCAGACCCGCAGCTGTTGTCGGCTGTCGGAGGGCGGATGGGAACCTTGCTATCCATGAGCTTGCGCAACCGGATCTGCTGAGTGGCCCTCACAGCAGGGTGCGTGGTCGTATCGAAGACACGCTTCAAGAGCTCCCGGTGCAGATTGGACTGCTCTTTGAGGCTCATCACCGCATCGAACACATGGTTGTTGACTCCCACCGAGGGCGGTAGGTCAACGAAAAAGTCCACGGGTTTCTTCTGGCTCATGGCTACAGCCCCCGGCGCCGCGGTCCGCTGCTCGAGGGAGCCTGGCCAGGTGGCGCCACGGTAACGATCTCGGCTCCGCACGTTTCACCCTGCACCCCATCTCCCTCAGCCCCCGTCATCCCAGCCTGATCTGGCCCCAGTCCTGCACCAGGGTGGCAGGCACCCGCCAAGCCGGCCGTACGCGTCTGAATCGCCTTCGTCATGAGCGACGCACGCAGCTGCGGGACCATTGCGAATCCCCTTGCCTCGTAGTTACGCAAGTAGCCATCGAAGTCCCCCGCGCGCACCACCGGATGACCATTGATCTTCAGGTCTTCAGCCGGAATCAAGGAGAGATCCGCGCCAAGCTCCACCATGGCCCCTGCCGCAGGCCCGTTGCCGATCCGAATGAGCTTCTCCAGTGGCGTGGCCACCTTGGTGTCGCGCCCGATCGGGATGGCGGGATCACGTGGGTCGAAGTAGCCGGCGCGCCCGTAGAGCATCACCAGGTGCCTCACGAGATCGGGCTTCTCTTTGTGGAGATCGTGGCAGCCGATTAGGGAGAGCAGGCCGCTTTTGATGCTTCGGATCTGCTCCTCAGAGCTGTCAAATGCGCTTCCTTGGTTCGTGCCCAGAATGAGCGGCCACCCCAGAGCGACCATTTCACCCAGGCGCTGCAGGTGTTGGGTGTTTTCCTCGTTGTTGAGCACGGGGAAGTAGGGGATGCTGTCCATTCCGTCACCCATAAGCCGGCGCAGGATGGTTCCATGGATCCAGGCTTTCTCCTGCACCGACCAATCCGCCTCAATGATTTTCTCGCGGGTCAGGATGCGAGGTACGCTGAGTTGAGTCCAGAATTTGTTTCGAGTTTCTGAGGCCATCAGAGCCCCTTTCTGGAGACACCGCGCGCGATGGGCACTGTTGACGGACTCTGAGCCATCGACGCTTGTGCGGCAGCTTGAGCGCCCTCTCTGGCACCCAGAATCTGCTGCCGCATGAGGACATCGCGAGCAAGGGCAACAGTATGTGGCTGCTCAATGGCACAGAAGTCCAGCAGGGTAGCGACGTCGCCTTGCACGACCTTGCAGCTGGGGTGACCCTTGCGAACAAACTCGATGTCGCGAGTAGGGAGTCGCCTGAGGTCCACGCCAAAGTCCAGGAGCGACTGCGCCAAACCAACGTTCCCGATGTGGATCGCTTGGTGCAGTGTGCTGGGCCTGTCAGAGATTGACAGCGCAGTGATTCCCGGAGAATTGTGCTCAAGGTAGCCTGCGTACAAAAAGGCGTCCATCAGAGCGGCCACCATTGAGCAAATTGGCCCCGGTACTGGCCCACCCCCATTTGCATTTGCCTCGTTCCAGTACATGAGCCGATCCACTGCTCCAATTTCCAGTTGGCGCAGAGATGCATGGTCGAGATCGCCCATGATGGTGACGTTGTAATTGGGTGGAACGACGGAGGCCCCACTCTTGAGAAGCGCAAGCATGCGCATCACATGGGCCCAGCGGTACTCTTCCACAGAGACCTGCGTCAGCGAGCCATTGGCAGACCCGCCTCGTTCGGCGCCTTTGCATCCAGCCAACTCAGTGATCGCGCGTCGCGCAGCAGCAGCGACCAAAATTCCCTCCACCATTGAAGTGGAAGTCGTGAGCGCATCGAAGAGCCCGCCCAGCAGCTTGGCCCGCTCGACATCAGTGCCCATGGCGTCTTTCTCGATGATGTCAGGACTGCCAAAGACCGCCTCCAGGATCTTGCGAGCATGCGCATCATCCTTCAGGGAAACAGGCAGCCGAGAGGGTGCCGGGTCGGGGACTCGGATAACCAGTGACTGAGCAGTCGTCATTACAACCCCATCCTGGACACACGCAAGGCGCGAGAAGGGTGCGTCTCACCCATGTGATTGGCTCCAACCTCCTGAGAGGACTCCTTGATACGAACGCGCATGAGAGCGGCCGTGGCCAGGGCAACCGTATGCGGCTGATGCACGGCGCAGGCATCGAGATAGCCAGCCAGATCCCCAGGCTGCACACGAAACTGGGGTTTGCGCGCTTCAACGAAGTCAACGACCTTGGTCGGAAGGCGACGAAGGTCGACGTCGAAGTCGAGCAGCGACTGGGTGATGCCCTGATTTCCGCAGTGGATGGCCACCTGCAATGCACTGGGCTGGTCGCTCACTGCGAGTGCAGAGACGCCGGGTGAGTCCTGCTCAAGGAATCCAGCATTCAGGAATCCATCCATCAGCGTGGCCGACATGGCAACAACAGATGGTTGAAGCGGCTCTCCATTCATGGACTTGGCCTCTTCCCAAGACATCAATCGGAGAACCGCACCCAGGTGCAGCTGGCGCAACACCAGATCGCTGAACATGACCTCGTTGGCAACATTGAAGTTTTTGTGAACGATCGGCATGCCGCGCTCGATCAGAGGGAGCATCCGAATCACGTGGGCCCAACGGTATTCGTCCACCGTGACCTGAAGCATCGGCGGCATGAAGTCATCGGGGTCGTTTCTTCCCGTGGCTGCTGCACCCAATGCATTCATTCGCGCGTTGGATGCGGCATCCAGCAACGCCTCGATGGCGTTGGTCGACGTGAGGAGAGCCTCAAAAAGCTCACCCAGAAGTCGAGCCTGGTTGAATTTGGGGCCGTAGCTGTCCTGATCGATGACGTCAGGATTGCTGAAGACCTCGACGAAGAGCATGCGGACATGTCCTTCGTCCAGCAGACGCGTCGGAAGGCGGTTGGACTTTGGGAGGGCAGTGGTGGAGAGGGATGCCATAGCCAGACGGCGGCTTGCGCTCAAGGAGCGCGAAACGCAAGTGGGATCGTGTTGAGCAAAAGATATCGGAATCCGATGGCCGCTGCCAAAAGGGGACCCATCAAGCGGTCCATCACATCCCCTGGCGCCGCCGCGCGTGTGCCGCGGAAGTCGGGTTGGATGAAGTCCTCAAAGCGTCGGGAGAGGACATCGCCCGGCGCATGAGGGCGGCACGAACCGCTGAGACGGTCTCCGGCCGAGGGGCCTGAAAGAGGTCGAGGTAGGCATCCAGGTCTCCAGCCTCAATCCAATGGGGGCGCCCGATCCCGCCAGAGGCATCAAAGCGCTGACCAGGCAGCTTTGTGATGTCAGCCCCCAGATCCATGAAAACAAGGGCTGCAGCCGTGCGTCCACCACGGATGGCGCGGTCCAGGCACGTCAGAGGCGCCTCGTGATACGGGTTGATGTGCAGGTCAACGCTCTCGATCGTGTAGTAGCCGTGCTCGAGGTACGCAGCCAATAGGGCGCGAAGGATCTCGGGGCTGCTGTCTGCATCGTCCCAGTCCACAAGGGAGCCGATCGCGATGTGTGCTGTCGTCTGTGCAATCGCGGCGTCCAGGGCTGGATCCGAGAACTCGGTCGCTGATGGCGCCACCTTGCTCAGGTTGATCGGCACCCGCTGCTCGATGAGAGGTAGCAGCTTCTTCAGCAGGCCGGCTCGCTGAGCTGGCCGGGCCAGCATCACCTGGTGGAGCAGGGCGCCGTGCTGACGCGCCAGGGCTGCCGGATTGAAAGAAGCCGGCGCCGGTATGGAAGGTGTTTGGGATACCACATACACATTATGCCAGCGAGAGCGATTTCGTTTTCGTAAAGTCCGCGAATGCTCGCTTATGTCGTGCACCAGCAGTTACCATGGATCGAAATCAACCTCACGAAAAACAACATATGAAGCCCCTGATAGCTCTTGCAGCCTGTGTCGCCATCACTTTTAGTCAAGGCGTCATTGCTCAGACGGTGGAAGAATACTTTGATGAGTTGAAGGCTGCGGGCTACACGCTGTACCAGACCATTTCCTTCGCGAAAACCAAGCAAAAAAAGGCGCTTTCGGCGCTGCACAAGGGCGAAGGCGACAAGAACCCACTGATGTTTGTCGCAGAGATCGTCATGGCCAAAGAAGGCGCGAGCCTCTACTTTAGTGAGTTCGGACCCTGCGTACAAAGCACGCAGAAGGACAGACTTGACGAACGCATCATCATTGTCAGCAACCAGAAGATTGAGGCCTATTACTTGTGCGGCATTGGAAGTGGCGATAGAACCACCAACGCGGTCTACATCGTCAAGTCGCCCGCTGGCCAGGCTTTTGTGAATCGAGAGTTTGAGGAAAACGAGTACGTATATGTGCGTCTGAACAAGTTGCCCGTACCTTTCAGCACAGAGGGCTACAGGCGCGCCATGACGGAATCGGGCGGAAAGGCGCTCTGAGATCAGTTGGAGTTCACGCCCTGGAGTCCATCCAGAGATTTGAACTCCGCCATAGCCTCCATCTCGATGTCGACTGAGCCAACCCCGCGCTTGCGGGCCTCGGTCAGGCAATCGTAGGCTTCCCGCCACCGAATCTCTGTGTAGACCTCATCACCGTACTTGGCCATCATCCCCTTGAGGAAGATGGCGGGGGCGTAGTCTCGATCGGTGATCAGGTATTCCAGGAGCTTTTTGGTCGCCTTCCGGTCGGTCATCACCTCGCCGAAATCGGGTGCGTAGTAGTTGCCGTGCCAGTGCAAGATGGCGGCAGCAAGGACTGCCTCGCTCGACATGCGTTTTTCGGCATCCTCGGGCAGATACAGGTAGGGGCGCCTGCCCAGCTCTTCGGCGCCCATGTATGTGGTCGAAAACTGCGAGCGAGTGAGCTTGCCAGATGCGATGGGATCCAGCACGAAATGTGCGTGGCGCCGAAGGATCGTACGCATGATGCCCTTCATGCGGTCATAGAGCTGGCGGTAGCGCATCTCCTTGTCGTACACCGAGGTAACGAGGATCTTTCTCTTGAGCTCGGCGTAAGAGAAAAGGAGGTCATGCGGATTCATCGCAGTGATGTCCTGCACGTGGTTGCGGTGCATGCCTGAAATGAAGTACCAGGCAGCGCCTCCAAGGGCGGCAATGATCAGGAGGGTGGTCACGAGCACGAGCTTACTCGACCCGTACCCCAGGCACTACAGGCGCGCGCCGCGGCGACTGGAGGGAGCCGCATCGATTGGGGCCAGAGGACTGTGAGTTGAGATCACTTCAGCCATGTCGATGGCCAGTCGCCGGCGAACCCCCTCATCGATCGCTATGCGCACGGAGTGTGTCGGGCTCCCATACAAAAGGTCAATGAAGGCGCTGAAGTCACCCGCGGCAACAGAAAACCGCTCGCCACCGCGGCCCATCGCGAACTCCTTTGCAGGCACGCACTCGCGGGAGGCGCCAAGCTCGAGCAGTGTGGTCACAGCAAGGCCGTTGGAGCCCATCATCGCCACCTCGAGGTAGGAAGCGGGGTTGAAGCCGGCCGTGTTGGGGATCTCCAGGTCGCTCAGGTCCAGGTAGCCGTGCCGGTGGTACGCCTGAAGCAGAACATCCAGATGAGGCGCCAGGGCTGTGGGCCACTGGAAGGCGACAAGGCCACAAAGGCGCCTTCTGACGACGTCAATGGAGCCCACCCCTTCGCTGGACATCTTGTCTTCCAGGATCGGGATGCCACGTTCGATGAGCGTGTGCAGTCGAGCAAAGCGAATGAGGGCGGCGTTCAGCAAATAGGGATTGAACCCGGGGGACGTGACGAACCCGTCGAAAACCTTCTCCAGGATGTTGGCGTGGACCACGCCCTGACGGCGGCGCGTCTTCTTCGCATCCGCGGCGATCTGCTCGCGCATGTCCGCACTGGCGGACGGGCCCAGCAGGGTCTCGATGTTGGCGATGTGATTCATGGCTCCCGGGGTCTACAGGCGCGCGCGCCGCTGGACGTGCGCACCGGGTCTGGCCAGGGGCTCGATCTCGCGCCTGTCTTCGATGGCTGCGGTCATGTCGATGGCCAGGCGCCGGCGCACCCCTTCATCGATTGCGGCGCGCACCGGGTGCTGCAAGCGCCCGTGAAGTGCGTCAATGAATGCGTCAAAGTCTCCTGCGTTCCAACTGTTTTCGTGATCATGAGCAGGCACGCGTTCGCGCAAGGCACCCATCTCAAGCAGAGCAGTTACTGCATAAGGATTCGACCCCGTGATCGCCAGCTCAAGGTAGGAGGCGGGACCGGTTCCCGCTGAGTTGGGAATGTCCATGTCTGCCAAGTCCAGGTAGCCGTGGCGGTGGTACTCGCGCAGCGTCACTTCCATGTGAGGAGCCAGTTCCTCGGGCCAATTGAAGTTGATGAAGCCGCCCAGGCGCTCACGAACGATTTCTTGAGGATCGAGCGTGTCGCACTCAATGCGGTTCTCGACAATTGGCACACCTCGATCGATGAGAGCGTGCAGGCGTGCAATCTGGAAAAGAGCCACTTTCCGAAGGTGTTTGTCAGCAGGGGTGACATAGAACCCCGCGAAGAATTGACCAAGGAGCTGGGAGTGCAGGGCGCCCTGGCGCTGCAGTGGCTTCTCGGCGTCGGCCTCGATGAGTTCATGCATCTCCGCGCTGGCCACTGGGCCCAGGATGGACTCGATGTTTTGGATGGGGGTCATGGGGATGAGGGGTCAGAGGCTGCGTCGGCGGCCAGTGGAAGACCTGGGCATCGGGGCTGGCACTTCTGACCCTGATTTCTGCTGAGCGATGTCGCGCAGCATGTGCCAAGAGCGGACTGTGCTCAGCATCTCGGAGCCCTCATCGAACATGCACTCGAGGTAGCCGTTCACGTCCCCGGGCTGGATCACGACGTAGGCCGTGGTCCCATCTGGCAGCTTGCGAGACAGTCCGATCGACCGCGGCGGGACCGCAGCTTGGTCGATGCCCAGCTCCATCAGCGCCACAACGGCGCCGGGGCTGCTTCGGAGAATGGCTGTGTCGAGCAGGTTGCGCGGCTGACTCCCCTCCCTGCCGGTGGAGTGCAGGTCGTTGAGGCCAAAGCTGCCAGCGTTGGCGTAGTGGATCACCAGGCGCCTGACAAGGTCCACAGGAGCAACGTTGTGCAGGCAGCTGACCAGGTCGTGACCAATGTCGGTGACCTTCTGGGATTCACCATCCTCGTCGAGCCTCTCGATCGCCACACCGCGGTCGACCATGTCGAGAACGAGCTGGAGGAAAGCGAGGCGGGTTTTCTCGGCCGGATCACGGAGCTGAAGCAGCGCATCGAGCAGGAAGCCGTGCAGGGCGGGCTCGTACTGGGTCTGGGGAATCGCGCCGGGGTCGAGCTTGAAATGGTCGTGGACGGTCGACCAGGCCTTATGTTTCCATTCGGGCATGTCAGGCGGCAAGCAATTCGGTGCGGCACTCATCGTGATTTCAGTGGTTTCGGCCATGAGTTCAGAGGCCGAGGCGGCGGTGGGCGGCTGTGGTGGACGGGAGAACGCCCTCCGCGGCCGCGTTGATCGCTTCAGCAGAGATGGGTACCGGCGCTAGTTGCACTTCACCGGGCTTCAGCGAGGATTCGTCAATGGCCAGGTGCATCAAAGCGCTTCGAACGAGGAGCGGAACTTCCGCGCCTGGCTCGTGGTAGGCCTCTGCGAATCCAATGCCATCGCCCTTTTTGATCTCGAGCATCGCGCCCATGGCATGCTGGGTGCCGGATCGGATGCTCACATCCTTATGGGGCACCAGGCGTGGGTCACTGCCGGCTTCACAGAGGGTGCGCACAACCACTGGCGCGCAACGGACGATAGCGTGCTGCAGCACCGTTCCCGCCAGCATCCCCTGCTTGTCAGAAGTGGTCGACAGCTCGAATTCCGCGGCTGTGAGGCTGATGTAACCGGCCTTGATGTACGCCTTGAGCAGAGTGCTCATCGCATCCTCTGTACCAGGCTTCCATTCGTTCAGGAAGAACTTCTGCATCGATGCAGAGGTGTGGTCGCGCGCGGTGGTCGGGTAGTGGATGGGGATCCGCCGATCGATCATGCCCAGCAGGCGTGGAACCATCCCATTGACCTCATCAACAGGGATGCCGTCCTTGAAGAGCTTGTAAAACATGCGGTGATGGGTTTCCGCTTGTACATACTCGCTGTGCTCTGCGTCTTGCGCAGATGTGACCCTGAGGTAGTGTGGCACGACGGGTTTTGTAGTTCTTGCCATGGGATCTCTCAGATGCCGGCGCGCCGGCGTGGCGCAGAAGAGATGGGGAGGTCCGCGAGAGTGAAATCACCTGCGGCGACGGCAGCTGGCGCCAGATCTGGATGCGTGATCTGATCGCGCATCCGGCGCTCCAGGACCATCCCCTTGATCTTGTTCTGACCCGCCACATCCAGGTTGACGAGCTCCGACAGGAACTGGATGAATTCATCCCAAGGATCCATGACCTCAGCATCGCAGCGGGGAAGGGGGTCGTGGCGCGTCTTGCGAGGAATCCGCTCCACATCAGCGCCCAGCTCAATGAGTGCCTCCGCGGCCGGCAAGTTGCCCATGCGGATGACCTGCTCAAGGAGCGGCATCTCCGGCTCCATGGGGCCGAAGGGTGAAATTGTGGCATTGGGGTTGAAGTAGCCAGATCGCCCGTACGCCAGCACCAGGCGTGTGACTGTGTCCGGGTACGAATCAAGAAGATCGTTTTCGCTGAACAGCGCCTCCAGCGCCCATTCGTTGACGGGAAGCTTGGTGTAAGCCCGTGCTCCGGGGTTCGGGTGGGGAATCAGAAGTTTTCTTGCGGCCAGGTGCTCCAGCGCCTCTGTGAGCATCGCAACGACCCGCGCAGGAGGAGGTGAATCTGGATCGCCCTGCTTCAGCGCAAGGAAAAGCGCTCCAAACAACTGTCCGTGCAGCTCAGCCTTGTCGGGCCACTGCCCCCCTTCTCCCAGCACGTCTTGGAGCCCTGGGATGTGGAAGCCATCCACTCGCTGAGCGCGAGAGGGGAGGCATGAGGAGAGGTGGGACATGTGCGCAACATTGTTCTGATGATTATGTAAAGGATATCAGAAACGCACAAATTTAAGCCCCTGGCAATGCTGCGCCGACTCGTCCCGATCCCAAGGCGAGCTCAGAGTGCCGCGTGTTCACCGATCAGGTCGGGAGGCAGTTTCTCTGAAGGATGGGGAGAAAGGTCTTCAACTGCAGGGTCGACAGTGTTCCCCGAAAGAAACTCCAAACCGGGTTGGACGTGTTGGCCGACCACTCAAGGGTAGAGCCATTCGCAATACGGAGCAACGTGGAACGTGGAACCCTCAAGGAGAGAATCACCTTGTCCTTGCCCCTCCCTTTGTTGACGCTGACTTGAACCAACGGAGCCTTGATGTTCTCGTTCAGGGATACATGAGAGAGCATGCGCGCCTCTTCTTCCACGGCTCCCGAGAAGTCCGAAACCACTGAAACCGCGATATCCAAAAAGAAAACGTCACCCTGACTGCTGCGGCAGTAGGTGAGAGCCATTTCCTCGTCTGCGTTCTGCTGCGGCTGAATCAGCCTGCCAACGAGCGAGGCACCATCAACCGTCTCAAGCGTCCAGGGTGCCGCCAGGGGCGCAACATCAGTGACCACACGGAGATCTTCGAGCGTCTTCCTGCTCATGGCCGGGATGTTGCCGCGGTCAGGCTGAAGGGCGGCGAGCGTGATCAGACGCGCGTCGACACCCATTCGCATCACGTATTCGACCAGCAGTCCAGAGAGCACCTGAATGGCCATGGAGTCGGCCTCAGCCTGCTCTCGCAGCATCACATCACTGCGCTTGCCGCCGATGTAGTGCTGGTGCACGCCGTATCGGGAGCCTTCTTCGACGCTGCGAATCTTCCCACCCAGGAGCGCGTAGGCGCACGATGAGTAGCAGAAGCCGGGTTTTTCTTCGAACCATGGCGTGGCCTTGCCGGCATCAACGTAGGGGGCAGAATCGCCCGCGATGACACTGCAGCCATGTTTGCGAAACATCTCGCCCAGTCGCATGCCGCCCACCAGACTACCTCCTGGTGAATGGATTCGCACGCTGCTGCACCTGCCGCCACGGGTCGCACGGATGAAGGCCTCAAACCGGGCAGCCGTGTCCGGGGCGATCTCACCGCGAGCAGCGATCCAAGCGCACGAAGGGCAGTTTCCGCCTGATCCCTCCGACTCGAATGTCATTGGCCTTGGCGACTGCGCGTGTGCGACGCCGAATCCAGAAAGGGCTGGCAGCAGCATCAAAAGGAACGATGCCAGGAGGGTGTGCAAAAGGTTTCGTTTCATGCTCTGCGTCGTCGTTGAGGGTGGTGCCGGCCCGGGGTGTGGCGGCCGAGCGAATTTTCCGACATCCTTTGTCCAAGAGTGGACAATTCGTCCCGATATCAGAGATCACCGATGAACTCACGCAAGCCTCACCATAAACCCGCCGGCTCTCCCATGCTCGTCAACCGAATCAGTGCGGATGACTTCGATGCAACAGTAAAGGCCACCGACTTCATCTATCTGGAGTTTTCAAAGCAGGAGGTCCTGGCCGGCCTGATCGGCACCGCTGTCGAGCGGTTGATGCTGCTCTCGGACAGCCGCGAGAACGTGGAGAAGTTCCGCGGCCGGGTGTCCTTCATCTTTGACGGCTACAGCGCCGATCCGCGGGAGATCTACGACGTCCCTGAGATCGTGAAATACCTGGACGCGATGACCAGCGCCTGGCCCTTTTGGTATCACTTCCTTGAGAAGGATGCGGAATCGGTTGGCATCCTCACCCTGGCACTCTCCGGCGCTCGCTCGGTGACGCAAAAAGGCGGGCTCACCAGTGCGAGCGTGGACCCTCGGCGCCTGCAGGCGACCATGATGCGGCTTTTCGATGGCATGAACGTCCTGCACGAAGGCATGGACCTCGATGAAAGTATCAACATGGCCATCACAGAAGAGGTGGTGCAAGCGATTGAGCGAGTGATGAGCTGACACCGCCTTCATCCGTTCTCGGATGCGTAACCGAGGATCTAAGGGGGTGATACTGACTCAAGCGCTATCCGCCAACTTCAAGCGTGTTTCGCGCTTTTGCTTGCGGACTTGCCGATCCGCCGTGAAACGCTCCATCCTGACATTCAGCAAGTTGTTCGGGAAGGCTCGCAACAGCAAAGACTCAACGTCGTCGATCATCGCGTCGTCCACTTGATAGGCGCTGAAGTAGGAGACCAACTGGTACAGGTATTGATTTGTGGACCTGGGCTGCAGGGAGCTTTGGTGGCTCGGCACAAAATGATCTGAGTCAACTGGATGCTTGACCAGCATCACGTTTTGAACGTCTTTGCGTGATCGGTTAAACGCGTTGTTCATCTCTTGCCAGATACGGAGTTTCCTGGCTTTGCCGGCATACAGGGCGTCACCCCGCGAATCGTAGAAGATGTATATGCCATGGGCGTTCTGTAACGCATCTTTGAGCCCCTGCATGTAGCCGCTGGCGCTTTTTCCGCCATCGAAAACATCCCAGTATTCGCCGATGGCCGATCGTTTGTGGTTTGTGATCGGGAAGATCTCCACGATGGGGCGCACGGCACTCAGATGTGCGTTCGATACGGCAACCTGGTTGGCCTTGGTCAGAATATTGACCACTTGCGTTGGCGTCAGATCCTTGTCGCTTTTCTCCCATTTCGCAAGTGTTTGGCCCGTCATTCCCAGCTTCTTGGCAATGTCGCGCCTGGTGAGCGGGTGCTCTTCCTTCCCCTTCCACTTCGTCTTCAGTACTGAGATTAGTTCTTCGTATTTCAAGGCTGCCCCCTTTGTTTCAGATCAATGCACTTTATCCAATGCGCGTCGATATTTGGAGAGGTGGTTTCCCCGAGGGTGTGAGCTATTGCGCACGAGATGCGTGCAGTTTCCCCATGCATTGCGCATGAGATACACTAAACACTCGACTCCCAAACGCCGAGTAGCTATGACCACAATCGAGAACTCCACTGGCGCCATGCCCGGCATGTTCCCCCTCCACCAGGCCGCTGCCGGCCGCATCTTCACCAGGCCGGTGGGGAGCGGCGAAGTCGCGATCGTTGGCGCCTTGGCCTTGCCCAAATGGTCGCCGAGGGAGATGCAGGTGATGGCCCGCATCAACGACCAGGTCTACCTGGATCTGAAGAATCCAGTGGACTCCCGCCAGTTGTCTGACACCATGTGGGACCTGCGTGAAGGTTCGGCCGGAGACCTGCTCACGACCTTGAAATTCCGCAGCCACTTCCTGCCCGACACTCTCGATCTCTTCCTGCGTGACTCGCACCTTCTGTGTGGCGACCCGGCCTTGAAATGGATGGTGGTCATGGGCGCGACGAAATCGGTCCTACCTCTCCCCGGTCCCATGGGGCTCTACGAGATCCGTCCTGGTGGACTGCACTACACCGGTGTGCCATCTGAGGTCTACAACGGGGCAGCCATCAACTCCGTGCTGCGCGAATGCCACTGGGGCGATGGTGGCGCCTGGGGCATGGCCACCAGCATGGAGCCTGATTTCTACAAAAGGTGGGTGGAGGGCAACCGTGCGCTCAACGCCAAGCAAGATCCACGCTTTGGTCGCTTCATTGAACTCATGAAAGCCGAGGGCGCCGATCACGTGCCCGACATCTATACCGAAGAGCAAAAGGTGGCACGCGATGCCTTGTGCCTTCGTGTGACCAAGAAGCTGATCGCCGAAGAAGAGTCTGGCGCCTTGCAGGTGCAGCCGATCACGCCTAAAGCATCGAGCCCCCGCAGAAGCATGTGACCGTGCTTTCAGCGCACGTTGTTTCACGAATCCAGTACTCCAGACCTTGAAGCGTCGACATGATGATCAACCAATCCAATTTCCAGCATCAGGATCTCCTGGAGCTGAGCGCTATTGCCCTAAACGGGTGGCCGAGCAAGGATTCAAAGGACGGAATGCGCCTGGCACATCTGTGCCACCTGGCCGCCATGCTGCTGCAGCCCACGCACCCGCGTGCGTCGACCTCGCTGCGAAGCGTCTGCGACCTGGTTCATGTCGGAGCCCCGGTGGCCATTCCGGCCAGCGAGCTCATGAAGGCGTACGGGATCAGCAATCTGGGCACGCTTCGTCGTGACTTGATCCTTCAAATCGGGGAGGAGGACCGTGCGCCGTGCGCCGGCCAGTTGCCCAAGCGCGAACCCGGCATGATCCTCTTGGACATGGATCTGCCTGCAGGCAAGGCTTTGCTGGCCTACCTGGGTGCGTTGGAGCAGAGGTTGGGCCTGTCCGAATACCAGAGGCAAAAAGGGCTGTCAGCGGTTCCCTTGCTTCTCACCGGCGGGCTCCTGGCCCACCTGTACACCGGTGTGCACCCCTCCTACGCGATCGAAGCGGAGTTTGGGGCTCCCATTCCCTGTCCGCCGGAGCTGGTCATCGACCTTCTGGACAGTGGCGGTACGCCGCAGGTTGCCTACCTCGACCTCGGTGTGCACACGGAGCAGGGCCTTTGGCACCCGGAAGCCCAGGAACGATGCCTGCCCATCTTTGCGGACATCAAGGGGTTTGATCTGACGGTGCCACGCCCGATCGATCTGGCGGTGAGCATGTGCACGCAGCTCACGCAATCCGAAGGACTGTGGATCCATGCCATGGCGCGCGCTGGCCTCTTCACCGCGGCCGAGTTTCGTGACCACGCTGCCCAGGCTCTGCTCGAGTGCGAACTAGAGGACGCCCAGATCAAGTGCATCGAGCAACATGTGGAGCTTGCCGCCACCTTGGTGGAGCGCGCCCAAATGCCAAAGGAATCGCCCAAAGGGTCGCGCAGGCCGACCTGAGTCTTTGTGACCTTGCAGATCTTCCGCTTATCGCTATTTTGAGCAAAATAGGCATATTCTGTCTAAAATGGCGATCATGCCTGCAAAATCGCCCGTCATCTTCAGCAATGAAAGCCGTATCCTCACCGCCATGGGTGAGCGGATTCGTCTTGCCCGCAAACGCCGCAAGCTTTCGACGGCAACCATCGCGGAAAGAGCAGGCATCGCTCGCGGCACCCTGTACCGCGTCGAGGCAGGTGATGCGGCCGTCACCATGGGCACTTACCTGCGCGTCCTGGCAGCTTTGAACATGGCAAGTGACCTCGAGAAGATCGCAGCTGACGATGAGGTTGGGCGACGATTGCAAGACATCGAGTTGCGGTCGAGGAGCTCGACATGAGCAAGGCGCTGGAGGTCTGGATCGATTGCGACCTGGTGCCCATGAAGCTCGTGGGCATGCTCCACCACGACAAGGGTCAGGTGCGGTTTCACTACGCAGAGTCTTGGCTGAAGTCCCCTGAGGCCTTTGCCCTGGATCCGCAACTCTCTCTCGACAAGAGCCCCTTCTATCCCAATGCAGATGAGGGCAACTTCGGCATTTTCTTGGACTCCTCGCCGGACCGCTGGGGCCAGACGCTGATGAAGCGCCGGGAAGCCTTGCAGGCAAAAGATGAGAGCAGAGTCCCTGCGAATCTCTACGCCTGGGACTTCTTGATTGGGGTGCAGGATGCAACGCGACAAGGCGCGCTGCGCTTTCGCATGCCTGGAGCCGAGACGTTTCTCGGAGACATGCCATTGGCCGCGCCACCGGTGACCAGCTTGCGAGAGCTTCAGGCCGTGGCCTTTGAACTCACCAACAAGTCGATCAACGATCTCGGCGCACTTCGTCGGTGGCTGGCCGTGTTGGTGGCACCGGGAGCATCGCTGGGCGGCGCCAGGCCGAAGGCCAACTTCACCGAGGCTGATGGATCCATGTGGATCGCAAAGTTTCCAGCCCGCGACGATGAGCGTGACTATGGCGCCTGGGAATACCTCACGCACACCTTGGCCGCGCGCGCCGGGATTGACGTCCCGCCAGCGCGAGCAGTGCAGATCACGAAGCCCTACAAAACCTTCATGGTCAAGCGCTTCGACCGCATTGGCGATCGCAGACGCTTCTATGCCTCCGCCCTCACTTTGCTGGGGCGCCCGAACAGCGATGGCGCCAGCTATCTGGAAATCGCCCAACGGCTGATGAGCAATGGATCCCATGCTTCCGGGGACCTCGAACAGTTGTACCGGCGCGTTGCGTTCAACGTGATGGTCGGCAACAGAGACGATCATTTGCGTAACCACGGATTCATCCTGGATGCCGGCGGATGGCGGCTGTCGCCTGCGTTCGATGTGAACCCGAACATCGACAAGGAAGAGCACGTACTGGCCATCGACGACAAGGATCCCAGGCCACTCGTGGAGACCGTCCTCGACACGCACGCGTTCTATCAACTCGATGCCACGCGTGCACGCGAGATCGTGCTCGAGATTGCCGCGGTCGTGGGCTCATGGCGGGAGTTGGCTCTCGGCATGGGCATCTCTCGGGCAGACATCGAGCTCTACGAGGCCGCATTTTCTGCGCACACTGCATTGATGGCTGAGGCGCCGATCCAAAAAATGGCAAGCCGCCGGCCGTAAAGCGAATTCCAAGCCCGTTTGCGAATGCCCGGAACTGCGCCAGAATGCGGCCGATGGCTAGCTCAACACCCCCGCTGCAGATGTTTCCCGGCCCTTCGGTGGCGGCCAACCCCGTGATCCATGAGCACCTACCCGCCTATGCGGGGCTGAAGGCCTTCTTCGCACGCCTTGAAGAGGATCTGGGACTCAAGGAGCAGAAGGAAGACGAAGCCTGGATTCCCAGAGTCGGGGTGTACCTCTTCGGAGGCTTGGCTGCGCACCTCTACACCGGTGAGCACCCGACAACGACGATCCACGCAACGCTGAGTTACCCGATCAGCGTGCCCACGGAGTTCCACGTGATGGTGCCGCTGCCAGGAGGGCTGAGCACCATGAAGATGGCAAGCTCCCCCAAGGCCAACGAGCTTCGCTGGCCGGAGATGGGAGATGGCTTCGAGATCAACCTTCCATTGGGCGTCGAGTCGTTTGGTGTCCGGGTGGTCCAACCCTTGGACCTGGTGGTGAGCATGTGCACCTACTTCACCCCCGAGGAAGAGGCCCACGTCGCAAGCCTTGTGCGCGCCGGGTTGATCACAGGATCGAATTTCGACTACGCGTGGAAGAAGAGCTTCAAGGAAGAGGCGCCGAGCGCGCGCGATCGCATGATCCATGCGCAGGTCTTGTCCATGCTCGCGCAGCACACGCCGGGTAGCTCTCTGGATTGAGGCGACTGTCGGCGCAGGCTACAGTCTGCCAACCGCCTGTCACGGCTTGGCGAAACAGATAGACTGTGTGAATGCGATATAGCAAACACAATTGATCGATTCAGCCAGGCCCACCATGAAATCAGCTCCCCTCCCCGTTGCCACATTCGTCGCCCAGACATCCAGCGGCACTGGCCCATTCGTCCCATGCAGAAGTCTGTTCCAAGGGGAGGACTTTCAGGACATGGTCCTGGCTTCGACGCCGATTGATGACGCGGATTGGAGTACGCTTTTCGCCTACATGTATCGGCGTTTTGGACCACCTCACATCGGTGGAGATGACTATAAGGATCTGGCGGCAGGGTGGATGATCACCTCGCCCGATCCAGGCCTGTACGTTATGGTATCGCCCAGCCTCAGTGGTGCTGCGTTTTCATTACGCCCGTACTTCACCAATGGCGAGGCCAAAGTAGATCCGCGAGTAGTTGACGCCATCCCAAGCAACAGGGTGGAGGATCTCAAGTCCGCGTACAAGGCAACACTTGTTGACTTGCTTCGACCGGTCTGTGTTCGTGACAACTGGATCAATGCACTGGGCGAGGTCGATGAAGACTCTCCCTTGCTGGAAAGCGACGAAGAAGAGGGCGACCGCCTGTATACCTCAGAGCGTCACAGCTCCAGCGGAAATGGCATTCCCTTGGGCCTCTTGGGTGGAAAGGATTGGGACGCACTCGTTGGAATGCTGTTTGCACTGGGCGAGGGCGACATGGCGTCTGGAAAACAAGCTGCGCTTGCCTTGTTGCGAAAGGATGTCTTCGCCGAAGTGCAGCGATCCAGCGCCGCGGTGAAGCGTCTGATGGCGCTCGTGGCTGGGGCTGACCATGACCTGCTCATCAAAGGGCTCGGTCTGGGCGGCGATGAGCTGGAGGCATTTGAGGCGGATCTGAAAAGGTTAGGGGATCCCTCTGCAAAAAAGGGCGATCTCGTAGATCAGCTGGATGCGATGACGGTGAAGACCGCTGGCGAACTCTTGAAGCGCCTGGGCATGTCTGCAAGGCATCTGAAGGAAACAGTGAAGAGCCTGAAGCTCTCGAATTCTGTCGATGAGGCCTTCGCAGATCTACGGAAGGTCAATGAGAACCAGTTTCCGGACATTGACTTTCCCAAAGACGTCTGGATTCCTGAGGCCGATCTCGCAGCGCAGTTGAAGAAAGCGTTCACCAAGAAGGACTCCCCAAAGTTTTGTGAGTGGGTTGACCAAACGCTTGCGCGCCCAGAGGGGTTGATGGCTCTGAGGAACATTGTTGGCCACCTGAAGCACGAGCACGAAAACGCGGTTCAAAACAAGGGAGCTGCAGGAGATGTGAAGCGATCGACGGCCAATAAACGACGGCCTTGAAGCATCCGGGTGTCCCCGGGTACCTGCACTTCCAATTTGCAGAAGCTGACAGGAGCAGCCTGCAAAAGGTGTGAGGAGTGGATAGACTTTGTGTAGGAAATATCCACCTCGCATCGCATCGATATCAATCTGAAAGGACCACCATGAAAAATACCCTGATTGCCACCATCCTCATGGCGGCCACTCTCGCACTCACCGGCTGCGGCAAGGAAGAATCTGCCGCCGAGCCCCAGGGCTTCGTCATCCCGCAGAAGGCGTCTCCCATGTCGATGAAGGAGTCGCTGGAGACGAAGACGGCCAAGAAAGCGTTCGAAGTGCCCACCAAACCATTCGAGGAGTACCAGCCCATCACCGGCAACAAGCTCTTCATGGCAGCACAAGCCGGCGGCTTCTACAAGTTCACCAGCCAAAGCTTCCGCTTCGTGACGGCCTACAACGAGAAGGACCAAGGTCTGGACGTCTGGTACCGCTTGAACGGCACCACCGGCCCCTACGGCGACCTGGGCGTGACCTTGCATTCCATCAACGGCGATGACTTCATGCTCATCCCAGGCACCAAGGAAGCGTTCGCCACCGCGGAGACGTTCAACCTCTACGTGCAACTCGAAGGCATCGACCTCAACGTCCCCACCGCCAAAGGCCTCATCACCAAGCTCGAGGTGGTCGACAAGGACGGCAAGGTGCTGGGCAGCAAGGTACTCACCAAGTAAACGGGGATCACCCGAATTGAAGACCGCAATCCTGAAGCCCTGACGTGAGCACCAAAACCAACTCCAACAAGCCGCCTGTTGATGGATGGATCAGTCCAGACGTCCTCAACAGTTGCCAGATCTGTGCGCACCGAACCAACCTCGTGGGCAATGCGCCAGACCTCTCCTACATGATCGAGGAGTGCAGCAACTGCGGCCAGGTCTACCACTTTCGCGAGGACGACGAAGACGTTGAGGCCTGAGCACCGCACCAGAATGAGCATGAAGCCGCGGTGTAAAAACCGGGGCTTTTTTTCATCCGGGACAAAGTTCGTAACTCTCATAAAATGACAGTTGCCGACTATGAATTGAAGCCACACAACTGCAAACACGATGAGTGCCCCATGGAAGGTTCATGCCGAGAAATGGCTCATGTCGCCCGACAGCCCTTCCGTGCTGCCGACAGGCTCGCTCAGGCTCGCCTCCTTGGACCTGCCACCTCCCCCTGGATGCAGACAACCTTCGGATGCAACCTTCTTTCGGTGGGTCAATGAACTCTTGGTCGCAGGAAAACTGATCGAAGTGAACAAAGGCGTCTACATCAATCGACTCGGTCATCGTGCAGAGACCGCCGCTGCTGCGGCATCGTTCATTCGACGCTGTGCAATCGTCAGCCTGTCCTACGTGCTAGAGCAGGCGGGCCTCACCAACAACTTCGGGGAAACCATCACCTGCATCATCCCCACGCGCGCCGACTGGTCGCCCCCTCAGCTATCTGATCGTCACTTTGCTGGTGTCGGTACCTTCCGCTTCCATGCGCTGCGCCTGGAGCGCATGGAACCGCTCAGCGCTAGGCACGAGGACATGTACGACACCCGGTTCAACTACCAGCGGACCACGCCGGAGAAGGCCCTGCTGGACTGGATCTGCCTGGCCAACACGCACCGGAGCTCGATGAGGGACCCACCTCTGGATTTGAACGCCGACGAGCTGGACAAGAGGAGGCTCAAGCGGCTGAGCAAGGCCATGGGGCTGGAGGCAGAATTCGCCGCGTGGACGGAGAAGTGGAAACGGTACCAGGACGATCCAGACGTGCAAGCCAACGCGTCACGCTACCTGATCGGTTGAGTTCCCGAGGAGTCGGGTGAGGCCGCTGAGCAGGTCGGATTTGTTGTCGTGAGCGTGTCGTTTCGATATCCTTTTTATAGACAAAAGGAACACTCATGAACACGCAAACCATCCCCGCCAACGATCCAGTTTTCCACGTTCTGACGGCACCCAGCTACCCACTGGACTCGCACGCAGCCGCCGTCTTTGGCGCCGTCGAAGTTGACGTCATCACGATCCTCGGCCCCTTTGTCGCGCGCGACAGCAAAGGCCGGATCTGGCCCGTCATCAGCGCCACCATCGAGAAAACCAGCTGCATCGCTGACCTCTACGTGAATCTGGACCGCTCCGGAGCCAGGGAGCAGCGTGTTTCTGATGACGATGTCTTCGTTGATGAAGTCATGAGCCGTCTGCGCGCTGCGGGCTATACCGGCGAGGACTTCGGCCGCGCAGAACTGGGCATGCAGGGCGACAAATGCGTGGTGCTGGAGCCGAACGGAGACTTCACTGCGTTCGCCCAGAGCAAGGGCTTCATCCTCAACGACGACTGATCAAAACATGCCCCGCCAGAAACCCCTCATCAAAATGGCGATCAAGGTCAGCCCCGCGGCCTTTGATGCCATGTGCAAGGCGCATGCCTTCTGCCCTAGCGACCTGGGGCATCTGGACCGCATGCGTTGGATGGGCAGCTTCATGGAAACGGCCTTGAGCGGCGGCAAGGCTTTCATGCCGAAGGAATTCGAGCTCCAGCCTGTGGGTGGCCATGGCAAGCCCTGGGACGAGGCATCGGCGGAGCTGGTGGCGCACGCCTCTGGTTTTGCCGGCACCGATTGGTCCATGGGCCCGGAGGAGCTGGCCCACGTGCTCAACACCGCCATGAAAACCCCTGGAGACACCCCCGCATGATCTCGCCATCGCTTCCCCTGCCGAGTGCCCCCACTTCCCTGGCCAGCGCCATGGAGCACGCCTTGGACCGGGTCCGCAAGGCATTGCAGGCCTCTTCTTCCCAGCTCGATGCGATGGCCTTGAACCCTGAACGGCAGAACCCGGCCGTCCGGATGCTGAGCAACTCGCCACGCGCATTCGTGATGAAGCGCAGTGCCATGGACCCGGGCAGCTGGAGCCCGTTTGCTCAGGATTGGGGCATCCAGTTCCAGCTGCTTGCCCGCTTGGTGCGCGACCAGCACCTGGCGAAAGTTCGCACCCTGCTCGAGGGCGGCACGGTAGACGACAAAGAACACGGGCGTGTGCGCCTGTCACCTGAAGTTGTGAGCGCCTGCCAGCCCCTCATTGGCAACCTGCCGCAATCCTGATTCAAAGCTCGTCCCCCCGTGACTTTTTCACGGGGGATGTTGTGCCGCCTACCCAACAGGTGGCATCCCCAAACGTCCGCTCACCCTTACGCTCAACGCCATGGCTTCCAAACTGACCACCTTCATTCTCCAGCTTGCAGCTGCCCTCACTCTGTGCGCACCGTCCTGGGCCCAGACCTCTCGCGGCCACTTGCAGGAGGAGGGCATTGACCCGCCCATCGAGCAGATCCTGCGCAGCCAGAAACCAGACGCCAGCGACCCCCGCTTCGTACGCGCATACCGTGAAGCCATCGTGTCTTCCATCAAGCGTGAAATGGCCACACCCGGGCGCGTTGAAGAACTGATCGTGAAGACCTATGGTCAGATCTCTCCGGTCAAGATGAAGCTGTTTGCGCGCAACATGCAAACCATTCTGAAGCACGAGGGGTACTACGACATGCTCGTGAACCTGACCCTGCCCATGGTGATGGCCAAGGTTCCGATGGAGCAGATCAAGGAGGTGATGAGTGCCACTGCCTTGACGATCCCACTGAAGGGTCTCCCTCGCCTGAACGAGCAGGACCAGATGGCCTTCATCGCCTACACCGCGCGCCTGATGAGCACCGTCCCCCCTGAGGTCTGCAAGCGCATCACCAACAACGACATCAGCGCGCAAGAGTCCGCTTACATCGAAAGAAGCTACCTGGTCACGCGCAGCGACGAAGAGTTCACCGCGGTGGCCGACCTGTACCTTCGTGCCATCGAGTACGAACTGTCCGACTATCCGTATGTGGCCAAGTACACCGATGCCCAGATGGAATCTGCCCAGACCATTTTTGCAAAGGCGCTGGTCGAGCGCATGCAGAAACGCATGCCCATTCAACAGGTGTCCGGCATCCTCAACGACTTGAAGAAGGCCTCAGCAAAAGAGGTTTGCGCCACAAGCCTGGACATTTTCCGCACGCTTCTTGACATGCCGGCGCCCTTCAGGAAGTGGCAGCTGCAGGCCTTCGTGAACCAGGCATCCAGGTAGGCTGCCCGGTCTTTCGCGCGGGGTACCCGAATCCCGCGAAATGTCACCGTTTCGTCATCAAAAAACCG
This sequence comes from Burkholderiales bacterium Ga0074133, assembly GCA_001464865.1. Taxonomy (GTDB): domain Bacteria; phylum Pseudomonadota; class Gammaproteobacteria; order Burkholderiales; family Burkholderiaceae_C; genus Acidovorax. The sequence continues at coordinate 50,921 of LNEG01000004.1, forward strand.
AGGTCAATTTGCGACACTGGCTATCCGTGTAACGGATACCACATATGCAAACTCATCGAACTCACCGGATTTCTGCTTCCACATTGCTTTGCATTTGCCTTGGCCTCGTGTCAACGGCGACGCTGGCGCAGAACATCCCAGGCTCTGTCCCCATCGTCATTCAGTCCAACAACTACGTTGGTCCAGTGGAATGGGCTCAAGATCGGGCGGGTGCTCCCGCCTCCAACGGCACCATCAACCTGCAGTCTGCAACGGGTGCTGGCACCGCGCCCTCTTCTGTGAACGCCCGGGGCGCCAATCTCCAGGTCAACGGCAACACGGTTGCGCAACCCTCCGCAATGGTGATGCAAGCTCAGGCCGTGTGCACTGCGTCCACCATGAACTGGTCGGCGATCACGAGTTGCTCAGGCGACATTCCCCAGCGACTGGCGGGGCAGACGGCAGTGGCCACGGATTCGACAGCGCCGGGCACCGGCAGCGCCACCTACACATGTGGAGCAAATGGGAGTTGGTCAGCCCCGGCCTCTGCCACGTGCACCTCAACCTGTGGCGCGACGACTGGCAGCTGGACGGTGGGCGCCGCCACCTGCTCGGCTGCGCTCGCCGCAAGGACCTCAGGACAGACATACCTCGCCACTGACTCTGGCGCGCCTTCCACGGGGTCGGCCAACTTCAGCTGCTCTGCTGCAGGTACTTGGAGTCTTGTGCCAGGCTACAACTGCGCCTCTCAGCCACCACTGGGATCGTTGTCCTCTGATTCGTTTCTTTGGGCAATCGGCAGGACACAAGGTGGTGATGGTTACGAGGAGACCATCAGCTCCGCCAGGCTCTACGAGTTGGTGTATGCGTACAACGTGGCTGGAGATCTTGTGGGTGGTGATCTTTTCAATGTTGGGCCCTTGACGGCCCATGGGAGCTATTTTCGAGTCCCCAGGTACACCTATGGGGGCTACATCTCGACCTACTACAACCTGGGTGGGATCGGGGCGTATGTGAGCGGCGTTGGGTACGTCACCTACTACCCGTCGGAGTGTCAGTCACAAACTCAGTACCTGAAAGGTTATTACGCCTCCTCGTATCCCAACCCGAGTCAAACGTACCCTATCCCCGGGGTGGTATGCCGCAAGGGCTACACCCCTTGAGGTCAAGCTTCAGTTGAGGAAATCTGGGCAAGTGCCGCGCGCTTGCCCATCGACATCAGCTCAATGATCTTGGGCACCTTGGATTCGCGTGGTGAAGCTTTTCCGGATTCCCACTTCCAGATAGTGAGCGATGACGTGCCCAGCAGTTGCGCCATCTGGAGCTGGGTCAAACCCATGCGGGTACGCTCTGCCTTCAAGCGCTCAGCAGTGAAGAGCACTTTGCGACCGGGCTTGCCTTTGGTGGAGGTGGGTGAGCTTGGGGTTGTGCTGGATGCAGCCTTGGCTGGAGGGCGGTTGGGCTTTGAAAGCTTGCCCACCAAGGTCTGCATTGCCTTCAGCTGCTTCTTCAGGGCAGCGATCTCGGAACGATGTCCTGTCGTTGTCTTGCGCAGGCTGGTCAGTTCTTCACGAAGCTCTTTGCGGGCAACGCGGGCGATCTCTTTTTTGAGGGAGTCAGCAAATGTGGTCATGTGAGCATCCTACGTTATTGGCAATCTTGCTTTGGAAAGCCCGATTGAAGCGAATGTGCGCTAGCTCGCATAACCCGAATCGCAGACCATCGTTAGGGCGCCGCCTCTACGGGCGTCCACTGGTGAAATAGGGTTAACCCTTACAAAGAATGCGGATATGGCGATAATGCTTCTCCGCGCGCAACTGACCAATTTGCGCACGACATGCAAACCTCAGCAATCCACTTGTCCCACCGCGCCCCACAAGGGTTTGCACTGGTGACACCTGCAATCATGAACGCCGACATACAGCCCCGACGGGTCATCCTGGTGGATGACAGCGAGAACGACAACTTCTTTCACGACATCGCCTTGCGCAAGGCTGGATTCGACGGAGAGATTCAGGTCTTTGAGAAGGGCGACGATGCCCTCCAGTTCTTGATCGAAGATCAGATAGAAATTCCCACGATCGTCTTGCTGGACATCAGCATGCCGGGGTTGTGTGGATTCGAGCTGGTAGATGAACTGGCGTCAAGTCTGCAACCGAAGGCACCTCTATCGGTGTTCATGCTTTCCGCTTCGTCATGGGCCGAAGACCGCAAGAGAGCAGAAAACCGCGGCCTCATTCAGGGCCTGCTGAGCAAGCCTCTGACCAAGGAGTCTGCTCAACAGCTGCTTGGTGTTTCAGAGCACGCATGAGCCATTCACGCCAGCGGCGGGGTTTGTGAGTTCGGTATTTCACCCTTGAGCACCCGCTGGTAAACGGCCTCGCGCAAGTCTGGGGTGACACGCCACTTGCGGATGACGGCCTCCGCGGCAATCTTCTCCATGGGATTGAGGCGCGGTGACACCGTGGCATAGATGGCCATGGCCGCCTCGATCGGCGTCATTCCCTCGGTCACAGCCATCTCCACCACCTCGTTGCGAAATGTGGGATTGAGGATGATGGTCTGGATCCCGAGGTCGCGCAGGGCGAAGTTCAGGGCTATGCGGAACCAGGGCTTTTTGAGCATACGGGGATTAGAGCATCTGCCATGGAGGCAGTTGATAGGATTCACGTCTCAAAATGTTCCAGGGAGTCACATGTCCTACGGCAACGATCGTCCGCCAAGTCTTCAGGAGATCCTCAACCAGCCTTTCGAATTCCAGGAGGTGCTCCTCAGCCCAAAGGAGCGCGCGCGTGTACAGAAGGGGCTCGACAGCAGCTATCTCTTTGTGCCCGCCGGCGGCGAAGCGGGATCTGGTGGGCTTGTGGTCAAGGAATACCGACTGCGTGAGATCTCCGTGCGGCTGCGGACCATCAACAACGCCTGCGACTCCCTGGCTGCATTGCCTGATGGCACTCCCATCTCGGAGGTGAGCCTGTACGGCAGCCGTGAGCGTCAGTACCTCATTGGGCCTTACGGATCCCTCAAGCGACTGATGACTGGTGACTTGCCTTCAAGCGCACTGCAGAGTCGGCTGTCTCGCATTGAAGCCTTGACAAAGGATGTCGACAAGACGATTGAGATGTGCCAATTGATTCTGGAATCGAATACTCCACCTCATCGCGCAACCACACATCTCGGAGCCTACAGATACGACGCTGAGAACGCGCAGCACGTTGAAGTCATTCGTGCATTGGAAAATGCCGCCATGTCCATGAAGGAAAGGCTGGCGAGTATTCGCTCCTCAACTCACCATGCCCCCATGATTTGGTGGCAGCCCTGGTCAGAAGAGGCCGGGAAAACTGGTGAGCTCCTTTCTTCGCTGAGGGCGGATCTCAACACTCACACAGCTGCGGTACGCGATGTGGCAAGCTCTCCGAGAACATAGCAGCAGTTTCGGCACGTGCTGCCATGCAGCACCATCATTCGCCAAGGTTCCTACAATCGCACTGCGCGCTTTGCGCATGACACTGAACCGAAAGTAGATACGACCCATGGCAACTGCAAAGAAGACCCCGGCTGCAAAGAAGTCAGCCCCCGTCGCCAAAAAAGCTGTCGCAGCCCCCAAGGCTGCCCCAGCGAAGAAGCCCGTCGCAGCTCTTGCGGCCCTCAAGCCGATCAAGACTGCCTTCAACAAGACCACGCTGCAGGCGCACCTGGCTGAAGTTGCCGGCGTCGAGCCCAAGGCAGTCAAGGCCGTGCTGACGGCTCTGGAGGCCACGATGGTGGCTTCCATGAGCAAGAAGGGCCTCGGCGAGTTCACGCTGCCCGGCATCCTGAAGATCACCGCCCAGGCCATCCCCGCCAAAAAGAAGCGCCGCGGCATCGACCCCTTCACCAAGGTCGAGCGCGAGTTCGCGGCAAAGCCTGCCAGCGTGCGCGTGAAAGTGCGCCCCCTGAAGAAGATCAAGGACGCCTCGCTGTAATGCACCCGGGCCCTGGCACCACTCCAGGGCCCAACTGGATCCGGCGGTCTAGCCGGATATGTCGCCGTCGAGTGTTTCGTGTATCTTTTCTGTAGGAGCAGGCCGCAATGCCGATACCTCTTGAAAGCAACCATCACACCGACGCGACCATGAAAAACTTCTCCTTCTTCAGCCTCCTCATCGCTGCAGTCCTCACCCTGAGTGGCTGCGCAACCAACGAGATCACCGGCCGCAGCCAAGTCACTTTCGGCAGCGAAGATTCGCTGATCGCCGAGACTGCGCAAATGTATGCGGCCATGAAGAACGACTACGCTGCCAAGCGCGCGCTGGTCACCGGCCCCCAGAAGACCCGTGTTGAAGCCATCACCAACCGCGTGATTGAGCAGGCTGTGAAATACCGCCCCGACTCCGCCCTGTGGGATTGGGAAGTCATCGTGATCAACAGCAAGGTGCCCAACGCCTTTGCGATGCCCGGCGGAAAGATGGGCATCAACACCGGCCTGATCAATATGGCCTCGGATGACGAAATCGCCCAGGTGATGGGTCACGAGATCGGACATGCACTGGGCAAACACGGTCTGGAGAAGCGCACGACCGGCATGGGTGCAGGTCTGGTGGCATCGATCGGCGGTGCACTCCTGGGCCAGTCAGGCGTACCCATGGGCCAGGAAGCGATCTCACTGGGCGCTGCAGGATTCATTGCAGCCCCCAACAGCCGCACCGCTGAAGCCGAGGCGGATCGCTTTGGCATCGAACTGGCTGCGGCCGCCGGCTACGAGCCGAAAGCAGCGGTGACCCTGTGGCAGAAAATGGCTGCGGACGGCGGCCCTGAGCAGAAGGGGTTTCTGGACACGCATCCCACAAGCTCCGAGCGAATCGCTGCCTTGAATGCCCTGGTGGCACCGATGGAGCAGCTTCGCACCGCCCGCACCGGTGCCGTTGCAGCGCCGTTGGCCCCGCCTGCCAAAGGCAAGAAGCCAGCGGCCAAGCCTTTGTCCGTCGTCGCACGTATGCCGGCGCCATATGACTGGCTCAATGGCCCCAAGGCCATGCGTCCTCGTTCGAATGCCCCAGCACTGCAGCTGTACCGCGCGCAGTGAGCATCGAATGTCCACGAAGGTCTGGAACCTGAAGTACGAGGCCGGCAACACCGGCCGGGTGATCGGTGATGCCGAAAACCCTCAGCGTCGGGCTAGCGCGCTCGAGGGCGCCGCCACCATTCAGCGCAACGGCTGGCGGGTATGGGTGGAGCACCACCAGACGGGCAAACGCATCTTCGAGAGCGAAAAGGAAGTCGAGCACCAGAAGGTGTGAGGCCCAAATTCACACACAACAGATACCACCATGGCCTACGCACTTTTCTTTCTCATTGGCTTTTCGTTTTTGGCGGGCTCCATCGCAGATGGCGTGTATGGGTACTTGGCGCTCGCGGGGCTTGCGCTGATCGCCCCGGGATCATTTGCGATGATCTCAGGCGTGCGTCGCATCTTCCGGTTCCAGAGAGACTTCAAGTGGTACCGCAAGACGCACCCTTCGAAATTCGTTGGTGGCCGGGTTACATGCTACTCATGTGGTGGGGACCGCATCAATGCGCGCTCGCTCATGCGCGGCATGTACCACCGGGAGCACTTCTGCACCCAGTGTGGAACGACCTTGTACTACTCGCCTGAGACCGTTTGAGGGAGGTGTCCCCTTAGACCGCAAGGGTGGGGTGCACTCATCCATGAAAAACCGCAGTCGTCACGCCATCGGCGGACTCATCGCACAGCCTACCCACTGAGGCAGGCCAACTTCGAAGATCTCCTCATCAACTCACCGATGGGGACGATTTTCAATGTTCACCGACAACCACTCCGCCCTCGTAGCAGCACTGCTGCTGCCGGGCATTTACTTCATCTGCCAGGCCGTTGCACTGGTGATGCGGCTCACGTTGGGGCAGGGTCCGAACGCAGGATGGCAGATTGGTGTCGTCATTGCTGCGCTTCTCTACACCCTGGTGCTCAGTGCGAACGTGACCTCACTGGAGCACACCTTCTCACGGGTACCTGTTGAGGAGCCCAAGTTGTCCTCGGGTGGGATGTCCACGCCTGCACTGACCGATGAGGAAGAGCTCTTGATTGCGCTCACGCAACAGCCAACCGATTGCGGACTCTCCCTCAAGCCCGGGTGGGATGCGCTACCGAAGTTCAAGAAACCACGAAACACTGACCTCAAAGGAAAGAAGCATGACCTCATCATCCAGCCGGTTCGGATTCCCCCACCTCTCAAGGCCGGTTGAGGTCAGCCCGGCCATGCGGCGCCGCCTTGCCATGCTCCGATCACTCCTGACCGGGCGCAGTCCCGCGCGCACCGCGGTGTGGGCTCTGGGATGCCTGGCCAAGGCCACGGTGGCCATGATCACCTTGAGCTTCATCGCCTTCACGGTCGAGCTGCCCATGATGCAGGTGACGGCCATGTTCATCGCGCCGGCCGCGGCAGCTGCTGCCTTCACCTGGATCCGCGCCGTCTGCGGGCGCGGGGCAGCCCGTCGCTTTGCCCAGGAGAGGGCGCTTCGCCTGCAAAGTGATGGTGAGCGAGCCCTGGCCGAGGCGCGCCTGGCGCTGCTCTCCAGTCAGTTCGACCCCGACTTCCTCTTCAACAACCTGGCAAGCCTGCAGTTCCTGATGAAGAACGACCCGGCCAAAGCCAGCTTCATGCTCTTCCAGCTCGTTCAGTTCCTGCGCCTCTCTGCCCCATCCCTGAAGTGCGACAACTCCACTTTGGGCGCTCAGATGGATCTGGTCGACGCGTACCTGCAGCTGGCTGCCATCCGCATGGGCAAGCGACTCTTCGTCCAGGTCTCTTGCCCGCCCGAACTCAAGGGGGAGCCGTTTCCGCCGATGGTGTTACATGCCCTTGTCGAAAACGCACTGCTGCACGGCGCCGAGCCATGCCTGACCCCGGTCATGGTGGAGGTGCGCGCCTATGCGATGTCAGGCCGACTGATCATCGATGTGCAGGATGACGGCGTTGGTCTCTCAAGGGGCCCCAGTGAGCCTGGTGACTTCAGTTTCCTCAATCGCCCAAGTGGGCGCGGCCTGCGCAATGTACGCACCCGTCTGGAGCGGGTCTACGGATCCAGCGCACAGCTCACCGTGGTCGAGCAACCCGGCCGCGGCGTCCTCTCCCGCATCGAGATCATTCAGCCTGAACCTGGTGGATCCAGCTATGCGCAGCGCTGAGCTCGTGGCGGTCTTGTGTGTCGACGTGGCCCAGTCGATATCTTTAGCTCATGAGCTTCTCCACCGCTTGCGGCCTTCTCGCCCACCCATGACGCCATGAACAAGAAATTCTGGCTTCGGTTGTTGGGCGAAAACCCCGACAGCGACAAACCAGCCTCCGACGATCGCTTTCGAGAAACCGCGGCGATCCTCATCACCGTTGCCGTGGGGCTTGCAATTTTCGAGCTCTGGGCATTGAGCTCAATTTACGGCGCGAATCGCTATCTCGGGCCCATCATCGGCGCCGTGTGCGTCGGGGTATTGACTGCGCTACCAGCCGTCATGAAGGACACCCCTGGGCAGTGGGCGCGCGGCTCTGTGGCTGCGCTGTCAACCGTGATCGAGGTTGTGCTCAGCCTGGCTGTGGCGGGCACCCTGTCTGCAGCAGCGGTGTCCCTGCTCCCGGAATCCGTCGGCAACCTGCTCTTCAAGAGCGACCGGGTGAACGAGCTCATCATCTTGACTGGCTTGGGCATGGGCATGGTGGTGGCCGCACGGGGCTGGCTGAAGTTCTCCACTCAACTGCGCCGCGCAACCCAGGCCACCGTGGATGTCGAGCGCGCACGAGCGCAAACCGCTGAGCGAGAGCGCGAGTTGGCTCGGGCCGAACTGACGGTCTTGCGCGCACAGATCGAGCCCCACTTCCTTTGGAACACGCTTGCGCACGTGAAGCACCTCACGCGCAAGTCTCCACAGGACGCCGAAGCCATGACAGGGCATCTGATCCGTTTCCTGCGTGCCTCGGTGACCGATACCCGTTCAAACGTGACCACGCTCGGAGCTGAGATGGAAGCGGTCGAGGCCTACCTGGAGCTCATGAAGATCCGCATGGGTGATCGGTTGTCAATCCACGTCGACCTCGACCCGGGGATCGCAAGCGCGACCTTCCCGCCATTCCTGATCCAGACCCTGGTGGAGAACGCCATCAAACACGGCATCGAGCCGAAGGTGGGGCCGGCATGGATCCGGGTACGCGCTGGCACCAAGGAAGTTCACACCGGGCACCCAGACAATGAGCAAGCGCTGATCGTTGAAGTCGTTGACAACGGGGTGGGGCTCATGGCGGCCCCGCTGACCAAGGGCACGGGTTTGGGTTTGCGCAACGTGCGCGATCGCCTGCGCCTGCTCTACGGTGGTGAGGCATCGCTGAGGATTGCCGGGCATCCAGAAGGGGGTGTCGTCGCCAGCATTCAGGCGCCCTTAGCCTGGTCGGAGAACGAAACCAGAGCGGAGTCCCAATGATCGGCAGAATCATCAAACGGCTTCTATACGTCTTTGGCGTACTGGGCATTTTTCTGGTCGCCATTGGGCTTGGAGTGGTGATTTGGATGTGGGACTCACATCAGCCTGCGGACCCTGAATGGTTGAGGATGGATGACAGGTTTCCAGTCCCGCATGGAGCCAAGGTCGTCGACAAAGGTTGGATCGCCAGAAAAGGGCCGGCGGCAGAGGATGGAAGCTCAACTCCCGTCGCCCACTTCGCGGCTGACCCAGGATTGACCAAGCTCACTGAGGATTTTCAGAATCTGTTGGGTGAGAAGCCTTCAATGCACTGGATGTACTGCGCGCGCTCAAGGATCGGCGATGACTGGATCTTGAGTGAAAACGCCATTGAGACGATCACCACGGCCCAGCTCAGTCAGCTGGCAAAGGCTTACACGTTTTGCATTGAGCTCCAACAGGTCCAGCAAAAGAACAAAGAGCCTCGTATGTACGTCTCGCGAGCCATTCGAATTGAAATGGGTGAGCTTGTCGATGCCAAATACGGCGCGGCCGTCCTCGACATGAAAACACGAGCATGCATCAAAGCCAACACTGAACACGATCCGCTCATGCAATGCCTTGCCCGGCAGCGTCCGGGAGCCACCATGGAGTCGATCCAGGTGGATTGGGCTGAAGTTTTCAAGATGCTTTCAATGCTACGGCAGAAGGAGCACAACGACTACCTGTAGGCGGGCTGCATTCCCCCCCGCGTCAGAATAGTTGTCGCCCCGATAGAACCAAGAACCTGGGGGCGGCGATGAAGGACGACAGTGGCTCGATACGGACAAGCATTCAAAGACAAAGCGGTGGCCAGGTTGCTGCCGCCGGAGAGCGCCTCGCTGGAGGTGGTTTCGCGTGAGATGGGGGTGAGCGTTGGCACCCTGGAGCGATGGCGCGAGGATGCGCAGACCAGGCCCGCCCGAGGGCGGGCCTGGTCTGCGGGCGCCCGGCTTGAGGCCGTGATCACCACGGCCGCGATGAACGAGGCCGCCAAGGGCGCCTGGTGCCGCGAGTACGGTGTGTACCCGGGCGATCTGGACAAATGGCGCGCGAGCTGCACCACCGCGCTGGTCGACCCGCAAGATGCGCCCGCCAGCCCACAAGCCACCCGAGCTGACCGCAAGCGCATCAAGGAACTCGAGCGCGATCTGTTGCGCAAGGATCGGGCACTGGCCGAGACAGCCGCGTTGCTGGTGCTTTCAAAAAAAGTCTCGGCGATCTTCAACAGGGGCGAGGACGAATGATCGGCCTCGAAGATCTCCAAGCCCTGGCCCGAGCCATTGACACGGCGCAT
>LNEG01000005.1 GCA_001464865.1 Burkholderiales bacterium Ga0074133
TGGGCATGATCGGCATTGGCACCGTGGGCGCGGGCACCTTTCGTGTGCTGGCGCGCAACCAGGCGCTGATTGCGGCGCGCGCCGGGCGCGGTATCAAGCTGGTGGTGGTGTGCGCGCGCAGCCTGTCGCGCGCGATGGGCGTGGTGGGCACCGATGTGGCGCTGACCAACGACCCCATGCAGGTGGCCACCCACCCCGAGGTGGACGTGCTGGTCGAGGCGGCCGGCGGCACTGGCCCCGCGCGCGACTGGGTGCTGGCTGCCATCCGCGCGGGCAAGCATGTGGTCACCGCCAACAAGGCGCTGCTGGCCACGCACGGCAACGAGATCTTTGCCGCCGCCCGCCAGCACGGCGTGGCCGTGGCGTACGAGGGCGCGGTCGCGGTCAGCATCCCCATCATCAAGGCGCTGCGCGAGGGCCTCACGGCCAACCGCATCGAATGGGTGGCGGGGATCATCAACGGCACCACCAACTTCATCCTGAGCAAGATGCGGGACGAAGGCCTGGGCTTTGCCGAGGCGCTGGAGCAGGCCCAGGCGCTGGGCTACGCCGAGGCCGACCCGACGTTCGACATCGAGGGCATCGACGCGGCGCACAAGATTGCGCTGCTGGCGGCCAATGCGTTTGGCATGCCAGTGCGCTTTGCCGATGCGCAGGTCGAAGGCATCACGCGCCTGCAGGGGCTGGACGTGACCTGTGCCGAACAGCTGGGCTTTCGCATCAAGCTGCTGGGCGTGGCCCGCCGCCGCAGCGATGGCGATGGGAACGCGGATGGGAACGAGGATACAAAGGGGGTGGAGCTGCGCGTGCAGCCCGCCCTGCTACCAGCCACGCACCTGCTGGCGCAGGTCAACGGCTCGATGAACGCGGTGATGGTGAAGGGCGACGCGGCTGGCGTGACGATGTTCTACGGCGCGGGCGCCGGGTCCGAGCAGACGGCATCGGCCGTGATTGCCGACCTGGTGGACGTGGCGCGGCTGGCGGGCACCCACGCCGCGCAGCGCGTGCCGCACCTGGGCTTCCATGCCCACGCGGTGGACGAGCACCTGGCCGTGCTGCCCCGCGCCGCCGTGCACACGCGCCACTACCTGCGCGTGCCCGTGCACAGCGCGCAGCATGTCAGCGAGGTGGCGGCATGGCTTGCC
>LNEG01000006.1 GCA_001464865.1 Burkholderiales bacterium Ga0074133
CTACCACACGGCCTGTGCGCGGGGGACGGATGTGGACAAGCCCAGAAACCTTGCCAAGAGCGTGACGGTCGAATGACCGGCATGCGCTTGGCCGGCGCGCTATTCCTGGTAATTAAAGTCGTAAACCCGCAAATAAAGTCGTAAACCCCGCTCTCGCATCCATGCGGGTTTGGCACGACGTGCGCTTTTGGAAATAAAGTCGTAAACCCATGGGTGAGCGTGGTCTTGGCCTGGTCCTCGGTCAGTCCGGTGGCGACCAGAATCGCCCCAAGAAGCCGGAGCGACGCCCAGCTGGATTCCGCTTTTGCGCCCTTGCCTTCGAGGACCTTGCGCAATGGCTTCAGCTGGAACCCCTCGACCACTAGCTGTTCAAGAGCCATGATCTCGTTAGCCCACTCGAACGTTGAATCGGTTGCCGGGTAGCGGGCGGCATCGAGATGCTCGGGGCTCCGTGGCAGCCAAGCAACACGAGAGGACAACATGAAAGGTATGAAGATGAACAACGACAAATCGAACGAAGGACAAGAAAACGGCGCTGCCGACCGAGGACAATCCGCAGCCCGGTTGAAGCGGTTCTACGGAGCGCCGGGGGGCCCGCTACTGGGGTGGCTCCTTGAGGAGGCGGGGAACAAAGGCATGGACCTGACGGCTCTTGCCACTGAACTCCGCGTCACCGTGGGCTGAGCGCCACGCGCCGCCGGGTGCGCCGAAACAGCTTCACGCCGACCAGCTGCTACAGCGCCGCGATCTGGCGTCCTACGGCGCTTTGCGTCACGGCGAGTTCATCGCCGGCGAGCGTGAAGCTCTGGTGCCTCGCCGCTGCTTCGAAAGCGAGGAGGGCGGCGGTGGTAGGGATCTTGCGACGCATAGGATGTGCGGTTTTAGCACGACGCGAAGCCAAAGAGTCGTTTGTCCTGTTGCGCGCATGGGTTCACAGTAGCACTCCAAGTGCAAGGAACGCACATGAAGACAAGTTTCTCCTGGAACGATCCTCTGCTGCTGGAGCAGCAAACCAGCGACGACGAACGCGCCGTGCGCGACGCCGCGCATGCGTACTGCCAGGAGATGCTGGCCCCGCGCGTGCTGGAAGCCTTTCGCAACGAGAAGACCGACACCAACATCTTCCGCGACAGGGGCGAACTGGGCCTGCTCGGCCCGACCCCGAGCAATACGGCGGCGCTGGCCTCAACTACGTCTGCTACGGCCTCGTGGCGGGCGAAGTGGAGCGCGTCGACTCGGACTATCGCTCCATGATGTCGGTGCAGTCGTCCAACGTGTTGGTTCCGATCAACGAGTTCGGCAGCGAGGCGACGAAGCAGAAGTACCTGCCCAAACTGGCCAGCGGCGAATGGATCGGCTGCTTCGGCCTGACCGAGCCGAACCACGGCTCGGATCCCGGCAGCATGGTGACGCGCTCTCGCAAGGTCGATGGCGGCTACAAACTGACCGGCAGCAAGATGTGGATCACCAATTCGCCGATCGCCGACGTGTTCGTGGTCTGGGCCAAGGACGACGAGGGTTCGATCCGCGGGTTCGTGCTGGAGAAGGGCTGGAAGGGCCTGTCCGCCCCCGCCATCCACGGCAAGGTGGGCTTGCGCGCCTCGATCACCGGTGAAATCGTGATGGAGGAGGTGTTCTGCCCGGAGGAAAACGCATTCCCCGAGGTGCGGGGCCTGAAGGGCCCATTCACCTGCCTGAACTCAGCCCGCTACTGCATCGCCTGGGGCGCGCTGGGCGCGGCGGAGGACTGCTGGTTCCGGGCCCGCCAGTACTTGCTGGACCGCAACCAGTTCGGCAAGCCGCTGGCCGCCAACCAGCTGGTGCGGAAGAAGCTGGCCGACATGCAAACCGAAATCACCCTGGGTCTGCAGGGCTGCCTGCGTCTGGGCCGCATGAAGGACGAGGGCACTGCCTGGGTGGATATCACCTCCATAATGAAGCGGAACTCCTGCGGCAAGGCGCTGGACATCGCCCGGATCGCTCGCGACATGATGGGCGGAAACGGCATCAGCGACGAGTTCGGCGTTGCACGCCACCTAGTGAACCCGGAGGTGGTGAACACCTACGAGGGCACTCACGACATCCATGCGCTGATCCTTGGCCGGGCGCAAACGTGCATCGCCGCGTTCTGAGCCCGGCAGGTGGCCGCCGGCCGCAAGCCAGACGAAAACTCAGCCGCTCACTCGGCCTGGATACCGGCCGCCGCCGCGATCTTCTTCCAGCGGGTGATCTCCGTCGCGATGAACTGTTCGAATTCGACTGCCTTCATCGGCGCGGCCTCTGCTCCGGCCTTCAGGAAGAACGCCTTCATCTCAGCCGAATCGAGGATCCTGTTGATCTCCGTGTTCAGGCGATCGACCACGGCAGTCGGCGTGCCTGCCGGAGCCAGCACACCCCACCAGAGCTCACTCGCGCTGCCCTTGTAGCCAGCTTGTTCGGTCGAAGGCAGATCGGGCACAACCGGCGATCGCTGCGAAGTCGTGACGGCCAGCGCTCGAACCCTGCCGTTTGCCACATGGGGCAACACGGAGGCAGCGCTTGACAGAACGACCTGGACTTGTCCGCCGATCAAGTCTGTGATGGCCAGGCTGATGCCTTTGTAAGGCACCTGCGTCATCTTGATGTCCGCGGCGTCCATCAGCAGTTCCGCGGCGAAGTGATTGATGCCGCCAACGCCCGATGTGCCGTAATTCAGCTTCCCTGGCTGCGCCTTGGCGGCGCTCACCAGATCTTGGATGCTCTTGTAGCGTGAGTCGGCTGCAACCGCCACAAGCATCGGACCCGTTGCGAGACGCGCGACCGGCTTGAAGCTTCTGATCGGGTCATACGGGAGGTTGGCTCGAGTCGCCGCCACCGTCGTGAACGTCGTGGACAGCAGAACAAGTGTGTAGCCATCGGGGGCCGCTTTGGCCACCAGTGAATTCGCAATGATCCCTCCCCCCGAGGGCTTGTTGTCGATCACGACGGGTTGACCGAGCGTTTCATGCAGGCGCTTTCCGATGGTACGTGCGAATGCGTCGTTCGAACTGCCTGGCGCCGCGTCGACGATGAGGGTGATGGGTTTGGCAGGCCACGTCGAAGTCGACAATTGGGCGCTTGCGATCCCGGGGACCAGCAGCGCCGCAGCGACACCCAAGAGAAATTGAGGCGAAATTTTCATGTGGTCATTCCCTGGCTCAGATAAAAGGTGAGGCAGCCCGTATCCCCGCTGGTGTTCATTGCATGCCTCCACGGGCGGTGATAGGCCAGACGCTTTCCACTCGGCCCGCCCTGACGCAGACATACCAGTCGAAACGGTCAACCGTGGGATCGCAGTGTCCGGGGATAAGTCGCAGTCTTTCCCCGATCTCTGGCGTTGCGCGGCCTGCGGGATACTCCATCCGCGCATGCTCGTCCGCCGCCGAAACAATGCGCAAATCTGGTTGCTGCCACACGGTCGGTAGCCCTCTTTCGATGGCGACGGCCTTGTGCCCCGCGTCCAGCACCGCCAGCCCCGGCCTGGCGGTGCTCATGACGGAGGCTAGGACGAACAAGGAATGCCTGAAGGTGCGGAATGGCTGACCATCTTCCTGGAGGTTGGCCGCATAGTCGCCGTCCATGAAGCAATAGCTGCCGGTCTGGAGCTCGGTATAGACGCCCGACGCGGCTTCCAGCTCAAACGTCCCCGTCCCGGCGCCGGAGACGATCCCGCAGGGAATGCGCGCCCGGCTCAGTCCTTCGACGGTTCGTTCGCAAGCGGCAATAGCCTTGCCGATGGCCTCGCGCCGCTCGACTGCACTGCGCAAGTGCTGCGCTGCGCCGTGATAGGCCTGGAGTCCCGCGAAGGCGAGGTGGCGCGAGCCTGCGATAAGCCTCGCAAGCCCGACGGCCTCCTCTCCCGCAGGCACGCCGCAGCGGCGAGAGCCGACGTCGATTTCCACGAGGACGGACATCCTGACGCCGGCAGTCCGAGCAGCAGCTTCCAGCAGCGAAACGTGCTCAGGGCTGTCAACGCAAAGGGCAACTTGCGCTATCCGGGACAGGGCGGCAAGCCTGGCAAGCTTGCGCGGATCGACGATCTGGTTGGTCACCAGGATGTCTTCCACACCTCCCCAAGCCATGACCTCCGCTTCCGCGACTTTCTGCACGCACTGGCCAATGGCGCCGCGGCGCATCTGCAGGTTCGCCACGACGGGGGATTTGTGCGTCTTCGCATGCGGACGAAGCCTGGCGCTGACTCCTGCCACCATGCGCGCCATTGTGTCGAGATTGAATTCGAATGCGTCGAGATCGAGGATCAAGGCAGGCGTTTCGACCTCGGACTCTCGCATTCCGGGTTGGGCTGGAGGCAACTGATGCATGCGAATAGCTTAGGGGGCACCGCAGCCAAGTGCAAACGAGATTTCGTCACCCAACATGTGAGGCTTGCTCAAGGCGCTCGCACGGGCCGCCATTCACCCTCCCACACGCGGAGTCGAGGAGCTTACGAAAAATGGTGCTTCCGGCCCTTGAGCTATTCTCATGATCATCCGGAGCTTCAACTTGATGAAGGGATACAGGCGTGCTAAATCTTTCCAATCTGGCTACCCTGGTGGCCATCCTTGACAAGGGAAGCTTCACGGCCGCGGCCGGTGTGATCGGCTGCACGCCCAGTGCTGTCAGCCTGCAGGTCAAGCAGCTGGAGACCTACTTCGGCAAGCCCCTTTTCGACCGGTCTTCACGTCAGAGCCGGCCGACAGCATTCGCGCTGGAGGTCGCGCAGGCGGCCAGGGATACAACGGCCCGCATCCAGGCTCTGCGAGTGCGACCAACTCTCACGGTGTCCGGCACCTTGCGGCTCGGCTCGCTCACCAGCATTCAATCTGACCTGCTTCCCTACGTGCTGCGAAGCCTGAGAGATGAGCACCCCGCCCTGGAGGTCTCCGTCGCGCCTTTGAACGACACCCCGGATTTGCTCGATGCCCTGGCCGCGGGAAAGCTCGACGCGGCTGCACTGGTGCGCCCCCCCTCAGGCGGATCCTCCAGGCTGATTTGGGAAGACCTGGTCCGGCAGCCGTTTGTCATGCTGACTGCGGCGGACGTGAAGGAAGCGAGGCCGCAGGAGCTGTTGCGTAAACTGCCCTGGATTGCCTACGACCGCCAGACGAGTGGCGGCCGCGCGGCCGCTGAGTATGTCCGGCGGGTGGCCCCAGGCTCGCGAGGGATCGTGGACTTGAGGTCGATCGACGCCATCGTCGCCATGGTGTCCGAGGGCCTTGGCGTATCCGTCGTGCCGCTCCCACGTCCCAAGCTCATCAGCGCTTACGACTTGCGTGTTGTCCCGCTGGGAAGGAATCCCCCATCGCGGCAGCTTTCGCTTGTGCGGCGCAAGGCCGACCAGGACAGCCGTAACGTGAACGCAGCGCGCGACGCGTTCCTGTCGATCATCGCGAGTCGGCAGGGCAACCTGACCTCGCGCAGCGGCTAGCCGATGGCGGCACTGTGCGTCGCAGCGCTTGGCGTGCGGCGTCCTACGGCGGCCACGCTGCTACTTACGAACGTGAATGCCTGGACAGCCGTCTCCACATCGACATCGCTCAGGTGCCGGTGCGTCACGCAACGAAGCAGGGATCGCGACCATGGCCGCACGAGAACACCCATGCTTCGGAGGCTCTCAACCCAAAGTGAGGCATCCATGCCCGTGGCGCTGACATCAACCTGGACGATGTTGGTTTGCGGGCTGTTCGCCTTTAGCCCCGCGATCGCGTTGAGTCCGTCAGAAAGCAGCGCCGCCCTCTTGTGATCTTCTTCCAGTCGGGCCACCATGCTGTTGATTGCTACCAGTCCTGCCGCCGCCGCGATGCCCACTTGGCGTTGCGTGCCGCCCAGCATCTTTCGAATCGCGCGCGCCCGCGCTATCACGGCAGTTGTGCCGGCGACCACACCGCCCATGGGGGCCGAAAGTCCTTTCGACAGGCAGATCGTGACAGTGTCTGTGCAAGCAGCGATGGCTGCAGGCGCCACGCGCAAGGCCACCGCTGCGTTGAAGAGGCGGGCTCCGTCGAGATGGATGCTGGCGCCATGGCGCCGGGACAGGTCATGCACTTGTCGCATGTGCTCCAACGGCAACGCCGTCCCCCCGGCGTTGTTGTGGGATGTCTCCATGCAGACCAGGGCTGTCTTGAGCCTGCCCTGTGGCTCCACCAGGACCTGCTCCAGCCGTTCGAGGTTCATCGCCCCGGCGACGCCTGCGATCGGCTCATAGAAAGCGCCCGTCAACGTTGCTGCGCCGCGTTCCGCCGTGTAGATGTGCGAGGAAGCCTCCGTCACCACGAGTTCCTGGCGGGCGGTTTGCGCCAGGATGGCCGCGAGGTTCCCCATGGTCGCGCTGGGTACGAAGAGAGCGGCCTCCTTGCCCAGCAAAGTCGCAACGCCGCTCTCCAATTCTTCTGCCGTCGGATCGCCGTCCAGGCCGTCATCGCCCAGCGGCGCCTTCAGCATGCTCTCGTACATCGCCTCCGTCGGCTGCGTGACTGTGTCGCTGCGCAGGTCGACCGGCGATTTGCAATCAGTCAACGGTTGCCCCCGTTTTCTTGACCACTGCCGACCACTTGGCGCGCTCCGCGGCCAGGAAGGAGGCGAACTGGGTTCGCGAAATCAGCTGGGGCGTGATGCCCTGCTTGGCAAACACCGCCCGCACTTCGTCCGTGTCCAATGCATTGTTGATCTGCTTGTTCAGAAGGTCCAGCACGCCCTCGGGTGTGCGCGCCGGCGCGACAACGCCGTAGAACGTCGTGTAGGTCAAGCTCGGGAAACCCAACTCCGCCAGGGTCGCCACCTGCGGCAGCGCGGCGTGCCGCTTTTCAGACGAAACGGCCAGTGGCCTGATCTTCCCGGCGGCGATTTGCGGGAATGAAGCAGTCAGCGAGGCGAAGTACAGGTCGACCTGGCCACCCAGCAGGTCATTCATCGCAGGGCCGGCGCCCTTGTACGGTATGTGCTGCAGCTTGATGCCGGTAGCATCACGCAGGCTTTCTGCGACCAGGTGACCGACTGTTCCACTTCCGGATGAAGCGTAGAACAGATCGCTCTTCTTGCCGGCCTGGATGATCGACGCAAGGCTGTCGAAGCGGCTTCCCGTGCGAACGACCAGCACGAGCGGGCCCGAGCCCATCAGCGCGACCGGCACCAGATCGTCCACCGCGCTGAAATCGAGGCTCTTGTAGAGGTACGGGTTGACTGCAAGGTTGCTGGTTTCTCCCATGACCAGGGTGTAACCGTCGGGAGCCGCTCTTGCGCCAGCGCGCAGCCCGATGTTGTTGCCGGCTCCGGGTACGTTCTCGACAAATACCTGCCACTTGGCCGTCTCGGTCAGCCTGGAAGCCACCAGCCGCGACATTGCATCGGTGCCTCCGCCCGGGGGGCTGGGCGAAATGATGCGGATCGGCTTGGAGGGGTAGTTGTCGGCCATGCCTGGCCCCGCAAGCGACGCCAACGCGAGAGCGCACAGAACAGAAAAAATCCTCCTGCTGGTGCGTGTCTGGAGAGACTTCATGTAGATCCTTGGTGAGGTGACTCGGATGACCAGAGTTTCGGCCGCACCAACAGATCAGGCAACCGAGTCTGTTTAACTTCTGATGTGAGCATCGCTCAAGCCATGGGCCCCTGCGAAGGCGCCGAAATGAGTCAAGCCGCGGGAACGTCTTTCAGGAAGTTCCGCGCAATGGTCAGAAGCTGTGCTTCAGCCGCTCCCTCGTGGTGGCCGCCACCATCGCGGCCGCCAAGAGGACTTTCTTTTAGCCCTTTGGGCGAGGGATTTCCCGGAGCCCAGGGTCCGCGCCAACGGTCGGCAACTGCCAAGAGACGACAGTCAGCCGCCACTCGGACCAGTGCCATTCGCAGCGCTCCGCAGCCGCTTCGTGGCAGTCAGCGTGAATACGCCAGGCCGCACCCACCTACAGCAACCGCTGCTTGGCAGGCGAAGCCAAGCAATTTGGGGTGTTTACGACTTTAGTTGGCACCCCTCCAACGTCCTCAGCCTGGAAACCCGCATGAATGCTAGGGTGGGGTTTACGACTTTATTTGTTCAGAATACGCGCAGCGCCGGCGCCGCAGGCGCATCTTTTATGGGCTTGGACGCCACTCATTTCGCGCAGCGAAGTGATGTGGCGGCGTAACCGCTTTCGATTTGCCAAGAGCGTGACGGTCGAATGACCAGCGTGCGCTTGGGGCGGCGCGCTGCGCCGGCGCCACAGGCGTAAGGTTTATGGGCTTGGACGCCACTCATTTCGCGCGGCGAAGTGATGTGGCGGAATAACCGTGAGTGAGAGCCGTCGCAACGCAAGCGATCAAACGCGCCGGCGTTGCAGCACCGCCTGTGCGTCAAGCGGCCTTGCCTGCACCGGCCGCCTGATGGATCGCCGCCCGTATCCGTGGGTATGTCCCGCACCGGCACGCATTGCCACCCATGGCTGCATCGATGTCGGCGTCGCTGGGGTTGGCGGTTTTCCTCAGCAGTGCGCAGGCCGACATCAGCTGGCCGCTCTGGCAGTAGCCGCACTGCGCTACGTCTAGCACCGTCCAGGCCGCGCGCAGGGCATTGGCCTCTGGCCCTTGCAGTCCTTCGATGGTGGTGATGTCGGCGTCGCCGACGGCAGACAGGGGCGTGATGCAGGCGCGGATGGGCTCGCCGTTTTTGTGCACGGTGCATGCGCCGCACAGGGCCATGCCGCAGCCAAACTTGGTGCCGTTCATTTGAAGCTCGCCGCGCAGC
>LNEG01000007.1 GCA_001464865.1 Burkholderiales bacterium Ga0074133
GGACGCCACCGGCGCAGCCAAGTTCAGCTTCGATTCGCGCACCATCCGCGTAGGCAGTACCGCCAACGACATCGTGGGCAAGGGCCTCATCGTGCACCGAGACCCCGACGACTACAAAACCCAGCCCACCGGAAACGCCGGGCCCCGGCTGGCGTGTGCGGTGATTGCGGCCACGTAAAGCGCAGGCAAACACTGCGCGACCATCGGCGGGTGACGGCCTCTGTTGCCGCCGCCGCCCGGCAAAACAAAAAGCCGCTGTAATCACAGCGGCTTTTTCATGGCAACAACGCTTCGGATGCTGCGGCGCAAGCAGGCACCGGCGCTCAACTCACCCCGCCTGCCGCAGATGCCAAAGCGCCTCGGCCTGTGCCAGCGCATCGACGGTGTCAATGTCCGTCACCACGCCCTCGTCCTGCACCGGCACGGCCAGCCCGCGCTGTTGACCTGCCCACTTGCGCACCACGGGCGCCGCGCCTTTTTCACCCTGCAGCGCCCGCAAGTCATCCAGGCAATCCTGCCCAAACGCCACCGGGTGCCCCCGCTCACCCGCAAACTCCGGCCATGCCACCACGGCTCGCTGGTCCACCAGCACCTGCGCCATCGTCTGCAGCGTAGCGGGCTGCACCAGCGGCAGATCGCCCGGCAACACCAGCCAGCCTGCAGCATTGGCCGTGCGGCGCACTGCGGCCGCAATTGCATCGCCCATGCCAGGGTGCCCCGCATCCTCCACATGCCAAGGCAAGCCGCTGGCGCGCACGGCATCCAGCGTGTGCTGGAGCACCGGTTTGCCCGCCAGCAAGGCTTGCAGCTTGTGCACCGCGCCGCCGGACGCCTTGAAGCGTTCGCCGCGGCCCGAGGCGAGGATGAGGACGGTGGGGCGATGGTGCAGCATTGGACGAGTGAATGGGTACCAGGCGACGGCACTGTAAAGCCAAAACCCGCACTACACGGCGTGGATGCAAGGCCGGTGCCTGACGATCTTTGCGCGACGATGCAGAACACGCAGCGTAGCAGCGCCCTCAGAAAAACCCATCAGCGACCGAAAAGTCGGCATGCTGCACCGCCTGGCCGCGCAGCTCGCCCACCAATGGCCGCACATCGTCGCGCCTGCTGTGCAGGGCGTAGCCCAACTGCCCCAGCGGCGTTTCGCTGGGCAGCGCCTGCAACACCTGGCGCTTGCACAGGGTCTGCGCCAGACCCAGGGGCAGCAGCCCCACACCCTGGCCATGCGCCAGCAGCCCGACGATGGCGCCCCAGTGATTGCACGGCAGGCGACGAACGGATGGCACGCCTGCCAAGCGCAGCCAGTCGTCCACAAGCTGGGTCACGCCCGACCCCTGCGGCAGCGTGACCAGCGGTTGCTTGCGCAAGGCATTGGCATCCATGCACGGCAGGCTGCTGGCCACATGGGGCGCAGCGCACCAGGCAAAGGCGGCCTGCGCCAACGGGACCGACGTCAAGGCGCTGCGGCTGGCCGCACCTGCGATGACGGCAGCATCCAGCTCGCCCCGGTCCAGCCGCTCGGCCAGTGCCTCGCCCACATCCACATGCACGCTCAGGTCCAGCGCTGGGTGCGCCTGGGCCAATGCGGTGACCAGCCGGGGCAGCCAGGTCAGCGCCGTGAGCTCGCCCACGCCCAGGCGGCAAGGGCCACGCAGGCCCGTGCTGGCGCCCATCTCCTGCTGCAAACGGTCGGCCTGCTGCAGCAGGGCAGCAGCCAGGGGCACCAGGCGGGTGCCGGCTTCGGTCAGTGTTGCGCGGTGCCCTCCACGGTCAAACAGCACCTGACCCATCGAGGACTCCAGCTCGGTAACGCGTTTGGACAGCGACGACACTGACAAATGCACCCGCTCGGCCGCCGTGGCAAAGCTGCTGCAGGTAGCGGCCCAGTAAAAGGCTTCGAGCTGTTTGAGGGTCATGTCGCCAATGGGCTTTCAATATCGTTTCACTTTGGCGAATAAACACATCGCAAGAAATTCGCTTTCTTGATTCTCGCGAAATCCAGACACTCCCTCCAGCCTTTGTCTGCCCTATTGCACCTGACTGGAAGCGCCCGTGTCCCCCACCTCCTCCTCCTCCCTGCCGTCCCAGCCCCCCACCCCCAACGCCTGGGGCGCCTTCAACGGCACGCGCCGCAGTGGCCGGACGGCCCAGCTGTTGTCGCTGGACGACTTTGAAGCCGCCGCCCGCTGCGTGCTGCCGCGCCCCCTCTTTGGCTATGTGGCTGGCGCCGCAGAAGACAATCAGGCGCTGGACGACAACCGCCAGGCCTTTGCCGAACTGGCCCTCGTCCCCCGCGTGTTGCGCAACGTGGCCGAGCGTGACCAGGGCGTGACCCTGTTTGGTACGCGCTATGCCAGCCCCTTCGGCGTTGCGCCCATGGGCATTGCCGCCCTGTCGGCCTACCGGGGTGACATCGTGCTGGCCCGTGCGGCAGCGGCGGCGGGCATCCCTGCCGTGCAAAGCGGCAGCTCGCTCATCCGGCTGGAGGAAGTGGTGGCCGCCGCCCCGGGCACCTGGTTCCAGGCCTACCTGCCCGGCACGCCCGAGCGCATCGACGCCCTGCTGCAGCGCGTGGCCGCAGCCGGCGTGCAGACCCTGGTGGTGACGGTGGACATCCCCGTGGCGGGCAACCGCGAGAACAACATCCGCGCGGGCTTCTCCACCCCCTTGCGCCCAAGCCTGCGCCTGGCGTGGGACGGCCTGTTGCGCCCCCGCTGGCTGGCGGGCACGCTGCTGCGCACCCTGGCGCGCCACGGCATGCCGCATTTTGAAAACTCGTTTGCCGAGCGTGGCGCTCCCATCCTGTCCTCGCGCGTGCAGCGCGACTTTGCCGCGCGCGACCACTTTGACTGGAGCCACATTGCCCGCATCCGGCGCCAGTGGCCGGGGCGACTGGTGGTCAAGGGCATCTTGAGCGTGCACGACGCGGCACTGGCCCGCCAGCACGGGGTGGATGGCATCATCGTCAGCAACCACGGCGGCCGCCAGCTCGACGGCGCCGTGGCGCCCCTGCGCGTGCTGCCCGCCATTGCAGACCAGGCGGGCGACCGCATGGTGGTGATGCTGGACGGCGGCATCCGCCGTGGCACCGACGTCATCAAGGCCCTGGCGCTCGGCGCACGTGCGGTGTGGGTGGGGCGCCCGTTCAACTACGCCGCTGCGGTGGATGGGGAGGCAGGCGTTGCAGCCGCCATCGACCTGCTGCGCGCCGAGGTGGACCGCAACCTGGCGATGCTGGGTGCCACCCGCTGCGCCGACCTCGGGCCAGAGCACCTCATGGACCGGCGAGGGCCATGGGCACTGTGTCCGCCAGCCGCCCGTCCCTCGCACTGAGTCCGGAGCCGAACCCTGACCGACCCGGAGACCCAACCCATGATCGCCACCGTGCGCCCTCCACCTGTTGTGCGACTCCCTTCACGCACTCAACCCAGAGGCCCCCATGGCTCGCAGGCCACTGAAGACCCAGAGACTGAAGCTGGACTCAACGGCCAGCACAGGGGCCAACCGGCACGGCCCGCGCCGCGGTAATCCCGATACCCACTCGGCAAAGCGGTTATGCCGCCGCGGGCCAGCCACCTTCCCTACAATCTGCCGCGCATGCGCCGCTGGTTTCTCGTCCTCTTGCTGGTTTTGTTACCGCTTCAATCCGTCTGGGCTGAAGCAGCGGCGTATTGCCAGCACGAAGGCCAGCTGGCCGGGGCCTCCACCAGCCACTGGGGCCACCATGAGCACGACCACGGCGATGCGCCGCTGGCCTCCGGTGACGATGCATCCAGCGCATGGGCCGGCGTGGATGTGGACTGCAACGTCTGTCACGCAGGCGGGGCTGTTCCGTTCCCGGCATGGCAAAACGCAAACGCCGCGCACTGGGCGGGGGCTTTGCCAGCGCGCCACCCCTCTGCACTGCCCACACGCGCCCTGGCGCCGCCTGACAAGCCCAACTGGGCTGCCGCTGCCTGATCGGCAGGCGGCAACGGCTTCTTTACCCCCCTGTTAGTCCGTTAGCACCCGCCCGGCGCATGCATGCGGCCGGGTGACACGTGTGCGTGCCCTTCTGCCGGTCTCCCTGCGTCTTTGTTTCACGACTTTCAGGAGAACCGGATGAATTGTTTTACCCGCAGCCGGGGCGCTGCGTGCGCCGCCGTGCTGTTGTGGGCGGCGGGTGCCAGCCCCTCAGCCCATGCCCAATCCTTGACCGAATGGGCGGACGCCGCATGGCGCCGCCAGCCCGAGGCCGCGTCTGGCGCGCTGCGCCAGCAGGCCCTGCAGGCGCAGGCCCAGGCTGCACAGGCCTGGACCCCCGAGCCTCCCGCGCTGGAACTGAGCACCCAGACCGACCGCCTCCACCGCAACGCGGGCAGCCGCGAGCATGAGGTGGGCGTGGCCGTGCCCCTGTGGCTGCCCGGCGAACGTGCCCGCAGCGCAAACGTGGCCCGCGAAGATGCCGCGGCTTTTGACACCCGCTGGCGCGCGGCGCAGTGGCGCACCGCCGGGCAGGTGCGCGACGCCTACTGGGCGTGGCAGCGCGCGCAGGTGGATGTGCAGGCCGCCGCCGACCGGCTGGCCACCGCACGTCAGCTGGCTGCCGATGTGGCACGCCGGGTGCAGCGCGGCGACCTGGCGCGGGCCGACCAGCACCAGGCCGAGGGCGCAGTGGCCACCGCGCAGGCAGAGCAGGCCAACGCCCAGGCCCAGGGCGCCGAAGCAACCCAGCGCCTGCGTGCACTGGCGGGCATGGCACCCACAGCGCAGGCCGCCGACGCCCATGTCGAGCCCACCCCACCCGCACCACCCGAAGGCACCGACTGGGCACAGCACCCTGCGGTGGCCGATGCCTGGCAGCGCTGGCAACTGGCACGCGCACAGGTTTCGCTGCTGGAGCGGCAACAGCGCGCCAACCCGGAGCTGACGGTCTCCACCACCCGCAGCCGCGATGCCCGGGGGGACCCCGGCGCGCAGAGCCTGACGCTGGCGCTGCGCCTGCCCTTTGGCGGAGGCGACCGCCACCGCGCCAGGCTGGCCCAGGCCCAGGCCGATGCGCTGGAGGCTGAAACGCAATGGCTGGCCGAGCAGCAGCGCGTGGCCGCCGACTGGGCCAGCGCCCAGGCCAAAGCCGAAGCGGTGCAAGCCCAGCTGCAGGCCGCACAAGAGCGCCACCGCCTGGCCGTGGAGACACGCGGCTTTTTCGCCAAGTCGTTCAGTCTGGGCGAAACCGACCTGCCCACCCGTTTGCGCACCGAAGCGGAGGCGGCCGATGCCGCCCGCCAGTTGCAACGCGCCCGGGTCGAGCAGGCGGCCACCCAGTCCACGCTGCAGCAGGCCGCCGGCCTGTTGCCCGCGCCAGCGCACACACCCCTGGCTGCCCCACGCAGCGCCGCTTCGCAATGAGGAGTCGCCCATGCCTTCTTTTCACAACCCTTTTTCGCCTCAATTGACCATGTTTCCCCTGATGCTTTCCCTCATGCACCGCCTGCGCAGCGCCACCCTGCCGCTGCTGGCCACACTGGCACTGGCCTGGGGCACCACCGCCCACGCAGGCGCTGGCCACGACCATGGCGATGCACCGGCCTCGGCCGCTGCCACCGCCCTGCCCCGCTTTGCCGCCACATCGGACGGCTTTGAACTGGTCGGCGTGCTGCAAGGCCAGCACCTGAGCCTGTATCTCGATCGCGCCCCCGACAACAGCCCGGTGGACGGCGCTCAGATCACGCTGGAGATCAATGGCACCGCAGTGCCCGTGCAAGTCCACGCCACCGGCGAATACGAAGCCACCCTGACCCAGCCGCTGTCCGAAGGCGAGCACGCCATTGCCGCCACGATCGTGGCGGGCACCCAAAGCGACCTGCTGGCCGCCACGCTGGACCTGCATGGCAACGAAGCGGCGCACGCAGAACCTGCCCCTGTGTGGCGCAAGGCCCTTCCCTGGCTGGCAGGACTGGCCGCACTCGTAGCCGCTGCCGCAATGGCTTGGGTCTCGATGCAGCGCACGCGTCGCACCACCGCTGCCGGAGGTGCCGCATGACCGCCCGCACCCACCGCACCACCCAAGCCGTCCCCACCACCCAGTCATCCAAGGCCATGCCCCACCACCGCCTCCCGCTGCTTGCACTCACCCTGGCCCTGTGCGCGGCCTTAGTGCCCACCAGCTGGGCGGGCCCCGGCCACGACCATGGCGATGCACCGCCGGCTGCCACGGGTGATGGCCCGCGCCGCCTGGCCGATGGCAGCGTGTTTTTGCCCAAACCCTCGCAGCGGCAAATGGGCGTGCGCACTCTGCCCGTAGAGCTGGCCCCGCTGGCCCGCACCACCACCCTGCCCGGCCGTGTGGTGATGGACCCTGCCGCCGGTGGCAAGGTGCAGGCCCTGCTGGCAGGCCGCCTGCAGCCTGGCCCCAAGGGCCTGCCGCAACTGGGCCAAACCGTGCAGCGTGGCGAGGTGCTTGCCTATGTGGAGCCAGCCACCAGCACGCTGGAGCGCGCAGGCCAGCAGGCCCAGCTGGCCGAGCTGCGCGCCAGCCAAGCACTGGCCTCCAAGCGCCTGGCCCGCCTGCACGAGCTGGCCGACACCGTGCCCCGCAAAGACATTGAAGCGGCCGAAAGCGAAGTGGCCAGCCTGCAGGCCCGCATCAGCGCGGTGGGCGGTGGCCTGCAGGCGCGCGACGCGCTGGTGGCCCCAGTCTCGGGCGTCATTGCCTCGGCCAACGCCGTGGCGGGCCAGGTGGTGGACGCGCGCGAGCTGGTGTTTGAAGTGGTCAACCCCCAGCGTCTGCAGATCGAAGCCCTGGCCTATGACCCCGCACTGGCCGACGATGTGGCTGGTGCCGCCATTGCCGTGGGCGGGCACAGCGTGCCGCTGCGCTTTGTAGGCGCGGCCCGCAGCCTGCGCGAACAGGCCCTGCCGCTGCTGTTTGCACCCGCTGCACCTGAGCCTGCCACGGCCAAAGCGGGCACAGCCCCTGCGGGCCTGGCCGGTGTGGCCGTGGGCCAGACGCTGGAAGTGCATGTGCAGCACCGCACCCGGCTGCAAGGCCTGCGCGTGCCCAGCACCGCGCTGGCCAAAAACCCCGCCAACGAAACCATTGTGTGGGTCAAGACGGCTGCCGAGCAGTTTGCACCGCGCGTGGTCACCACCGCGCCGCTCGATGGCAGCGCCGTCGCCATCACCGCCGGCCTGGCTGCGGGCGACCGCGTGGCCGTGCAGGGCGCCAACCTCATCAACCAGGTGCGCTGAGCACGAAAGGCACCCACACCATGTTCAAGTGGCTACTAGAGAGCAGCCTGCGCAACCGGCTGCTCGTCATCATCAGCGCCCTGGTCCTGATGGCCTATGGCGCGTTCACGCTCAGCCGCACGCCGGTCGACGTGTTTCCCGACCTCAACAAGCCCACCGTCACCCTCATGACCGAGGCGGGCGGCATGGCCGCCGAAGAGGTGGAGCAGCTCATCACCTTCCCGCTGGAGACCACCATGAACGGCCTGCCGGGCGTGGAGAGCGTGCGCTCGGTCTCCAGCGCCGGGCTGTCGTTTGTATACGTGACGTTTGACTGGCGCACCGACATCTACCGCGCCCGGCAGATGGTGTCAGAGCGCCTGACGGCGATGGAAGAAGGCCTGCCGCCCGGCGTGGTGCCCCGCATGGGGCCCATCAGCTCGGTGATGGGCGAGATCATGCAGATCGCCATCCCCATCGGCGCGACGCCTGCCTCAGAGCCTGCTGCAGCCCATGCCAAAACTGCCCAGCCCCCCGCCCTCAACGCCATGCAGGTGCGCGAGTACGCCGACTGGGTGCTGCGCCCCCGCCTCATGGCCATTGCGGGCGTGGCGCAGGTCATCCCCATCGGGGGCGAGGTGCGGCAGTTTCAGGTGCAACCCGACACGGCCCGCATGGCCGCGCTGGGCATTACTGAGTCGCACCTGGAGGCCGCGCTCAAGGGCTTTTCGGCCAACACCTCGGGCGGGTTTCTGGAGCTGAACGGGCGCGAATACCTCATCCGCCACCTGGGCCGCACCTCGCGGCTGGAGGACTTGCAGAACCTGGCCCTGAGCACCCGCAATGGCCAGCCCATCGTGCTGCGGCAGATTGCCACCGTGCAGTTCGCACCCGCCATCCGGCGCGGCGATGCGGGGTTTGAAGGCCAGCCCGCTGTCATCCTGGGCATTCAAAAGCAGCCCACGGCCGACACCATTGCCCTGACCCGCAGCATTGAGGCCGCCCTGCATGAGATGCAACCCTCGTTGCCCGCAGGCCTGAACACGCCGCGCGTCACCTTCCGTCAGGCCAACTTCATCGAGGCGTCCATCACCACGCTGCAGGGCAAGCTCATTGGGGCATCGGTTTTTGTGGCGGTGATCCTGTACTTCTTTCTGGGCACACTGCGGCCGCTGGTGATTGCGCTCACAGCCATTCCCGCGTCGATCTTCGTCACCGGGCTGGTGTTTCAGTACTTTGGGCTGTCGATCAACACCATGACCTTGGGCGGGCTGGCCATCGCCATTGGCGGGCTGGTGGACGATGCGGTGGTGGATGTGGAGAACATCATGCGGCGCCTGAAGGAAGACCGCATGCGGCACCCCGAGCACCGCCTGCACCCTCTGGAAATCGTGGCCCGCGCATCCATGGAGGTGCGCTCGGCCATCCTCTACGCCACCGTCATCATCGTGCTGGTGTTCCTGCCCCTGTTTGCACTGCCGGGCATGGAGGGGCGCCTGTTTGTGCCGCTGGGCGTGGCGTTCATCGTGTCCACACTGGCGTCGCTGCTGGTTTCGGTCACCGTCACGCCGGTGCTGTCGTACTACCTGTTGCCGGGCATGAAGCAGCTGGGGCATGAAGACACCCGCGTGCTGCGCTGGCTCAAAAGCGGCTACCGGGGCAGCCTGCAGGCTGTGCTGAACCGCCCGCGCGCCGCGCTGGCCGCTGCGGGCGTGGCGGTGGTGGTGGCTGCGGCAGCGGTGCCGTTCTTCCCCACCACGTTCTTGCCGCCCTTCAACGAGGGCACGCTGATGGTGGGCCTGCGGCTCAACCCTGGCGTGACGCTGGCCGAATCGTCTGCCCTGGCACAGCAGGCCGAGCGGCTCGTCAAGCAAGTGCCTGAAGTGACGCATGTGGGCCGCCGCAGCGGCCGCGCCGAGCTGGACGAACACGCCGAAGGCGTACACGTGAGCGAGCTGGACGTGGGCCTGCTGCCCGCCGCCGAGCTGACGCGGCCCATGGACGCCATCGTGGCTGACATCCGCGCCCGCCTCGCGCCGCTGCCCGCCGCCATTGGCATCGGGCAGCCCATCTCGCACCGCATTGACCACATGCTCTCGGGCGTGCGCTCGCAAATCGCCATCAAGGTGTTTGGCGAAGACCTGGACACCCTGCGCGGCCAGGCCGAATCGCTGCGCGCGCGGCTGGCGGGCATTCCCGGCCTGGCCGACCTTGAGGTGGAAAAGCAGGTGCTGGCCCCGCAGATCAAGGTCCGCGTGGACTACGCCGCCGCCGCCCGCTACGGCGTGCCTGCGCCGCAGGTGCTGGCCACGCTGCAAAGCCTGGTCGAAGGCGAGCGCGTGACGCAGATCGTGGAAGGCAACCGCCGCTTTGCCCTGGTGGTGAAGCTGCCCGAATCCGCCCGCAGCATCGAAGGCCTGGGCCAGGTGCTCATCGACACGCCCCTCGGTGCTGTGCCCCTGTCGCGCCTGGCCACCATTGAAGACAGCGATGGCCCCAACCAGATCAGCCGCGACGACGGCCGCCGCCGCATCGTGCTCTCGGCCAACGCGCAGGGCCGGGCGCTGTCCGAGGTGGTGGCCGACATCCGCAGCGTGGTGGCCGAAACGCGCCTGCCCGAGGGCTACTTCATCACCCTGGGCGGCCAGTTCCAGGCGCAGGAAGAAGCCTCGCGCCTGGTCGGCCTGCTATCGCTGGTGTCGCTGGTGCTGATGTTTGTGGTGCTGTACAGCCGCTACCGCTCAGCCGTGCTGGCCACCCTCATCATGGCCAACATCCCGCTCGCGCTGGTGGGTGCTGTGCTGGGGCTGTGGCTGTCGGGCCAGCCGCTGTCGGTGGCGGCCATGGTGGGGTTCATCACGCTGGCGGGCATCTCGGTGCGCAACGGCATCCTCAAGGTCAGCCACTACATCAACCTGATGCGCTTTGAGGGCGAACAGTTCTCGCACGCCCTGATCGTGCGCGGCTCCATTGAACGGCTCAGCCCCGTGCTGATGACCGCCCTGGTCACCGCCTTCGCCCTGGCCCCGCTGATGTTCGAGGCCGAACGCCCCGGCACCGAGATCCTGCACCCCGTGGCCGTGGTCATCTTCTCAGGTCTCATCAGCTCCACGCTGCTCGACACGTACCTGACCCCCGCACTGTTCTGGCTGTTTGGCCGCAAGAGCGCCGAGCGGCTGATGGAGGACCGGGATGCTGAGGCGTTTTGATGCGGGTGGCTTTGACCATGGCCCACCACCCGGCCGTATCGCCCCTGACACCAGCCAACGCATTGATCCGGGCGTAGCCGCCATGACCTAGCGCCCCTCCTACCGTTCACGCTGAGCCTGCCGAAGCGCCGCACAAGCCGTCCACAGGCTCAGCCCAAACGATTTTTTCAACCGTACACAAGTCCATCCATTCACGCCCCATCAGGAGAAAAGCATGCCCTTCAACACCCCATACACCACCACAAATCCCCTGCGCCGCCTCATCACCCTGGCCACACTCAGCACTGCCGCCCTGCTGGCCACCACCCTACCCGTCCACGCCCACGGCGAAGCCCACAGCCACGCCCCGCAACACGGCGGCGTGGTGGTGGAAGTGAAAGACATCGACCTGGAACTGGTCGCCAAGCCCGGCGTGCTTCAGCTGTATTTGCGCGACCACGGCAAGCCTGCCGACGTGAGCAAGGCCAGCGCCAAGGTCACGCTGCTCAGCGGCACCGAAAAACAGGAAGCCGCCCTGGCTCCTGCGGGCGACCGGCTGGAAGCCAAAGGAAGCTTTCGCGTAGCGGCAGGCACCAAGGCGCTAGCGCAGGTGACCGTGGGGGGCAAGGTGCTGTCGGCGCGGTTTGAGATCAAGTGATTACAGCGGCGGAAAGTCAACCACGCCGCCCACTTCAAAATTGATAGCTGCTAGCGATGATCTGACGGGCACTAGCAGCATTTTTTATCACTTTTCAAGCAAGCCAACGAACCGCAGCGCCAGGCGCTGCTTCAGGCTGGCTGCATGTTGGTTGCATACGTACGCTGCACTTTTGCGAGTAAGTAACATCGGCACGTTCCCGCTGTTCAATGCTCCGAAACAGGCGGGCAGGACAGTGCCAATCACTGAAACGAATCTCCAGCCGGCTGGGGCACCGAACACTGTGGAGCCCTGCGCAATCAAAAACCACCGCCCGCCCGCTCGTTCGAGAGGTCTACGCTTCATCATGGATAAATTTCTGCTTCAACAGCATGTGTTGGCACGGCTCGCTGAGGACCTGCTGCAAGCCGAGCAGGCAACGCGGACGGCCCATGAAACCGCGACCCACGAAGAAAACGTCGCCGAAAACAAATACGACACACTGGGACTCGAAGCGGCCTATTTGGCCGCAGGCCAAGCCCGGCGTGCCGAAGCCATCCGCGAAGCCATGGCCACTTGGCGCCAATTCCACCCGCGCCCCTATGACCCCAGCCAAGGCATACAGCTCGGCGCACTGGTCTGTCTGCTCGATTCCGAGGGCAAGCAGCAAAAGCTGTTTCTCGGCCCGGCTGGCGGCAGCATGAAGCTGGTCAACGCCGATCACGTCGTCCAGGTCGTCAGCAGCGACGCCCCTCTGGGCAGGGCCATGCTGGGTAAATGCGAGGGTGATGAGGTGTGGCTACAGGCCGCGCCCATCCGACAGCAGTTTGAGGTGGTGCAGGTTGAGTAAGCCCCACGGGGTTCATTTGCAGTCGTTCAGTTAGAGTCCCTGCCCTTGGATACTGCCCATAGGGCGAGTTTTGTCAGTTTCGAGCACATCGCATCTGAAGGGGCGTTGGCTGCCGAGCGGCTCGGTCTGAAAACACCATCTGCGACTTTGGGTGGAATGGCGACTGATGGGACTGATGCTGCTGTGTAAGCTACCGCTTGAAAAGCAAGGAAAAATATGCTGCTAAGGAAGGTCTGCACAAATCGGCTCTCGATGTGCTCGTCGAGCTGACACGCTGAGAGAATCGAAGGCATGAAGCAAACGGACCTGGGCCTGAACCTGACGACCAAGCGCACGCGCAAGCGCGAGTTCCTGGCGGAGATGGAACGTGTGGTGCCGTGGGTTGCGCTGGTGGCCCTGATTGCGCCCTATGCCCCTGAAGGAAAGCGTGGCCGCCCGCCGTTTGCAGTGGAGACGATGTTGCGCATCCACTTCATGCAGCAATGGTTCACGCTGAGCGATCCGGCGATGGAAGAGGCGCTGCACGACGTGCCGCTGTTCCGCGAATTCGCAGGCCTGAACTGGGACACCGCGGTGCCCGACGAGACGACGATCCTGCG
>LNEG01000008.1 GCA_001464865.1 Burkholderiales bacterium Ga0074133
TGCGCTGCTCGAAGTGCTGGACCGCGGCCCCGGCCTGCCACCAGAGATCGCTGCAAGGCTGTTCGAGCCCTTTTTCACCACCCGTGCCGAGGGCCTGGGCCTGGGCCTGAACATCTGCCGGTCCATCGTCGAAAGCATGGGCGGGGAACTGCTGGCATCCAACCGCGATGGCGGCGGTGCGGTGTTTTTGATCCGCCTGCCCGAAGCCCCCGAACCATGACACGCGACGCTCACAACGACATGCCCCTCCCACAGGTCTGCATCGTGGATGACGATGACGGCGTGCGGCACTCGCTGGCAGCGCTGCTGCTCGCCGGGGGCCACAGCGCGCAGCTGTTTGCCAGCGGGGCCGGTTTTCTGCACCAGGCCGACCTGCAACACCCCGGCTGCGTGCTGCTGGACCTGCGCATGGACGGGATGAGCGGGCTCCAGGTGTTCGAGGAAATGCGGCAGCGGCATTCTGCGCTCAAGGTGGTCTTCCTGTCGGCGCACGGAGAACTGTCGTCTGCCGTGGCCGCCGTGAAGCAAGGGGCCGTGGACTGGCTGGAAAAGCCCTGCAACGAGCACACCTTGCTGGCCGCCGTGGCACGCGCCACCGAACTCTCGCTGGCAGAGGCCGCGCGGGCCCGGCAGCAGCAGATGCTGCGCGAGCGCTGGAGCGCGCTCAGCCCGCGGCAGCAGGAAGTGGCCCGGCTGCTGGCGACCGGCCAGAGCAGCAAGGAAGTGGCCCGCACGCTGGGCCTGCGCGACCCCGGTCGCCCGATCGACCCGCGCACGGTGGATACCCATCGCTCGGCCATCTTCCTCAAGCTGGACATCCGCTCCTCGCACGAGCTGGGGATGCTGGTGGAAGATCTGGGAGCGTCTGCACAAATCACGCGGTAAGTGAGCGCTGCGGATCGGGATGGGCCGCCAGGCGCAAAACGCAGCAATAGCCGTGGCGATTGCGAGTATTCGCAACGCGGCAGACCGCCCGAGGCCGCAGATGCACACGGCGCGGTGATTCGTGCAGAGGGTCCCCTAGGGCGGGCCGGGGACGGCTGACCCGCGCAATGAGTCGGGGCGGTGCAGCCCGGATGGCCCCGGCCACGCCACGGGTTATGCCGGAAGACAGCAGGGCGGCACCTTTGCACAATGGCGGGATGATCCGCAGACAACTCCTCCTCTCCAGCACCGCGGTTGCCGCGGCCCTTCTCTCACCCGTTGCCGCGCCACTGGCGCTTGCGCAAGACAACACCGGCCAGACGATCAAGCTGGTGGTGCCATACGCCGCCGGGGGCCCGATTGACGTGACCGCCCGGGCGCTGGCCGAGCGCGTGCGCGAGTCGCTGGGCACCGTGGTCATCGACAACAAGGGCGGCGCAGGCGGCAACATCGGCGCCGATGCCATCGCCAAGGCCGCGCCCGACGGGCTGACCATCGGCATCGCGGCCACCGCCACGCATGCAGTCAATCCGTGGCTCTACGCCCGCATGCCATACGACGCAGGCAAGGACTTTGCCGGCATCACGCAGATGGTGCGGGTGCCCAACGTGCTGGTGATCAATGCGGACAAGGCCGCCCAGCTCAGGATCAACACCGTGAACGATCTGATCGCCTACGCCAAGGCAAACCCCGCCAAGCTGAACTACGGCAGCGGCGGCAACGGCAGCGCAGGCCACCTTGCGGGCGAGATGTTCAAGCAGAAGGCCGGCATCTTTGCGCTGCACATCCCCTACCGCGGCGCCAACCCGGCGCAGCTGGCGCTGCTGGCGGGCGAGGTGGATTTCAACATCGACAACCTGGCGGCTGCCGCACCCAACATCCGCTCGGGCAAGCTCAAGGCGCTGGCCGTGACCTCGCTGGAGGCCTCGCCCTCGCTGCCCGGCGTGCCGCCGCTGGCAGCAACTTCGGCAACCTTCAGCGGCTTTTCCATCGACACCTGGTGGGGTCTGGTGGCCCCCGCTGGCACGCCCCGGCCGGTCATTGACAGGCTGAACAAGGCGTTTGTGGCCGCACTCAATGCGCCCGAAACGAAGACACGCTTTGGAGCCCTGCTGGCCGAGCCCGTGCCCACCACGCCCCAGCAGTTCGATG
The DNA here is from genome assembly GCA_001464865.1 of Burkholderiales bacterium Ga0074133. Classification (GTDB taxonomy): domain Bacteria; phylum Pseudomonadota; class Gammaproteobacteria; order Burkholderiales; family Burkholderiaceae_C; genus Acidovorax. The sequence goes on from LNEG01000008.1 coordinate 2,077, forward strand.
CCTTCATGGCCAGCGAACGCGCCAAGTACCAGCAGGTGGTGAAGGCGTCGGGCGCCAAGGTGGACTGACGCCGGCTTGCGGGATCGCCTGCAGGCCGCCCAGACCGCAGCGCCGTTGCGCCCTTCCAGAGCACCCAGGGCACAACCGCTGCTGCAGGCGGCAGCCCGGCGATACGGGCTCCGGCCGCGTCGTTGGGGGCCGCACAGCCGCTTCACGGCATGCTGCCTGCGCAGCGAGTCCCAGGCTGCCGCACGGCCGTTTTTAAGTCTTTTCGGCCGCAAGCCCTTTATTTATCTTCCTTGTCTGCTCACTTTTCAGGAGCAAACCTCAGCAGATCAAGGCGGGCCCACCCGGCCCCCTCCAGCCGGTGGATGGCCTGGGCAGACACGGCATCCAGTGCAGCATCGCCCACACGCCCGGGCGCAAGGTCTGCCAGCGGGCGCAGCACAAAAGCGCGCTCCAGCATTCGGGGGTGAGGCACCGTCAGTTCAGGGGTGCAGATCACCGCGTCGCCAAACCAGAGGATGTCCAGGTCAAGCGTGCGGGGTGCGTTGCGATAGGGGCGCTCGCGGCCTGCATCCAGCTCCAGCGCCTGCAGGGCCTGCAGCAGGGGCAGCGGGGGCAAGGTGGTGGCGAGTTTGGCCACGGCGTTCAGGTAGTCTGGTCCACCCGCATCCACGGGGGCGCTGGCGTACAGGGCTGAAACGCGCTGTACGCGCGTTCCGGGCAGACGGTCCATGGCGGCCACCGCGGCGCGCAGGGCACCGTGGCGGTCGCCCAGGTTGGCCCCCATTCCCACATAAACCTGCACCGGTGGCGATGCAGGCACGGCGCCGGATGCCAGCACTGCGCCGGGCTTGCGCGTGTCAGTCACCGGCCGCTGCAGAGGCCGGGGCGTTGTCGCCGCCCGCAGACTCACCACCGCCGGGCTTGCGGCGGCGACGGCGGCGCTTCTTGGGCGCATCGCCCTGGCCAGCCAGCTCGCCGTCGGCATCACCCTCAGCTGCGGGGCCTGCAC
>LNEG01000009.1 GCA_001464865.1 Burkholderiales bacterium Ga0074133
CAAACCCGTACTGCATGGCGACAACGGTTCTACCCTGAAGGCCACCACGGTGCTGGCCATGCTCAACTGGCTGGGCATCAAGCCTTCGTACTCGCGGCCTCGTGTCAGCGATGACAACGCGTTTGCAGAGTCGTTGTTCCGCACAGCCAAGTACCGCCCGGAGTTCCCGGCGCAGGGCTTTGAGACGCTGGACGGTGCCCGTGCCTGGGCTGCTGAATTCGTGCGTTGGTACAACCTGGAGCACCGCCACAGCGGCATCCGCTATGTGAGCCCACAGCAGCGTCACACCGGCCAAGACCAGGCCATCTTGGCGGCACGACACACGCTGTACCGCCAGGCCCGACAGCGCCATCCAGCTGACTGGTCGCTCATCGACGTGGTGACCCTCAATCCAGAACGAGACGAGGTGGTCAAGCTGGCCACCTGCGTTCAACATACTCAGCTCAAAGCTGCGTGACTCAGGCGACAACTACCTTGACGCGCGCCGATTCCCGAGGGCCCAGCGCACCCAGGCCGCATTCGTCAGAACCCAGCCGTGTTCGTCGCATGAGGGGCGACGCCGGGAGTGCATTCGATGACCATCACGCCATGGATTCGACATCCTGTTTTTTCAACCCTCAACGAAAGCACCATCATGAAGAAAATCTCCATCGCCCGCGCCGCATCCACCCTGGCCATCGCAGCAGCCACCATCCTCGGCGCATCGCATGCGCATGCTCAACAGCCCGCACCCACCGCTGAGCAGGAATGGGTCATGGAAGGCCGGGTGTGGGCAGTGGCGCAGTTGTGCTCTGGCGACAAGGGGCTGAAGGCATCGAAGGTGGCATCAGACGTGCTGACCGTTCGCCTCTCCAATGAAATGCCTGCTGACCGTGGGCTTTCCATTGCGGATGCCGCTCATAAAGAGCTCATGCCGGCCATCAAGAAGGGCAAGATCAAGTCGTTGTGCGCAACGGCCGAACCCCATCTGGCTGGACTGAACAAGGCCCGGGGCCGCAGCTCAGTTCTGGGCAAGGAAGTGGGTGAGGATTTGCGCGCGCACGGTCAAACGAGCACGGGGAAAATGGATTCCTTGGTCCAATCCGTCGAGCAGGGTCACGTCCACATGAACGGCATCATGGGTGCCATCGTCAAATCGATCTGAGATTGGCTTCTGGGCCAGAAACACGCGCATCGCTTGAAACCATGACCACTCACGACCATCACCACACGGCTGTCATCGCGGACGACGAACCCTTCATGAGGGAAGCGCTGCGCGAGCAGCTGCAGATGCTCTGGCCTGAGCTGGAGATCGTGGCAGAGGCGGCCGACGGCCCTGAAGCGCTGCGCGCGCTCACCACCCACAAGCCTTCATTCGCTTTCCTGGACATCCGCATGCCTGGCCTCACTGGCCTGCAGGTGGCCCAGCTTGTCGAAGGCCGCACGCGGGTGGTCTTCGTCACCGCCTACGACAACCACGCCCTGGAGGCCTTTGAGGCCAGTGCGGTGGACTACGTCCTGAAGCCCTTGGACCCGGCCCGCCTGGCCAAGGTGGTCACCAAGCTCCAAAGCCTGGCCCCAACCGCCCCTTCCTCCCAGCTCGAGGTGCTTCGCTCCCTCTCCAGTGCCGTACAAGCCCCCAAAGGCGCAACGCTGGAATGGCTGCACGTCTCCACCGGTCAACAGGTCCGCCTGACCCATGTGGATGACGTCATGTTCTTTGAGTCCGACACCAAGTACACCCGGGTGTTGGCCGGCGAGGTGGATGGACTCATTCGCACATCGCTCAAGGAGCTGCTCGATCAGCTGCCTTCATCCTTCGTGCAGGTGCACCGGTCGGCTGTGGTGAACCGCCACTTTGTGCGCGCGGTGCACCGGGTTGACGACAGTGTTGAGCTCGAGATCAGGGGCTGCGACACACGCCTCAAGGTCAGCGAAGCCAACCGACACCTGTTCAAAGCAATGTGAGCCACCCATGATGTACACGTTTTCCGCATGGCAGATGAAGACGGCGGGAATTCTTGCCGGGTGCTTCCTGATTTCGGCTGCGACGTCAGTACAAGGTGCAGTTCCATGCCCTCCTGCGCAGTTCACCTACGGCTTCCTTCCCTCGGCTTCTGGCGGCTCTGGGAGCCGGATCCCCGTCATCTGCGGTCTGCCGGCTTCTCAGAACCCGGTGCTGGGCAAGTCGTCCCATCATGATCGACTGCGCAAAGAACAAATCAAGGAATGGTCGCGGATCATTGATCGAAGTCCACCACCGCCAAAGCCACAAGCTGATTCGCATGTCATCGACGTGGCAGACCCGAACACCTGAGAGCGGATTCGCTACGATCCATCTTCATGCCCAAACCACCCCGCATTGAAGTCGAGCGCAACTGGACCGAGCGACACGCACACAAGTCCATCAAGCTGGCGGAAGATGTGCAGGGGAGGATCTGGCTGAGGCTCGAAGATCTTCGGCAGTGGATGCCCGGTCTGAGCAGGGTGGAGGTACTGATCAAGCGCCACCCCGGCATGGTCAGGCTCGCGGACTCATCCAGCAGCCCCTACATCGAGGCCAGCACCTTTGCATGGCTCACCCAGAAGAGCTCCGACACCGCCACGCTGAAGCTGGTCGCCTGGCTCGAAGCGAATGTGGTCGGCCAGGCGCGCCGGCGGCACATGTGGGAGGAGTACCGAGGCGAGCAGGGCCTCGGCATTCCGGGAAGACTGCTGCTGGCAGATGAAATACCGCGGCACCCTGGCAATGGAGTCGCGAAAGCAGCAACCGCGGCCGGCAAGGCGGCCCTGGATCCTCGGGTGTGGCTGATCACCCGCGGCGAATGGGGCATCAGGTCCACGCTCGTTGCCGGCGGGGTGCTGTCGCTCCTGGGTGTCATTGCCTCGATCGTGCTCGAGCAGGTGGCCTGGGACGTGAGCAGCGACTACGTCTTCTGGACTTGGCTGGCCATCGCAGTGGGCACGTGGGCCATCGTGTGGAACGCGGCCTGGGCAATCGGCGCCATCCGTGGCGCCATCCGCCGAATCGAGGAAGGATTGAACCCGTGGCTGGCCTCTGGCGCCATGGTGGTCAGTCTTTTCTGTGCCATGTGGATGGCCTTCCTTACGCTGCAGAACAGCAGCCTGCTGCTCGACACCTGGTGGGCGATCTACGGGAAGCGGGACACACCGGTGAGCGTCATGGTCACCCGGGCCGACGCCGCCGGCGCGCCAGTTCGACTTCGTCTGAGCGGCCGCGTGGGGGTCGGAAGCTACCTCGTGCTGAAGTCTGCGCTCCAGGAGAACCCAGGCGTGCAGGAGATCGAGCTCAGCAGCCCGGGTGGATTGGCACTCGAAGGGTTTGGGATGACGGATCTCGTGGCCAGCGCAGGATTGCGCACGATCGTGACCCAGGGCTGTCACAGCGCCTGCTCTTACATGTTCCTGGCCGGCCGCGAACGCCTGGTGGGGCCGTCTGCGGAGGTGGGGTTCCATCGGTCTTCCAGCATCCTCGGCGGTATCGATGACGGGTTGAGCGAGTCCGACCTGCGCATGGCAGATGCGATGAGAGAGAAGGGCGTTCGCGTCGACTTCATCGAGCAGGCATTGGCGACCTCAGGACGCGAGATTTTCGTGGTGACGCCGGATGAACTCGTGGCCGCCGGCGTGGCCACTGCCGTCGTTGAAAACCCGTGAGAAATTCTTCACGGAATCATCATCGCAGCCATACACTTCTGGCCATCGGCGTCCTGTGAGGTTTGGCAACTGCGATAGGATGTCGATGCCGTCGACCTCCCTCGACGGCCCTCCCTGCGGGATCCAAGGATCCCGGCTTCAAAGCCTGGCCGCGCAAGCAGCCGGGCTTTTTTTTGCGAGCTCAGAAGGAGATGGAGGGCGTTGGCAGACCGGAGAGGACGATGAAGGCCGCGGCAGAGATGGCCATCACTGCGACTGGGCCTACGTACCCTGCGATCTGCTCAGCGCAACGCTTCATTGACCGCGGCAGCATGTTCACGCCAGGTTGGGCGAGCCGCCCATGAGGATGGAGTCGTTCAGGATGGAATCGGCGTCGTCCATTTCACGCCAAGCCGCCGGCATGGCCTCACGCACCTTCAGCATCGGGAACAGCTCGGCCATGTCTTCGATCAGGTGCGAGGAAGCACGCTTGCGATCCCGGGAGGATTTGCTGTCGGCAAGCCATGTGCACAAAAGGGCCAGCGCGACCGGGAAGAAGCTCACGAACGCAAGCAGGACCACCAGGGCGACCACCAGCAGTGAGGCAGATGCCTCACGGTCGAGTGCTGAAAACCCGACCCCTCGTTTGGCGGCCAGGACCTTCACGGTGCTGACGCCTTTTTCGAACAAGCGCCATGCGCCTGCCATGAAAGACGTCACGGGCTGGGCTTCGCGCTGCGTGTCCTTCAGGAACTCATCCACCCGATGGCCTGAGAGGACGACTTCACTTCGGGGATCGAAGCCAAAGAGTCGCGGCCACTTGTGACCGGACTCGCTGATGAGGTTGGCGCATTCAATACGCCCCATGGCATCGGCCCGGACGACGGAGAACGGAATGTTGAAGACGTTAATTTTCATGATCGGCTGAAGGCTCAAGGTCTTTCGCAGACAGAAAGACCGGTGGTTGACGACGTGATGTGGATCGGATAAATCCGTGCGTATGAGATATAGTGTAATCACAAACCTCTCTGAATGGAGCCTCCATGAAATACGCATCCAACACAGCATTCCGCGCCGTTCGCGCGCCGCATGTCCATGTTGAGCGTCGAGGACTCATCGGGAAGGCCTTGGGTGCCCCCAATCGACTGAGCCAGGACCGTGAGGACGCAGAGACATCCTTGGGCGCCGAGGGTTGGGTGCGTCCTTGGGAGCCGTGGCAGCACGGCAAGCCCGTTTCGGCACCGAGCCTTGAAGTCCAGTCCTTGCGCATCCGCATGGCCGAGGAACTGATCGAGGCGCGTGCCAGGCGGCGTGCATGGATTGCCCGGTTCGTCGTGGTGGCCGCTCTGATGGCGACCATTGGTGTGCTGGTGGCCAATGGCCATCAAGCACCTGAACTGGGCGGCGCCACGATCCAGGCCCAGGGCCGCTGAACACCTCACCACTCCCCGTTTCCAACCGTCTCCAGGAGCCCCTCATGACCGCATCCATTGCAACCCCGATCGACTACGAAGCTGAGTTCAAGCATCTTCGAAATGAAGTCAAGATCCTCAAGGAGGGCTTCCTCAACGTGATCACGCATGCGCAGTCCCTGTGCGACAACGTGAGCCGCTTCAAGGTGGCGCTTGAGCGTGTGGAGGCGCTTGAGAAGAGCGCCGAGTCCGCGGGAAAGATGCCCGCCATCATCGAGGCGCGGCATGTGAAGGAAAAGCTCTGGGAGGCCATCATGGTCGACGCCGAAGAGGTGAGCCTGCGCATCAGCCAGCTTCCGCCTGGTGCATCGTTCCTTGACGCCAACGAGACTCTGGAGGCCGCCAACGCCGCGCCGGCGATCGACGCACCGGGCTCCACGCCCCTGCGGCGGCCGTCGATGCGGTGAGTTCCCGGGTTCAATGAAAAAGGGCGAGATCATCTCGCCCTTTTTTTCATCTGGTTTGTTCAATGGCCCGGCGGCCAGTCTGGTGGCATTCAGACCTTCTCGTGCAAGTCCTTGGCCACCTTGGCACCCTTGCGCAAGCCCGAGAAGACCAGGCTGAATGGCCAGAGGATCATGGCGCCAAGATGCTCACGAGCGTAGACAAGCACCAGGCCGATCAATAGCGCCAGTGCATGGGCGAACCAGATCCATCCTTTGAAGACCGGCAAGTCTTTGCTGGCGTCCCTGTAGATGGCACCGGCCAGGAGCATTTCCACGGAGCGAAGCTCAGCGGATTTGTCCTTGAAGCCGAAGACGGATTTCGACTGCGCATTGAATCCGTCGCTGTATTCGGCATAGAGCACATTCCACCGATCAAAGCCCTCAAGAACCGCAGCATCTTGATTCGCGATATCGGTCTTGCGTGATTCAGCTTCCTTGAAAACGCGTGCTGGAATGCAAACGGTTTCGGGCTGAAAGGTGATGGTGACGCACCGGTGGATGTCTTTGTGCAGCTCCTTCAGGCGCCGCGGAGGTGAGGTGCTGCTGTCAAAGAACAGCATCTGCGACAGGACCGTGTTGTCCAGCGGCGTGATCTTGGGCACGCCAAGGAGATCGCGGCGGGAGTCCCAGAAGGACATGAACGATTTCCCGGGTGCGAAAAGGGCGCCCACAATGACGACGGCGCCGATGAGGCCTGTGTAGCGTTGGAGTTTCTGAAGCTTGGTCATGCGGGCGAGGATATGCGATCCATATGACGCTCAAGGGCGTCGACGTATCCCAGGCGTGGTTGCGACACGATCCGAAAAATCAGAGGATGTGGAGTTGAAGTGGCCGCTGTTCCCGATCGCTGACTTCACCTGCTCGGGGCGAAACGCGATCCAGGACTTTCCCGCGCCTTCCTGCTTGTTCTCGTAGACGACGCCATCGAACCCGGCGGCCATGAGCAGAGCCTTGATCTCGCGATTGGCGCCGCGGCGCTCCTCCACAGTGCCAACATCCCCCAGGCGATGCAAACGCTGAGCCGAGGCGGCGTCCAGCAGCCCGAGTTTGCGCAGCTGAGGGGCCACGGCATCGGCGTGGAAACTCCCGAGATCCCGGAGCTTGATGGGGTTGCGCAAGGCCAGGTAAACCGGCACCGTGGCCTCACCAGGTCTCATCATCCCCATGTTGAGTGCGAGCGCCTGCTCGACCGAGCCGAAGTGCGAGCCCAGATCCCCGCGGTCGGTATCGAAGGCTGTGAAATCGGCCGCCGTGCGGTGGAAAACCATCAATGGCTGGCCACGCGGCGTCACCACAGCGGATCCAAGGAACCAGGTCGCAAAGTTTTCTGCAACCGTGCGACCGTTGGGCGCGATGGCTGTGGACTCGAAGGGCCGCATCCGAGTGATCATGCCCGCATGCGGTGGCGGGGCGGCGCCCCGGCAGCCTGGATCGGAGCCTCACTCCGGCGGCCCATGTCGTCCATGTACACGCCCGGCTTCAGCCGCTTGACTTGCGTGATCAGGCACTCCTCGCGCAGGATGTCGTTGCGCGGGCCCTGGTAGACCGGCTGCTCGAACGCGCCCCCGGGGTTGAAGTACAAAAATGCCACCTCAACCAGTTCCCCGGCCTTCGGCATTGCGTGATTGGACGGAATCGTCACGTTGCCAACGGGCACCAGATCATTGGCGGCGTTCAGCAGTGCGATGCCCACGGAGCGCCCGGCGTTGGCTCCAGCGACGATGCACGTCGCAGACTCGACCAACTTGAACTTGAATACGGCATCGCTGCGGCCGCCCAGGTACGGGGTGGCGACTTCCTTGTAGACCCAGCCTTCGCGGTTTTCTTCCTCGATGCGGGCAATCTTCTCCCGCTTCCCATCGGTGGTGAAGGATGCGTGCAGCAACTGCAGGCAGCTTTGGGGGGTGCGGAACATGCCTGTGAGCACTTCCTCCTCGAGGATGGCGTAGCGCTCGCCAAAGCCGCGCCCTCGCAGGTCGTCACCGCGGTAGTCGAGCAAGTCGAAGACGTAGTACGTGTTCCCCACCAGTTCACCGTCCATGAATGCCTCGCCAAAGGCGGCCATCTCGTGGGCAACGTTCTCTGGGAGGTCCCGGTAGAGGCCGAGCTTGTTGATGCCGCGCACCTTGCCGCCACGCACCTCGATACTGCAGCGCTCCCCGTTGGCCTTCTCCTGGATGGCGAAACGATCGCTTTTGGTGAGCTCATCAGCGCGCTGGCGGTCGATGCCGGTTGGCAGCTGCTGGACATGGCCGCTTGCTTGGTGGGCCATCTCGGTGTTGGTAAATCGCACACCGGTCTCGGCTTCGGTGTAGCCCGTCTTGATCTTGCTCTTCACGAGTGCCTTGAAGACCTCCTGGGCCTCATCGAGCGTCACCGGTGTCTCGGTTTTCATCTTCGTCTTGCCGACACGGCCGCGGGGGCCGTTGGCATACTGCACGCCCCAGGCGTCGCCGCAGGCGCGCAGGTGTACGTGGTACTCCTTGTCGGAGGAGCCCTCTGTCATGTAGAGGTAGATGCTTTTTTCGTGTGGATTCGACATGCAATGGACTTTGTGGCTGATGAATGCATAAAGAATATCCGATACACTTTGCGCATGCAATTTCGCATGACATCGAAAGCTCACATGAAGAAGAACCTTCTCGCATCGTTGATTCTGGGTTCCATGGCACTGGCCTCCGCGCCAGCGTTTTCGCAATCCATCGACATCGTTGGCGTCTGCGACATGATCCCGAAGGCGAAGGTCGAGTCTGTTGTTCGCGCCGCCCTGGCCAAGGAGAAGTCGGTGATTCCCGCCGGCGACCGCATCGAAGTCTTGTTCGAATGCCAGACTCCGGTGAAGGCGGGCGCCATGGCTCCTTACATCTTCTATGCCTTCGCTTACTCGAATGTGGAACTGGAAGGCAAGTCGAAGCGAGTCGTCCACTACCGGACGTACAACTACGGCATGGGTGAAATCAAGATGACCACCTACGGTCTCGAAGATGGAGCCAAGCAGCTCGCAACCACCACCAAGTTCCGCTGAACATTTCATGGCGCACGTGAGGGCGAGCCGCTCGAGCGGCCGCCTTCATACGATTTCTGTTATGGCACCAAAACAGTGAAAACTGCCTGGCTGTCATCAAGTCGTCGAACTTGGTGCCGATGATCGAATCTACGGGTTAACCCTTAGATTGAAAGTCACCATGTTCCACAAGATCATCGCCAACATTGCTCGCCTGGCCACCCCAGTGCGCAACATGTTGGCTCGTAAGTCGCAAACCGACGCCTCAGCTCTTGAGAGCTACTTGAGCCAGGCTCAGAGCATCTCGCACCTGGAAGCGCTTCAGCGCAGCTGGGATCGCCGTCAGGACCGAAGCCACGGCTTTGGCAATCAAGCGCAGTGGAGTTGAGCCATGAGCCTGTTTGCCATCATCAAAAACATCCTCAATCTGTTCGCTGAGCCCACATTCGAAACTGGCTCTCGTGTGAACCGTCTGAAGCTGGGCGCCCTTGATCGCACTGACGGTCGAGTGGTGGCGCAGACCGAAGAGGGCGTCCTAGTTGAGTGGCCGCGCGGAGGCGCACAGTGGGAGCTCCCGCAACACCTCTGCCAGCAGTCGGCCTGAGATATCTCCTGATTGGGCCCTCAGGTTCTGGGTTCACTGCCCGAAGAACGGCCCCATGCGCTGTGCGACTGACAAAGCAGGCCGTGAAGGCAGTGCAGACGGATCCTGCTGCGTCACCTCGATCGCCTTGTTCTTGATCGCCAGATCTCTTCGAAGGCCGGCGCTGGTCAGGCGCTCAGCGGCCAGCATGCGCTGAGCCTCTTGCAGTGCCGCTTTGGCCTCCGCGCGGACCCGATCGTTTTCCTCCTGGGCATCGTTGACCGTGAGGTCCATGTCGTCGTCGCGGTCCAGCCCAATGAAGGCCATGGAAACGGCCAGGTCGAGGTAGGGCTGAGCAAACTCTGTGACCAAAGTGGAGACGGCGTTGGCTGTGCCAGGGATGTCGGCCATCTGACTGCCGGGCGCGATGGTTCCGGCTGCCAGCCCATGCGCCAGCGCCCCCGCGGCAATGGTGTGAGCGTGCGTGAAATTCTTGAGCCTCAAACCGTCCAGGGCAATGTTCAGCGCGGTGGTGTCGGTGGCAGTGATCCATTTGTTCCCCACAAGACACCACAAGAGGCCGGCACCGTCCTTCGTCGCCCCCAGAACGAACAGTGGGCAACCCGGCGCCGGAATCGAGAAGGCCCAAAGCCACACGCACTCCGGCTCACCTTTGAGGCGCTGCGAGGAGCATTGGTCTGCAAGGTGTCTCGGCCAATCGACATCGAGGTCGGCCGTGTGAAAGTGAGGGCTCTTGGGCTGCACCGTGCTGATCCCCTCTTGCTCGACGGTGAGGACCATACCGGGGATGACATCTGGTGGACCTTCGTCGAAGCCATCAAACTGAGTTGAGTACGTCGCGACCTCATGAAAGGCCCCCAGGAACTCCTTTGCTCGCTCCAGAGCGCCTTCGAGCAAGGTGTGCGACGGGTGTGCTGCTGGACGTTCGTAGATCGTGAGGACTTTTGTCCAGTAGCGCGCCGGGTTCATGTACATGTCATCGAACCGCAGGTCGTGCAGCCTGGCCAGCATAGGGTTGGCTTTGCGAGCTTTCTCGACACGCTTTTGCTGCTCGGCCAGTTTGCGTTGACTTGCTTTGGACATTGTTGCTCCTCAAGACATCGAGTTGCCGAGATGGGATGGCATGGAACCCACGATCACCACGTTCTCGACCTCATCGAAGGTGTAGTAAATCCGCAGGCAGTGGCGCGGATCTCGTGAGTTGCCGCGGCCCAGGTGCTGGTCAAGGAACAGCCGCTTGCCACGCCAAGCGAAGAAGTAGCCAGCGCCGGCGTTGGACGGCTCCACAGAACCGCCGATGGTCAGCCCCAGCTCGATCGCATGCTCCATCAGGCGCTCGCGCGGAAGTTGCGACAGCCGCACCTCCCGGTACGTGCCCGCCAACAGCTCCAAGGCTTCAAACACCAGCTCCGGGTTGTCGTAGTGGGCCTTTCGGCACTCAGCGATCGCGCGCGGCAGGATGGTGATCCGATCGGCGTTCTCGGCCGCCCAGTCGCCCACCTGGTCCAGCCGAGTGAACGCAGTGGCTTCCACCAGGTCGCCCTGGCGCGCGGCCGCCTCACCCAGGCTCGCGCGCAGAGCCCGCAGCTGCGCGGCCTGGCGCGCGGCCGTCTGGCGCAGGGCCTGAGCCTCCTCGGCCAGCGCCGCGCGTTCGGGCGCATCGGTGGATGCGTACTGGATCCCGTTCGAGTTGGAGAACGCCGCGGCCAGTGCAAAAAACTCCGGCGGAGCATGCGGCTGCACCGCTTCTCCCAGCCTGAAATGGGCCACGGCCTCAAGCCAGTCCTCGGGCTCGCCCAGGTCACCGGCGCACTGGCGCCCCCATCCGGTACGAAAGCTCCCATCGGGCAGCTGAAGGAAGAACGCCTCCCAATGGTCTCGTGCCCCAAGATCCATCACCTCCACGGCAAAGAAGCCTGCGGCCGCATCCGATGCTGTGCGTACCGCGACACCCGCGCCATAGAAGGCGTTCATGCCCGGCGCGCCGGTGCACTCCAGCCCCGGGTAGCGAGAAATCAGCGAAGCCAGGAGCAGGTCCTGGGCATCCTCCACCAGCATCTGTGCCCTCCCGTTTCCCCCTTCAGCTGCGGCAAGCTTGTAGGAGACCTGTGACCGGGTGAATGGGGCGTCGGGGAGATGGGATTGCGGCATCGTGCTGTCAGTTGTGAATTCAGTTCAGGCCGACTTCGGCCAAGAGGAGCTTGGATGCGCCGGCCTCGGCCTCCTTCTTCGTCTTCGCCCCCTCGAAAACCACCGTGGGTATCTCTTCACCCAGGTTCCACTGTGCAACGCACTTGAACCGGGCATCGTTGGTAGGCCCGGAGCTGGTGACCGTGAAAACCGGTGGCGCGAGCCGCTTCTTCTGGCAGAACTCCAAGATCTCGCCTTTGTAGTTGCGAGCCCCACCAGTGGGCTGAGGGCACGGAGCCGACGGAGCGGCTACCGCGGCCGGCAGGCTGTCCTGGTCTCCAGAGAATGAAGCGTCTGCCGCAGCTCCCATAAAAAGGCACATCAGCCGCGCGCTGGCCAGGTTTTCGGCATCCCTCTTTCGCGGTGCGCGTGCGCCGGCCTTCAGCACGGTGTTGTCAGAGACGCGCCGCACGCTGACGCGCACCAAGAAGCCAGAGGTTCCAATCGCCTCGTCCTGGGCGCCATGCTCGGTCGCGAGCCCCGTCTGCAGGGCGAACATCAGGAAATGCTTCGCGCGCGTGGGCTCCGTGGACAAGAGATTGACCCAGGCGCTCCGTAGATCCTGTGGCAGTTTGATCGCCGAGGCGGCAGTGACCATCACATCGAGCACTTTGTCAGGGAGCCCGCCGCCGGTCATCCGGCGCGCCAGGAATGAAGACAAGGCACCTGGCATGCCGCCTGAGGAGGCTGACAGCTTGATGGCCTGCACCAGCTCAGGATCGCCCAGGCGCTCCACAGGGGCGCCGTCCAGGGCCTTGGCGGCCCGGTTGACCACGACCTCCTTGAAGCTCTCGGACCGATCGATCTTGGCCTGGGACAAGGTCTCGTTGACCTGGGCACAGATCTCGGCGACTTCTTCCTGGGTGTGTGGCAGCGCAAGGGCTTTGCAGTGAGCCAGGGCCTGGCGCTGGTTCACCAGGTCCACGTAGCGCCGCAGTGGCGAGGTTGCGTGGCAGTAGAAGGGGAGGTTGAGGGCGTAGTGCCCCTGGACATGGGCGCTGTAGACGGCGGTGCCCATGATCACCTTGAGCTGCTCGCTCAGGGCGTCCTGGCTCATGGTTCGAATGGACTCCAGCAGATCGGTCACCGGTGGAGCCGCCAGCTTGGGGCGATGCGACCGGTAGATGAAGGGAATCTCGCGCTGGATCGCCCACCGCGCCATCTGGGTGTTGGCCAGGACCATAAATTCCTGGATCACGATGTGGCCGATCATGTCGTCGGCAGAGCTAGCGCGCTGCAGGGCGCCGTCCTCGTCGAGGTAAACCAATTTCGTGAGATCGAAGAAGGCGAGGGCGCCGGCGCTGCGCCGCCCGGCAAGCAGCGCCTTGGACAAGTTGATGGCGTCGCGCATCATCTGGCCCAGATCACCCTTCTGCGTCGCCAGAAATGGCACATCTTCATAAACCAACCGGTGGGCGATCTTCACATTCCCGAAGTGAATGCGGGGCTCGCTTGCTTTGAGCTGACCATCGAGGTCGATGGTGATCAGCATCGCGAAGCGTTCGACGCCCGCCAACAGGGAGCAGCGCTCCTCGCTCATGGACAGCGGCAACATGCTCTTGACCACCCGGGTACGCGCATAGACCGTGGCAGCCTGCTTTCTGGCGGCCAGGTCGTGCGCGCTACCAGGTTCAACCTCGGCCGCGGGAGCTGCGATGGCCACGGTCAGGCGCCAGCCGCCGCCTACCTGCTGCAGGCAGAAGGCGTCGTCGATGTCTCGGGTCGACGGGCCGTCGATGGTGACGAAGATCTCGGGAGCTGATGTCATCTTGATGGGTGTTTGTGTGCTGCACGGGAGGGTGGCAACCCAGAGGAGAGCACAACTATAAAAGCGGGCGGCGCACTGAATAGAGCGAGGTTTCCCGCCGGTATGATCGTTTGCATGGGCAACTTCATTGCTATCTTCGGCGGACTCTCACTGGGCGACGCGCTCGGGGCGGGCGGGATCGGCGCGCGCGACGTGGAGCTCTTTTTCGTGATGGCCGGAATCACTATCACCTTCGGCCTGCTTGTCTGGTACATGCTGCGCAGCAGCAGGTGAACCAGCAGCATCCGGCGACGCCTTGAAACGCCTATTCACGCGAAGGCCACCCCGGGAAATCGGACTCGACCACCCTGCAGGTATTCAAGGGTCGTATCAGTTGAGATCCAGCGTCGACCGTTCTGTTCGGCGGCATCGCCGGTAGTGAGAGATCCACCGAAAGGATCCACCACCAGGTCGCCCGGCTCCGTCAGAAACCGTACAAGGCGATCGGCAAGGGCGTAGGGCATCGGCGCACCGTGGCGCGGCAGACCTTCCTGTTCCTGATAGCGACGCACCAGGTTCTGGCGAGCGCAGCGGTGACCGACCTCAATGATGTTGCGCTGGATTGAACCCTCAGTCTGGTTGCCAAAGGATCCGGGCTTGATGCGGTAGGCGCCATCGCTGTAGACGCCAGTGCGCCTCTCGCCGCCGGCGTCGATCAGCTGCTGGTGCTTGGCCGTGTGAGGGTTGAGGATGCGGCGGTTGTCGCTGCGGACTTGAGATGGATTGTTCGTCATCCATAGGACCGGCTCCCAAGCAACGTTGAGCTGCACACGCTTGCGACTGGCCCATTGGTACGGGCCCGGAGCTTTTGATTTGTTGGACCAGATCAAAGCGTCCATTTTTTTCAAACCAAGCAGGTCATGCAATGCCAAGATCAGTCTCTCCTGAATCAAGCTGCGACTGGGCAGGCCCTCTTCGAAAATGTCATTGGAGATGTTGAGGCAGATGGAGCCACCATCAACCAGGTTCTTGACGATAGGTTCAAGGCTGCGCACGATGAATTGAACGTATTCGGCCTCGGTTGGATTGCCATACGCACGTGCTTTGCGCAATGCATAGGGAGGCGAAGTTAGGCACAGGTGCACAGGCTCATTCAGGCTGGAGAAAAGGGAGCGGCAGTCTGACCAGATGGCAAAGCCGAACTTCGTCTCAAACGCCAGCATGGCCACACCTGCGGGAGCAACCGTCAACTCCTTCTTGGCGCCCTGGGTGAGCTGCCAGCGGCCGCGCAAACCTTCAGCGCGCTCCAGGGTGCCCATCGTACGCATGGTCTGCTGCATCCACCGAACCCTGCGAGCGCCGACGCTGTGCAGCGCTCCATCCTGGCCAACGGGCACACGCTCGTTGATCTCGTCCTTGGAGATCGCGCCTTTGGCGATCAAAGCACCGTAAAGCTCCGCGTTGGAGATCGGACCGTCGTTGGCCGCTTCCTTGTAGGTGTCCTGGATGGCGGTGAAGAGGCTGAGCTGCTGGAGATGCTTCATGAGTCGTGTCCGGTGGTTATCTAAAAGATATCCACTTGGATCGACGGCGACAACGAAGCGAGTTGCTTACATCACAGCCTGCAGAGACTGAATTTACACAGGCGGCCTGCCTGCCTGAAAGTGGCCACTGCCCAGCGCATCCAGCCTACATGTCGCCGGGAGGCAAGGCCCAGATGGGATTCAAGCGTTTCTAGAAGTTGACGCGAGGTGTGCCTGGTGCAGCAAAGCCGAAAGGTCTGCATCGGACAACTTGCCCTGTCTCATCAGTTCAGAGAGGGAGTGCATCGCACCCGATTGCAGAGGGGTCAAACCCGCCAGGTTCAGGCCAGTAAATTCCAGCTCATGCTTTCGGGGAACCAGGGGCACCGGTGTGGAACCCCGTTGTTCTGCGTCTCCGTAGAGCAGCCACTCGACAGGCAGGCCCAGGGCACGGGCCAATTTGTCGGCAAATCGGCAGCCTTGCACGGTGCGGTTCGCCGACGGATTGACGATGTTTGAGATGGCCTGTGGCGTGACGTTGCATCTGTGAGCCACCTCGGACATGCTCAGGCTCGAGGCGTCCAATCCTGCCCGAACCCGCTGGGAGAATCCTGAGAGCTCTTTCTCACGAGGAGTGAGTTGAGGCGTGGGGGATTGCAAGGATTTAGCCATGACAATATTGTAACGCGCCGTGTCTTCCAATACACAAAATGTGTAGTATTGCCGGCATAGATCAAAGCAGTCGGCGCCGAACCTGGCTCACTTCAGCAGGTGCAGAACACCCAGTGGTCATCGCCCTGCGCATCACAGCCTCTTTCACCACGATGCTGGGTTCGCTGAAGACACCGTGCAGCATCTCGGCGTAGCCCACGATGTCGCCCTCACCAAGTCCATTCGCCCTGAACACTTGGGGCACGGTGCCGAAGTCACACTCCATGTCGACGACCGCTCTCAACAGGTCAATCTGCTTGTGCATGAGTGCGTAGCCAAAAAGGCTGGTGCCCTTGATCCGCGCGCCGGCGTCAGTGAAGCCATCCACCGGGTCGTTCAGCCCCATGTAGCCGGCGTCCATGTAGGCCTTCAGCAGATCGCGCGTTTCCTCCAGGAGTTCGGGATGCCAGGAGAAAAAGCAGAAGCAAGCCGCGGCCGTGATGGTGGCCTCAACCTTGTCTAGCGGCACATGGTTGGGAAGGAAGCCCACCTGGTGCTCGATGAAGTTGTGGCACCGCTGAAAGTAAAAGCGCCTCGTGGCCAGATCTTGTTTGCTCTGAGCACCGTTGCCCTGATGGGGCTTGAGCGCATTTTCAAGCAGCGTGGTGTGCATGATGGCCTGCACATTGGGCTGACCGCTCAGGTCGTCGGCCAACGTCTTGCGGATGAATTCCTCGGTGAGGATCTCGGCTGGAAGGTATGCCACAACAAGTCCGCGTGAACTCAGGCGCCAGGCCGGGGGCTTTTCGACGAAGCGGTGCGTGGCTCCGCTCTCGTTTTGGCACGCGGCTGCGTCTTGGGTTTCTTGGGCACATCCACCTGCCTGGGCAGTCGCGCAGACTTCTCGCGCAACCTGGCCATCTCAGCCATTTCGGCCACCACCATGTTCATGTCCGCCCGCACTGACGCAGGGTAGCCGTCTCCGAATGCCTTGATCAGGCGGTCCAGTGCACCATCGACCTTGTGGCGGGCGTTCCAACCAGCGGCAAAGGCCTTCGACGGATCCTCGGGCACCTCGTAGTGGGTCTGCGCCTGAGCAGGGGAGAGTGCATCAAGCCCCAGCAAACCGGCCTCGCGCTCAAGAAGGCTCAAGTCCTCTGCTTCGGTTGAGCCCACTTCTGCACCGGCGTCGGCCCGAGCCTCAGGGTCTGCGTCCAATGCTTCGGGCGCGGCGCCGCCTGGGGCGTCATCACCCCTGGCCATGTCCAGAACCTTGCGAACGCGCATGCGGAATTTGTCCCACGTCAACCGTGGCACGTGGCTCAGGTCGCCGGCGGCCATCGTGGGGAAGTGCATGTGATCGGCGACAAGGCACACGAGGTGCACGAGCGCAGCCTCATCGACCCATACTTCAAACGGTCCATCGTGCTTCGCACGCTCCGGCAACCCGTCGGCCAGCGCATCGCGCGCCAAACCGGGCCTCAGCGCATCCAATGCAGTGCTCAGCGACATCTGGGAGAAAGCTTCGACGCAGTTGAATTCCACAGCATCGCCACCGGGCACAGCCTCATCTCCCTGCCACGCCTGAGGAAAGAAGCGGGCACGAAGGCGCGGGCGAACCAGCAGCTGCAGCGCCGCCATGGCTTCAGTGAGTGAGCCGTCTTCGCATGGCGGCATGGTGGTGGCAAAGGGGCCGCTTGCCGTGTTGATGGCAACCTCGATGTACTGGACTCGGGTCCAGGGCATCTGTGAGCGCTCCACCGTAGCATCCGGCCAGTGGCTGGTGCTCGCACCCATGGGCACCTTTTGGTATGCGCTGGCCACAGGGATTTTCGTGCCGCCAGGAGAGGTGATCGCGAACACCGCAGCCGAGATCACATGGTCTTTGAAGTCAGAAAGGTCGTCGTGTGACATGTTGGTATGTGCGTGCAACCGGTCTCAGAGAGACCCGTCGAGAACAAGCCCAAAAGCCTTGTCGATGGCCCTCATGGTCTGAACGAGGTCGGGGCGCGCAGCTGATGCCGGCGCCACAGCCTCTCCATCCACATGAGTGAGGAAATCATGGATGGGAAGCCCGTAGGCCTCCATCAGTTTTAACCCGCCCTCGCGCACCTGGCGGACAGACTCCTGTCTTTCGGCCGCGCTTGCATATGGGAAGCTGAAACGGTGGAGCCCAAAAGCCTCAACGGAGATCGATGAAGCCCCACTGAAGTCGACCACCAACTCCACAAAACCCTGCTGACCGAGTTCTGGGTTGGGCAGCCAGCGGTCGTAGAGCGAGATGGCGCTGGCAAAGGGGAGCATGGAGGTGGGGACCTGCGCACGGATGGCGCCATCGACCAAAGCAGCCGCCATGTCTGGGCTGCAGCAAGCCTGGACGCAGGACGCACCGGCCCCATGCTGCGCGAACTCGGCCGGGCAGGGCATCACAGGCTCGGGCGGGCAACTGCGTGAGCGGTGGAAAAGCGGATCATTTCACCGGACTCACCGGCGCGGCGGGCCAGCACCCAACGGGGCTTGTCACCACCGACGAAGACCAGATCACGAGGCGTGATCACGTAGCCGCTGGCGTCGATGAGTTCGTAGCCCTCGGGAAGCGAGCCCTTCAGCGAGTCGTCACGCGATGGAGCGGCAGCCTTGGGGGCTTTGAGTTGGGTCAGGATGGCCGGGTGGGAGGCGCGAACCAGAACTTCCGGTTTGCCCCAGGTGGCTTTGCCGGCAGGCCGGCCGCAGTTCTGGGTGTTGCGGGCACCGGTGGTGCGGATGGCGGTGGCGTTGAATTTGGCTGCGTTCATGATGTGGGCCTTTGGGCGTTGAGGAATTGTACGCAAAGGATATCTGATACACACGCATACGACAACGGCGAACCACCTGTGCACCCACCGTGATGGAAAGCACGATAACTCACGTTCAGGAATGGATGCTCGGCCCCTGGGCCGGCAATCACTGGGGCTTCAGCTTGGCCTTGCAGTGCGGGCAGGCAGCACTCTTCGAAAACACGAACAGGCTGCAGTCCGGGCAGCGCACGTGCGTTTTGGGGTCCGGGTAGGTGTAGCGCACCCGCTTGGACCTGATCAGGTACAGGTACCAGATGATGGAGGAGATCAGGGCCTTGAGGAATTCCGGCGCCAGTCCGTTGGCCATCGCGTCCACCGAGGCTTCGGGTAGGTCACTGATGTTGAGCATGAGGAACGTCTGGACGATGAAGACAACTGGAATCAGGATGAAGTACCACTTTGCCACCGTGGGCGCATTGGGGAAGCCCTTGGCCAGTCGATATCCCACATAAACGGACCACAAGATGGTGAGGACGGTGAACCAGCTCAACATCTCGCGAAGGGTGCCGAATGCCGGGTAAGCGTCGACCAAGGGGGTGATCTCGCTATACGCACGACTGAAAGAGCCAACTGTGAACACGGGGCCAATGACCATGAGCACAACGACAAGGAAGCGCAGCCATCCACCCACGCCTGTGAGTTTCAGAACGTCTGCGGTGATCTTCTCGGTCTCAGGGCTGGCTGCTGGCGCCGAGGGGAAGGCGTGCGCCGCAGATGCCTGTGGAGCTGGGGTTGGCGTGCTCGGGACCTGCGGATCCACCGCTCCTGGGGCAGCCACCATGGGCGAGCCGCAGTTGAAGCAGAACTTGCTGGTGGCTTCGTTGGCCTTGCCGCACTGTGTACAAAAAATACTCACGCCTTCACCCCTTGGAACTTGGTTGTTGTGCTGAGGCGGCCTCACCGCCTCGGTGCTTCTCAGAACTGCGCAGCGAACTCGCGCAGCTTCACCGATCCCGTGAGCTCGAAATCCGAGCCGTTGGTTGTTGAGCGGAGTTTGAAGACTTGTGCACCGCCCTTGGATTCGATGCCCACCAGCTTGTACGCGTAGTGTTCCAGTTTGGCGATAGCCGCTTTGTCCAGCTCGTTGACAACGGGATCCACGCCTTGTTCAACACGTGCAGCCGCATTGCCCTCCATGACTCTTCCCTGACCCGCCGGAGTGGCTGTGGCCATGGGAGTAGCCGCCTGCGCGCGCCTGGCATTCACCGACTCAATGCCATGTGAATACGCCAGCGCCTCCGACAGCCCATCGAACTGGTCCAGGTCGACGATGAACTTGCCAAGGGCGTCGTTTTTCTCGATGGCGTACTTCTTCACCAGGAAGGTCTGGTAGCGCGGATTTGTGAGAGAACGGTCGCCGTTGAAGGTCACACCCGACCAGTCGCACACAGCCGCAGGGGACGCGGGGAGAGAAGTCGGGTCGCCGCCAGCCTGATCCACAGCCACAGCGCCAGGGTGGGCGGCGCCGTCAAACCTGGTGCCGCAGTGAGAGCAGGCAATCGCCTCTTTGGGGATGATGCCGCCGCAATCGGAGCACTTCTTCTTGTTCGGCGCGTCCTCGTTGGGCTCGATCAGGGATGCATGAATCAGCGCAATGACAAAGAAAACGACCCCATAGAAGAACCAGAGACCAAAACTTCGGCCCTTGCGCTCAGCGATGGTTGCAGGAATGGCCGCCATGGCCAGGGTGACCAGAATGCCGATGAACAGGATGAGATTGCCGGCGTCGCTCATGCGGTGTGAATGCCTCTGTGATTGGGGAGTGAACGAGCGCAAAGATGCGCCGGACGAATGTACTGGGTTCGAGCCCTCGACAAAGCCGGCGGGCGGGCGCGCAAGCCGAGTGACCTCCGGGAAAGGGGGGTCACCGAGGCCGGCGAAGCGGAACGCCCTTCATCAGCAGGTCTGCCGGGTGCGGGGCTGGCGCCACCGCCGGCGCAGCCGCGGGGACCGCGTTCGGCCGCGCAAGCCCGGCAGGCGCCTGCAGCCCCAGGGACTGAGGTTGATCCGCCGACACGAGCAGCTCGGAGTTGCTGGGGTTGGCCGCCATGACCACTGGGTTGTGGCGTCGCATGGCTGCCAGAACCATCATCAGATGGATCGACTGGCCACCTTCGCCGCGCTCTATTTTGCGAAGAGTGACGTGGGAGATGCCCAGAACCTCGGCCATCTCCACCTGGCCAAGGCCGTAGATCTCCACCCGGGCTTTCTGGATGTTCTTCCCGATGGACTTGAGGGCGCGCTCCGCGTTCTTCTCGAAGTCACCTGGGGTGAATTTCTTCAGTGGTTGTGCTGCTGCTCGTGGTGAGCGGGCAGCATCTTTCTCGGCTGCCTTGTTCATACAGAGGTCCTTGGTTGAATGATTGATCAAAAGATATCGACTTTCCACCGCTTCGACAACAAGTGTCCCCGACTTGAGCACCCATCTTCCCAGCCCGGAAGGTGTTTCATGGCTTAGTGCGCTTGGAGCGGCCCGACGGACATGGATCTTCGCCAGGAGCGCAAGGCGCCCAGGTCAGCTCCTTCTGGCTCAACACCGCGTGTACGTCGTAGAACCCGCGACGGCTGACCTCCGTTGTTTCGCACCTGAACCTGGAGAGCGCGCCCGACTGGGCAGTGAAGTACGCGTGAAGGCTGCCCGGCTCCACTGTGAAGGCCTCAAACGAACCCTCGGCAATGAAGTCATCAAAGGCGGCCTGGCCGTCGACCTCGCCAAGCTTCACGATCACCATGCGGCGCAGCACCTCTTCGTCGATGATGGTGGCCCACCACAGGTCTGTGCAGACAGAGGCTACCTCCTCGCCGGTCACAGCTGAAGGAAGCTCCCCGTCACTCGATCCGAGGAGGTCGTGATCTTTGCGACGGAACACGCCAGGGCTGGTGTTGCCCACGCAGATCGAGAGAAATCCATGCTCCCGAGCGTAGTGCTCGGTCTTCTTCTGGCGGCCATGACCCGTGTTGATGTCGAAGTTGTTTTCATCGGAATCGACGATATTGGAGAAAACGCCCCCCTCAAAGCGGAACCAGTCCGCGACCAGCAATTTGCCGCTGGGTGCGGGGATGGTGACTTTGATGACATCTTCGGCAGGGGTGGGGCCCACGCGGCTGTAGGTGAAGCCGTCTTTCCAGGACGGGCCAGCCGACTTGCGTTCCACGAGGGCGGGGCGCCATCCGCGGCGGATGTAGGTCAGGATATTGAGTCCAGTGGCATCGCAGACCTGAGGGGAGTCCACCAAGATGCCGAAGAGGAACGACCCCGATGAGTACGAAGCGCACAGGCGGTTGTACTCATAGACCATCGAAACCGGACCTCTGTTGGATTGGTTTTTGGCGCGCATCAGTGCCGTGAAGAGGTCTTGCGCCAATGGCTGGGCAACCGTGTCGACGGTATACGGGCTGCGATCGCCATCGAGCATCCGGTTCCAGGCGTCAGCAAAACGGATGCCGCGGCGCTCCGTGTGCTCAATGCGCTCCAAGACGCCTGCGTCGAAAAGGGCAGCCATGAACTTCGTCACGGCCTCATCCAGCAAGTCCATGTGCGCGCGAAACACCGCTTTGTCGCCCCGTTCACTGTCATCCATGTCCAGCGCCAGGAACTCAGCGGCCTCGGTGTACTGCTCAAGCGTGAAGAATTGCTCAAAGCGCACGGCGCTCAGGGGCGAATTGTTCGAGTCGGTGGTTTCAGGGGCGTAGATGTCGATTTTGGTCATGCACAAAAGATATCGGTTTTCGTCAAGTTCGACAGATGTGTGCATGCGTGCAGGCCATGTTTCAGATATCTTTAGAGCAGCAGCACTTCCGCGCGCGAAAGAATCCGATGGTCGATTTCAAAAAACTCAGTGATCCCGTGTACCGCGCGGAGGTGAAGGCGCGACAGCATGCAGCCGAAGAGCGCCAAGAAGCCCTCAAAAAGGCCATCGACAGCGCCCTGGAGTTGTGTGAGAACAAAGCCTGGGCTCTAAGCCCCAGGGAGCAGGAATTCATCCGCTCCGCAAAACGCGCCCACAACAGCTTCCGCCCGCTCACGCCGGCGCAGGTCAAGTGGCTGGGCGACGTTGAAGAGAAAGTTCTCGCTCGCGTGGGCTTCATCACGGTGACCCAGGGATTGCGGGGCTGGTTTGCCGTTCACATCACCACCGACGAAGACGGCTGCATGGCGCCGGAGGCCAGTGGATTTGGTAGCTCTTCCTCCCCAGAAGGGGCGTACGAAGAAGCGCAGGCATGGGCCGAGTCCGAGGGCCTCCCCTTTGTCGCAGTGAACAGCAATCAACCATCCAGCCTCAAAGAGGTGCTGGCGTCCCAGGCGGCCCCGGTAACGCCTGCTCCTTCTGCGCCACCGGCGACCTTCACGACGCCCGATCAATCGCTGAACCGAAGTCTCGATGCCAGTGCTGCCGCCTTGGTGCAAACCCCCGCGGTCGAAGCCGAGCCTACTCGTGGTCGTGCACTCATTGAGGCGGTACGCGCGCGTGCACGTGGTCCGCGATGAGCAGCAACCCGGCAACCTTCAAGCCATTCGTGGTCCCCACGCAGGAAGAGATCTGCGAAGTCCTGCACGACCACCCACTGATCAAGCTGCGCGAGCGCGTTGTGCGTGCCTTTCTGGTGGGCTCGCATGCCCAGCAGCACCTGGGTGTGGGCACCGTCCACGCCGAGAGTGATGTCGACATCCTGCTGGAGGTGGTGCCGCGAGCGGGCGAGGAGGCGAGGGAAATGGAAGATCGATACCGCCAGCGCCTGCGTCAGCATTTTGTGACCCACAACATCCGCACCAAAGATGACAGCGTGCACCCGCAGTGGTGCGGCCGCAGGGTCGACGTGTACTTCACCTTTGACGCGGCGCCCGAAGAGCGCGCAAAAGTCGAGCTCGAGAGGCTTTCGCCAGGCGCAAGCGCATCACCCAACCAGGGTAGGCGCACAGGGCGCCGACCATGAGGCAGGACAAATAGGAGGACGACCATGAACACAGTGACAGATACCAGAGCACCAGCGAGCGAGGTGGAAAAACCGACGGGCCGCAACTGCCCGGCCTGCAAGCATTCCGATTCATGGGGCATCCCGGACAGGGCTTGCTCTGTTGCCTGCCAGCCGACTGCTGATGGCAAGGGGCGAAACTTCGTGCCGCTCAACGCCACTACCCGTTGACCGGTGCGCCTTGAGGTTAGTTGTCGTGGTGATGGCGAGTGGATATCCTTTTTGAAGCATCCAGAACACCACATTCCGGCGGGACAAAGCGCCCAAAACTAAACTGAAGAAGGTCCGCATGGCAACGCAAGCACTCTCAATCAAAGAACGCATTGACGCGATCATGGAGCAGGCTCAATGCTTCGCCTCGACCTGGAGCAGCGTTGATGGCCCCTTTGACCGCGGCGACACGCTCGCGCGAGCTGAGTCGGAGAAAGTCGAGCTGCGCCGCCTCGTTGCCGAAGCCCTTGAGTCCGACGAAACGCCCGACGGAACACGGCAACAGGCGGTGATGCACTGCGCCGAGATCCTGGCCGCGCACAAGTTCAATGTGACTGGCATGCCGGCACATCTGGTGTACTCCAAGGTGGTCGAAATTGGTGAGGCGCTGGGCGGAATTCCACAGCACGTCACGGAAGCTGTCCAAGAGGAGTTTGCAGCCCGGGCACTGATCGCTTCACACAACAGGACCGAATCGTGATCGCTTCATCTTCCAAGTTCAAACACCTGGCCCGCGTGGGTCAGCTGGTCATCTTCCTTGTGCTCGAGGGCATTGGCCTTGCTGCGTGGTCTGCCGTCAAGAGCGGCCAGGTAAGCGCCGGGCTCGGCGCAACAGTCGGATTCGTGTGCATGGTTGGTGGATTCCTCTTCCTGTTGGTGAGTCTCATCAACTCGAACACGCCTGCGTGCACAGAAGTTGTTCCCAAGTGAAGCTGACCAAGGCTCAGCGCGCAACGCTGCGTGAGATGTTCGGTGGCCTGTGCGCCTATTGCGGGCAGCCACTGGGCCAGGTCTGGCACGCAGATCACGTCGAGAACGTCGAGCGCAAGCTTGTATATGTGTCGGGCAAAGGGGTGGTGGCCACCGGTGAATTTCACCGGCCAGAGCGAGACACCCTTGAAAACATGATGCCCGCCTGTCCGCCATGCAACATCGACAAGCACATCGATACGCTGGAAGGGTGGCGAAAGAAGCTCTCGAATTCCTGTGCTGTTCTCCAGCGCAACCAGCCGACCTATCGGCATGCTCTCCGATACGGCCTGGTGCAGGAGACGGGAGTCGCGGTGGTTTTTCACTTTGAGCGTGTGCGCGCCGCTGAAAGGGCTGAAGTCAAGGCCGCAAGTGATGAAGCCAAACCCTTCAATGTCGAAGCCTGACTTGAGCCCCGAGGCCTGCGGCATGTAGCTGGGCGTGTGCGTTGTCGTCGCGCGATCGATTCGATATCCTTTTTTCAAAGGAATCACATGAACATCGGACTTCAACTTGCACTAATCGCCGTCGCCTTGTGGCTTGCCATTGGCATTGCTGGCGAACGCGCGCCGCAGTTTCTGTGGGCCTGGCTGTGGATCCCCATTGGCTTGATCGGGGTTCTCCTTCAGCACATTGCCTACTGGGCGAACGGTAGGGAACCCCCGCGCTTCCACCAAGTGCGGCCATCAAGGGAGACGAAGCATGAGTAAATCCAACTACGTGAAATCACAGGGCCAGACCCGCAATCACCACTGCCACTGGCCCGGCTGCGACAAACAGGTCCCGCCAGCGATGTGGGGTTGTAGCGGCCACTGGTACAAGCTGCCAGCCGATCTGCGCACCAAGGTGTGGGCAGCGTACCGGCCGGGGCAGGAAATCAACGGCACGCCTTCTGCTGCCTATGTCGAGGTGGCGAAGCAGGTGCAGGAGTGGATCAATCAGAACCAGCCCAAAAAGAGCGGGCAGCCGAATCTCTTTGATGCTCCCGAGCCCCAGGATGAGGCCGCGCCCATCAGTCGCAGTGAATGGATTGCGCAGGCAAAGGTCGTCTACCTCGAGGCGGGCGATGACGAAGCAATGGCCCAACTTTGCGCATGCCACCTCTGCAACGAGCAAGACTGGCTCGGCGGTGAGGTTGAGGAACCTCGAGATGCCGCGCGCGACGACATCAATGGGCGCCCAGCTGTGAAGCCTGCGTTGACGGAGGAGGAAAGGCGCGAACGTGCGGCCCGCGACAACTGGGCAACACTGAATGGAGTCACGTTCCCATCATGAACATCCTGCGTATCCCCATCCTCTGGCTGCTCAGCATGGGCTGGCACCTCTGGTGCGTCGCCACCCTCCGGCCTGACTTCCGGCGCCTGGGCGACACTGCAGTCACCTTCAGCTCCTTCTTTGCGCTCTTCTGCCTGGCCTCGTGGACACGGTGGGGCGCGCTGGGTGGCCACACAGCATTTGAAGTGCTGGCCACCATTGTTGTTTGGACGATCACGCTGCTGCTGGTGGCTGAACGAACGCACCGCGCGAGCACACTGTTCTTCACTCTGCTCGGCTCCTCGGCCGTGGTGGATTTCATGGCCAGCGCCGTGCAGGTGCTCGGCTACGGCGACTTTGTGAGCCGAAGCTTCTGGTTCCTCGTGGAGGTCGCGCTGATGCTTGGGGCTTACGCTCATTTCCGCGCCATGCCGGCAGAGGTTCAGGCCAGCGGTTATCGGCGCAAGACGGTTGCCGAGCAGGTCGAGAGCAGAGCATGACCAAACTCTCCGAGAGAGCCATCAAGTGGCTCGAGGAAAGCAACGAGTTCAGCGTGGTCGCGGGTGACCATCTGGTGACCGGTAACAACGGCATCACGATCCTGCTGAGCAAACGCGCAGTTGAGGATCTCAACCGACAAGCAAAAGATGCCGAAGAGGGCTGACAAGGCAAGCGCTCTGTATTCAAGGGCCCCAGGGCCTTTCAAGAAATCTCTACTCAACCAATCTAGGAAACCACCTTCATGAAAATCGATGTCCGCATTCTTGACTCACGCATGGCCGAACAGATGCCCAAGTACGCAACGCCTGGCAGCGCCGGCATTGATCTGCGGGCTTGCATTGATCAGCCACTGACTCTGGCGCCCAATGCCTGTCAACTTGTGCCGACCGGTCTAGCGGTCTACCTTGAAAACCCGGGGTATGCAGCCATGCTGCTGCCGCGCTCGGGCCTGGGTCACAAACACGGCCTCGTGCTCGGAAATTTGTTGGGCCTGATCGACAGCGACTACCTCGGGCAACTCATGGTGAGCGCTTGGAACCGCAGCGAAGTGCCTTTCACCATCGAGCCGATGGACCGTATTGCTCAGATGATCATCGTGCCCGTGGTTCAGGCAGAGTTCAACGTCGTGAATGAATTCACCAGCTCCAGCGAGCGCGGTGCTGGCGGATATGGGTCAACGGGTCGGGGCTGACCCCCTCGTCAGAGTGCCACCCGGCGGCGCGCGCTGACCGGGCGCGGAGCGCTCGACACGGCCGCAGCCTCGGCGGCCTCCGGGGCACGACTCTTTTCCTGTGTCTCCAGGATCTGCAGGGTCATCTGAGCTGCCTTCCATTGCCGGCGGATATCCTCATCAACCTGGTTGGGGTGCATCTGCTCCAGAAGCGTGGTGACCTCAGCGTTGGGCTTCATGCCCATGTCCACCATCTTCGAAATCAGCTCCGGCGTCTTGCGAAGGCAGTTGTTCGCACTGCGCGCAAGCAGGGCGCCCAAGCGCTCGGGGTCTTCCTTGCACAGAGCATTGCGTTGAAGGCCAACCAGGCACTGCTCGATGTGATCAGAGAACACCGGGCGATCGGACTCAGGAAGACCGCGGCGCGAGGGGCTTTGAGCCCACTCGGCCAGATCCAGAATGGACGCCCCGGCTCGGGTCGTCTTGAAGGGATCGCGGCTCAGGGCGGCCGCTTCCTGAATGACATCGGTGGCACCGGTGGCGGTGGCCACCAGGGCGCTGCGCATCGCGGAGTCGGCTGCTACCTTGGCATTCGGCTTTTTCAGGGCCGGCAGCAGCACAGCCAGGTCGAGCGTCTTCGAGCCCAGAGCTGCGCTCAGTAGAAGTGGGTCGCGCGCGGCAGCGCTCACCAGGCGCGTTTTGATCAGGTCGGCCAGTTGCGAAGCATGCTCAGCCATCCCCGCCAGACTCGCCTCTCCCAGCTTGCGTGCGTCGTGAGGCATCAGCAGCTCACCCGTGCCAGGCAGACCCCGATAGAGCGCCCCAGTCATGCTCTCGCCACCTTTGCCCGCTCGCATCGCCCGGCGGGTGACCAGAGGGTTGAAGGTGCGGTATGCATCCTCGCTTCCATACGGGCCACTCGCGCTCATTGGAAGGATCAGGATCTGGGTGTTGCGTCCTGAGTCTTCGTGCGAGGCGAGGAGGCCATCTTCGATGCCACCGAGATCCGTCAGTCCTGCTGCGTCCCGTGGAGGAGTGGGGGAGTTGTCCGACGCCACGACCATGATCAGGCTCACCCACTGCTGGGGCAGCGTCTTCGAGACAAAGGTGATCTGGTATGGGCTGCCCACGCGTACATCGGCGCCACTGCCATCGAATGTCATGTCCTCCAGGATGCTCTTGCCCGAGAAGTCTGCCGCTGGCCGAATGAGGGCGACATCCCACTCCATCTTGGCGCGCACGGAGCTCGATGTCGACGTCGACTGGGTGGCCAGTGGCGTCTTGGAGGATGACTGCAGCCCCAGCAAGGAGCGCAAAGCGCTCCCCAGAGCCCGTGAGCTGACTTCGGCGTGGCTTGCGCCACCGCGGTAGGTTCTCAGGGCCTCAAAGCTGGGCGCGCTGATGAAGTCATCGAGCTTGACCTTGAATTCATCGACTTGGGGGTTGGCATCCTCTTTCTGCTCCGGTGCCCTGGGCTTCTCCATGGCGTCACGCAGGATGAAGGAGGCCGCGCGGATCCGCGTGGCCTGGTCGAGGTTGAGCGGGTTCGTGGTGAACGGTGCGGAGTTTTCAGTGGCGTTGGCCAGCAGCTCCATCAGAGGGCGGCTGGTCATGAGCACGGACGCCGGCGGCAGGCGTTTGATGGCCTCAGCGCCGCCATGCGCGTGCCCAACCAGGTTCATGGCGCCGGCCAGTACCTCGCCGGCATCCCTGGCCTGGATCAGGCCGGCCTCGATGAGGCTGGGCAGGTTGGTGAAGCTCATGGCCATCGGGCGGCCGGTGGTGTTGGTGGTGTTGCGCCCGCTGCGCTGACGAAAACCCAGCAGGTACTGGGCGGACTCGCGCCCGATGCGATCGCGCATGGCCGGCTCCAGGGCGTCGTGCATGTGGCGCAGGACATCCTGAACGCCAGTGGCCGTTCTCGCTGGAATGGCGTTGGTGCGACCGAAGAGCTTTGGGGGCAACGCGAGCAGCGCCCACGCGCCGCGGAAGGGAGATGCCGCCATGGCGCGCTGCAGCACCGGATCCTTGAAGGCTGTGTAGGTAGCGTGTGTGAATGACTTCATGGTGCCGAAGCGAAGCGCCAGGCTGATGGCGCCTCGGTCCAGTGATGAATTGAAGTCTTTCATGGCTGAATTCATCAAGCCCAAGGGAAGGAAGGCCTTACCCGCGGTGGACAGCCGTGCTTTGACGCTGGAGCCCTCCACGGCCTGAGCGATCAGCTGCCCGAGCTGATGTGCGTTTTCGGAGATGGCCGCGCAGAGCTGGGGATCCTGGTTGCCCACCGCGGTGGCTATCTCAAGGGCCAGCTCCTCACCGACGGCTGCAATGTTCGTTTGCAGCTGATCGCGCCAGCGGATGACCAACTCATCGGTGATGTGGCGGCTCATGTTGAAGAGGTTGAGGCCGTTGAGCGACATCTTGTGGTGCACCTGGCCATTGGCCCCCATGAAATGGAGGTCGAGACTGGAGTGCCCGATGCCGGGCGGCGCCGGGGTGCCTGAAACGCTGACGTTGCCTTCCGTGATTTCGATGACTTCAGTCTCGGCCTCCAACGCCGGCTCACCATGGGTTTGAACGAACGCGACATCAGATTGGGCGATACCGGCAAATTGCTTAGCCGTGCGCACGTATGCCAGGTTGAGCACGTGAAGCATCTGCGGCATGGACATCTCGCCCATCTTCACGTTGGTGGTGAAGAACAGCTCGTTGAGGCTGCTCTTCGGGCCCGGGCGATTGCTCACCCCGGTTTCTGCGCGCTGGAAGAGCGACCTGAAGCCCACGCGATCGCGGGAAAAGAGCGTGATGGCGAAAGTGGCCATGTCGGCGTAGTCTGCCGGATGGAGGCTTCGGAAGTCCCTGCCATCCCATTGGGGCATAGGGCCACCGGCTGGCAACTCGAGCTCAGCGCTGCGGCGATCTCGCAGTGCCAGTGCTTTCTCCAACGCCTGGGCCAAGAAAGAAAAATGCGGCGTTGGCGGGACTTCATCTTGGCGCAGCAGAACCCGTGTGCTCTCACCAAGGGTGCGCGCTGCGTGTTCGAGCAGCTGGGAGATGATCAAGCTGGAAGAAAAGCCGGGGCATTCTGCCTCAGGTCCGGCACCCGCGTCGCTGGCGACTTGTGCCTCCAACGGGTCCCGCAGGTTCAGCGGACCAGCTGCCGCGGCGCTTGGTGAACCTGGTCGGCTGACCCAGGCGAGCATGCGGGAGAGCAAAGGGGTAGGGCCGGGAATGCTGTCGAGGACTGAAGGCGGCATGGCTTATCCAAAGAGGGCGAATCGGAGCGCTGCCCGAGGGCTGCGAAGGCCTGGATATCCGGCGCGGTGCACCGTTGCGAACGGGGCTGGTCGGCAGCCCGGAAATGTCGCAGTCCTTGTGATCGCCGAAAAGCGAGAAGGACGAAAGGAATCAGATGCGTAGAGGATACCTCAAACACAGTGCGGCAGATGTGACTTTTCCACTGGCAGAACCCAGATTGAAGCCCGTTCTCGGACCTTGAGGCCCGCAGGCCTGTGGGATTTCAGTTGGGGCGCGAGCCCACCATCTGCGCCAGCGATGCCATCGCGCTCAAGGCCATCACGGATGCAGGCACCCGTCTGCCGGGCACAGCGGCCCCGAAGCGATCGAGGTCGATCTCGAAATGTGCCTTGTGAGCTTCATCCAATGCTCGGTCCATGACGGCGGGGGTCAGTGGCTGGGAGCCGATTGTGCGGGAGGTGAAGGTTTCGAGGGTCATGTGAATTCAGGAGAGAACGGGTGGTTCAGGCCGCCCGGCGCACGCGAAGCGTGGCACGCAGGCCGGCTTGCTCGGCATCGTCGGATACCCGCAGGGCGGAGTAGCTCAAGAAGACGCCTTGCTTGAGCAGCATGAGCATGGACAGGACCATCATCGTGTCGTCGCGCACGCTGGACTGGATGGGGCTGGCCAGCAGGTGTGCGTTGGCGATGTCTTGGTAATCGACGCCGTCGGGCCCGGGGCCGTCGTCGTGAACTTCGATGATCAGGAACCCACGGGGATCGTTCTCATCGTCGCGGATGGTGATCGCAATCTCGCCACCCTCTGGGGAGAAGCGCACGGAGTTCCCAACGATCGTGGAAAGAGCGCCCGTGAAGTTTTCACGGTGGATAAGGCCCATGGTGAGTGATGAAAGACGCGCCTCCACATTCAACCTGACCGAGACACGGTGGCCCTGGATCTGGGTATGAAGACCGTCCAGAACGTCCTGGCAGACGTCGACCAAGGACACCGAAGCGAGGGTGGTGGACATGTTCTCGACCATGGCGGAGTCGGACATGAAACCGATGGCGCCAGAGAGATCTCGGAGGTCTCGCCTGAGCTGGTCAGCCTGAACACCCACGGCGGCGCCTACTGCGCTCTTGTTGGCCCGCCCCAAGTTCTCCAGGTCAACCAGGTCCGCGAAATCTGAATTCCGCTCGAGCCTGTTGGCCAGGACGTCGAGCTGCTGCAGCACGGGCTCAGCGAACTGGGGCAGCCTGGTGAGAAACTGCTCGTAGATGTGGACCGAGATCTTGTTGCGGACCTGTTCCAGGGTGTCGCTCAAGTCGGAGCTGATGTCGTAGGAGAGGGTGACGACACCGCAGAAATTGCCCATGCCGTCATAGATCGGCGAGATGTTGCTCACCATGGTCATGTTGTCGCGGCCGTCGTGGCCGATCCACCGAAATGTGGCTGTGGTGGCTTTTTTGTCACTGATGCAGTTCTGCAGCAGCTCCAGAGCGAGCTCTGTGTCATCGGGGTGGATGCAGTCGGTCACCGTGGAGCTGTCCAAAGGGACGCCCAAACCGAGTGGCCAACGCTCTTTGGTCCAGTAGACGTAGACCGTCTTCAGGTCCTGGCTGTAAAGGTGGACCCGAAACCGGTTGCTCACCATGGGCAGCAGGCCGCGGATCATGGGGTTGTTGTCTGAGATCGAATCGATCTGGTGCGTCATCCCCACGCACAGGCTGTCGCCCAGTCCAATATCCACGCACATGGCTTCGACGCGGAATGCATCCAGGGGGCTGTTTTCCGGGATCCCGGGTGCCACAGAGCTTCCGGAGTGGTTGACAGTGACATCCACCGCCCGGCAGGGGCCGTCCTTGTTCAAGACCGAGCGAATCTGACGCTCAACTCGACGGGGATCCTTGTCTTTGCTCAGGAACCACTGGTATGCCCCGCTGGGGCGCCGCGCCCAGAAGGTGGTCCTAGGAAGCAGCTCTCCGACAGCTTCGAGCTGTGAAAAAAGCGCCCGTGTGACGCCACGTTCCCGGCGAAGGAGGAAGCCGAGAATGCCAATGGTGAGAAAGCACAGCGCAAAACTCGCAACCAACCACCAGAAAACGACTGGCCCATTGCCCTCGCGCACCAGGTGTCGAATCAGGAAGGAAAGACCGTAGCCCCCCAGGACAGCACCGATCGCCAAAAACAGAAGCCGCTTGAGCTTGCCCAGGCGGCTGATCGGAAATGTGGGATTGGATGGTGGCGCGATGGATTCAAGCATGAGGTTGGCGCTGCGCTGCAGCGTTCACGAACTCCTCAGGGAGTTCGTTGGGAGGGCTTCAGGTTTTGTGAGGGGGCGTCCTTAGGATTGGACATCACGCGCTCCATGGATCCGATGTTGTCAGCAAGCTTGACCGCGCTCTTTGCGTCCAGGCCGTGAAACTCGAACCAAGAGGCAACCGCCGTGCGGGCCAGCAGAACGGACTCGGTGAGCAGTTCGGCTTTGGTCATGTGGGAGAAGTCGACCCCCATCTTCAAACGGCCGCCGAGCAGCTCCAGGGCATAGCGGGTGTCCTGGGACAAGGGCGCTAGGGAATACAGGTTGAAGTCACCACTCGCCTCGCGTCGCTCGGTCACGAAAGCCAGCAGCTTGATGGCCGTCTCGACGCCGGACTCCGCGGCAACGTGGCTGATGGCGTGCACATCGGCCATCGACTGCAGGAAGACAGAATCGGCCGCGCGCATCAGAGCTTCATCCGTCACCAGGGGCGAGACGCCGCAGGTGACAGTGATGGGCGAGTGGGCAAACGCAGGGGTGGCTGCAAAGCGGGCGGCCCAGTCACGAAGGGTGGCCGCCTGCAGCAAGACAAAACGCTCGACAGGGTCAGCGGCCATGGCTGCCGGGTTGCGCAGCATTGCGGCAGCAAAGTCGCTGGAGGCGGTGTTCTGGCCGAGGCCGGGAACGTCGGTGACTTGAACTTCGAGCTCGGCGCTCTGAGCGTGGGAATGGAAGGCTGCGCCGATCTTGCGGACCCAGATCTCGTTGGCGGGCTCGCGCACAGTGTGGCGGACGTGCTGAACCGTCAGGCCGCCATTTCGGGCGGCGGTGCGCAGGAACCCATTTATGGCCGCGGAGGCGGAACTGGCTTCAAGGGCTGCTGGGGTCATGGGGCAATTCTCCGGGTTCGGCGTGAAGGTGATCGGGTGAACAAGGGGGTTTTTTGGGCTCAGTGCGTGACGAGGCCGCCCAAAGGCGTCGACTGACGCACGCGAGACAGAATGTCCACGCTCACCAAAAGCACATTGCCAGGCGCCGCGGCGATCAGATCCCGGATGTCTTGAGGAATGGGATGCAGAACCAGCTCTTCGTTGCCCACCCGGAGCATCAGCTTGTCGTCGACCAGGTTGACGTTCTCAATGCGACCACCCCAAGGGGTTACCAGACAGGCTTGTGATTTCTCCCCCTGTCCAGTGCGCAGGATGGAGAAGCCGACGGGAAAGGCAGAGGCAGAAGCCGGAGAGTTCTGGGTGTTCATGGGAGGGTGATCAATGGTGATACGTAAAGTATATCTACTACGCACA
This sequence comes from Burkholderiales bacterium Ga0074133, assembly GCA_001464865.1. Classification (GTDB taxonomy): domain Bacteria; phylum Pseudomonadota; class Gammaproteobacteria; order Burkholderiales; family Burkholderiaceae_C; genus Acidovorax. Next base: position 33,272 of record LNEG01000009.1, read on the forward strand.
GTTGGAACCGTGACGAAATTGCAGCAAGGGTAGAGGATCGGCCGCGTGGATTCAAGCCTCAACCCCTCCAGGCAAAAAACCCAGCACCACCGATGTGGAGCCGGGTAAACAGCGCACTGGGTGCGCTGATTCCTTCCAAGGGGAATGGAGTTTCTTTAGCGGGTTGCGGCTTCAAGGACGCCGTCGGTCAAGCCTGCAGGGATGCGGGCAACCAGCGGCGGCGCGTGTTCGTCGATCTCATCGATCGCAGGGCCGGTGATCTCGCTCATCGAACCCGTTGCCCAGACATCAGCCCAGGAGCCGGTGGTTGCGCCCTTGGCGTATTCGGTGGCGCGCGCCTCGAAGAAGTTGGCATGCTCCACGCCGTTCAGCATGAAATCGAGCCACTCCAGAGGATTCTTCATCACGTGGAAACGGGGCTCCAGGCCCAGGCCTGCCAGGCGGCGATCAGCGATGAAGCGGATGTACTGCTTGACGTCAGCGGGCACCAAACCCTCGATGCCGCCCTGCTCAAACGCCAAGTCAATGAAGGCGTCTTCCAACTCGACCATTTCGTCGCAGATCCGACCGATCTCTGCCTGCAACTCGTCGGTCCACAGGTGAGGACGTTCGGCCACGTAGGTGCGGAACAGCTTGGACATGGACTCCACATGCAGAGACTCGTCCTTGATCGACCAGGTCACGATCTGGCCCATGCCCTTCATCTTGCCGAAGCGCTGGAAGTTCATGAGGATGGCGAAGGTGGAGAACAGCTGCAAACCCTCGGTGAAGCCGGAGAACACCGCCAGCGCGCGGCACACATCGGCCTCGCTCTCGACGCTGAAGTTCTCGATGTAGTCATGCTTGGCAGCCATGACCTCAAACTTTTTGAAGGCCTTGTACTCGGCCTCGGGCATGCCAATGGTGTCCAGCAGCAAGGAGTAGGCGTGAGCGTGCACGGCTTCCATGCTGGAGAAAGCGGACAGCATCATGCGGATCTCTTCGTTCTTGAAGACCTTCATGTACTTGTCGATGTAGGCCTGGCCAACGTCCACATCACCCTGGGTGAAGAAGCGGAAGAGCTGGGTCAACAAGTTGCGTTCGGCACCACTGAGCTTCTTGTTCCAGTCGCGAACGTCATCGTGCAGCGGAACCTCTTCAGGCGTCCAATGCATCTTGTTCTGAAGCTGGTAGGCCTCGAAGGCGAATGGGTAGCGAAACGGCTTGAAGTAGCCTTTGGCCTCACAGACGGTGACGAAGGCTGGCTTGATCAGGGCGTCCTGCTCGATGGTGGTGATTGCGTTCATGATGACCTTGGAAGAGAGTTTGTTATGTGTATAGGATATCAGAAACACTGATGCTTGACATATCCCACCTCTCCGCTCGGCCTTGACCAGGTCAAATGCCTGTTGCTGCCCGCGGCGCACACCCCGACCCCACCTGCCCCTCAACCCGCCAGGACCTTCACCCTCCCAGCTCGATTGACTTCGCGCAGCATTCCCTCGGCCACCGCACTGGAGCGAACCACAAGCCCCCGGAAGGACGAAAGGGGCTCATTTGCCACATGGAATTCAGTCGATCCACTGGGAGCGCTGTACTTCAAATGCTGCAGCCTGTCGGCGAAGCCAGCCTCACCCCAGGCGAGAAAAACCCAAGGCAGGTCTTGATCACCAGGCTTGACGTAGACCCATCCCGCATGGAACAGGTCCGCCGCCTGGTCTAGCCCAGGCTTCTCATCTTCTGCGGCGGGCTCCGCCAGCGCGATCGCAGGAACTTGCCTCAAGGGCTTTTGCGCACCGGTGGAGTGCAAGGGGTAGCAGGACTGTTGCAAGACCCTTGAGCGGGCACATTGCTGACAAACCACCGCAGTGTTCTTCAATGTGTTCTCGCCGCCCACAGCCAGCGGCTTTAGGTGGGCAAAGGCCGCAGTGAGCTTCTTGCCCAGAGATTTTTCGCACCAGTGGCACGTGCGGCTTTGGTCCATCAAATGACGCAGGCTCTGGGCTTCGATCTCGGCACTCAGTCCGCAACGTTCTGCCAGGGCATTGGCCTCGGTAGCGCTCTTGAAGCAGACAAAGGCGCCTCCGTGCGCCATGCGCGCAGCCTTTGTCAGCTGAGCCAGTGCGGGGCGGTCAAGAGCGGAGAGGGAGAACATGTTGAGGAAGGGTGCTCATTGAAAGCCTGGGATCCAGTTCACGCCCGTCCGGCGAACCAGCTCTTCATAGGAGATCGGTGCCCCATTGCGCGCGGCATCCGAGTTTTCACTCCAGTGGGCCCAGGCGCGCCCGGCGGCCGGGTCGAAGACAAGCTTGAACAGATGGGTGGGAACCCAGACGGCGCCAGCGCCAATGGTCTTGACCTGGGTGGCCGCATAGACCGGCGCGGTGATCACATAAACGGGCCCTTTGGCTCGGTTCGCGTAGCGCCGGGTATCGATCTCGATTTTTGCCCAGGCACCACGGTTGTGCTCGGCCGCTTGCGGGACGATGTTGGTGAGCGAAAACGACTGCGCCATGGATTGAGGGTCGGCCATGTCGGCCGCCGGCGCCATGTGGCCACGGTCGTAGCCGGAGCCGCGGTAGTCCTCCAAGGTGGCACGCTCGCGCGCGGGTACCCGGGCGTCTGCGAAGAAGACATCGGTGCGAGCTTCGTCGCGCGCTGCCTGCAGGCGCTCTCGCGTCAGCACCTCGGCCACATAGACGGGTGACTTGGACTTCCCGGAGTGCAGGACGGCGAATCCGTCAAAACACAGCGCGCGCGCCTGCAGCCCGGCGATTCCGGGGACTTCTGGGACGTTGGCGTTGTAGAACTGGTGTGCACACGCGCCAAAGTTGCCAGTGGCCGCAGGCATGCCAACCGGCGCCGGCGCAGAGCCGCTACCCTGAACTACCTGTGTGACGGTCTTGATGCGACCAAGGATATCGGCGGGGTTGAATGCAAAGGCACTGGTCGACAGAAGCCCGGCTAGGAGGCCGATCGAGAGTGCGCGATGCAGGTTGGGACGGGTGAGGCCGCAGAGTGAAAGTGAGGTCATGCGTAAAGGATATCCATCAGATCGGATAACGACAACGCAGGACCAGACCTGAGGCGTCAGGTGCGCGATCGGTCACTTTTTCGGGAAGCTCTCGATGGCAAAGAGCTGTGTGGCACGTTTGGTCACGTGAGAGAAAAGCTCCATGGCTACGTAGATCTGCACCTCGGTGTTGGTCGGATCATCGGCCGCCATAGCATCCAGAACAGCAAAGTGTTCCACGCCAAATTCCCTCCACTTCTGCTGGGAGGCATTCAGGCGCATCAAGCTAGCCGGTTTCATGCCTGCGGTGAGCGCCTCCAGGCTCTGGTTCATGAGGGCGTTGAGTGATGCAGTTGCGCGGTCAATGCACTTGACGCCCTCAGGGTTGCGCTTCTGAACTGGCCCGGTGGTGAGCACCTTGCCGCAACGGCTCATCGCGGCATTCGCGGCGTCCATCGGATCCACCTGGGCATGCGCTATGGAGCAGAAAAGCGAAAGGGATACCACGCCGAGGCGGAAATACAGCGATGCGAGCGGAGAGAGGTAGGTCATGAAGGCCTTCAGTGGGTGTGGCTCAGCATACAGGCCGGCAGCAGAGACAAAAGCGATGGCCGAAGCACTCAATCTGCAAGTGGATCGCCAACCAGAAACTCCCGAGTGCGCACCAGCACATTGTGGGTGGCGGCATCCAGTTTTGATCGGTTGGCCAGGAAGTGCTCCTTGAAACCTGCGATGGCTGCAGCCGGCGGTAGACCACTGTCTCTGGCTAGGTGATCTGCCAACTCCCTGAGGGCGTCGCGAAAGATCACGTCAGTGAGGTAGCGGGCTGAGCGAGCGTCAGTAACCGGGTTCACATCCTGGAGTGCGGGGTTGATATGGCGCACGAGGCAGATGCGCGAGGCCAGATCGGGCTGGGCAAAGAAGGGCGCAGCCAGGAGAGCTGCGGTGATTTCCTTGGCCCTGACCTCGCGCCTGGCGTTGTCCTGGGTCTTCAGTGCGGAGGACTTTTTGTAGTTCGTGGCCAACGCCTCCACATGCGCAGCTGAACGGAGCAGGACTTCGGCCTCCTGCTCAGACCAATCCTCCGTGCGGATGGCTGTGCGAAGCGCGGTGGCCACGCGGCCGAGTTGTCGCGAGCGCTTGATGTGCTCATCCGCAGACTGCAAGGGAGTCCGCGAGAGTTCTGCCGGGGTTTTCATCGGCGCAATCTCAGGATTGCGTGTAAATCACTCCACAGCGCAAGCCGTGCGGATCAATGAGTCGCTGACTTGTGCTTGGTAGTGTGAATGAAGTCCCACGTATTCATCCGCGAGCAAATGCCTATTCTGAGCTCTAACTTCAGCCAAAAACTGCGCGACTTCGGGTGTACGTTGGCTAGCTGCATCGAGCCATGCAAGACGTTCACTGTTTAGCACCGCAGGGCTTGCACCGATCATTCCGAGCACGACGAAAACGTATAGAGCGGCAATTAACACCGCAAGAAAGAGAGCAGAGAGCATCAAATATGCATTCACGTCGGGGCTTTCGGACCCCCCGAAGTAAGCGTAAATCATCAAGCCAACCCCTGGAACGCACAGGATCATGGTGAAAACGCTGAATCTCTGCAGCCGATTTTTGCGAGCAAGGATCTCAGCAGCGGATGCAGGTCTTGGACGAAAGGTCGTATTGATATTTCGCATCTTGAATGGGCCTTTATTAAGCTTGAAGACTCACAAACTACATGTGAAGCGCTCTAGGATCTCGCAGAATTATCTCCAAAATCTAAAGTGGACGTGAGGTCAAACTTTCATTTTTTGGGTTGCGGATTGATCCGGTGGAAAGCTGGATCGACACTGAAATAACGCACCAATATTGTATTGGCCTAATGCATTCTCTCTGTTTTCGCGTCAAAGAAGGGCAATAGCAACGCGTCGGCGGGTGAGACACCCTTAGGGTTTGCGCGGAGGCGGTGTTGGCGATTTGACTGGTGCGTCCGGCGCCGGCTCAGCCGCCATCTCCAGGCGGTAGTGATTCACAGCATCGAGCTTTTGCAGGTCGGTGAACGGAAAGGTGTAGTCCAGACCGAAGCGATCGCACACCGAGTCCCACTCATCTTGAAGAATGTCATCCACGTCCTGCAGCAGCGCCTCGCCGGTGGCGGACTCGACGACATTGCTCACCGAGGCGTCCGTGAGCATCGCGCGGCGCTGCTCAGGGGTCAAGAGCGCCCAGGCGGCGCGCAGGAGATCTTGCAGGTCGCCGACCTCATGCTCCGGCTCCGAGTCTTCGCCGTGTTTGCGGGCAAAGCCAATGAGATCCTCGACCAATCCTGCGTCGTCGAAAAGCGGTTTATCCATGGTGCTGACGCTTCTCTTTGTCTTCAGGCGGCCAGGGCCAGCTCATCGAACTGCGATTCCGAATACTCGGGACTGCGCTGGTAGGACAGAAGGCGGTATCGAGCCAGAAACGCCTCGTAGGCCTCCTCGGGCGTCATAGGCACGATTCGCTCAGGCATGGGCTTGATGCTGGTGTCGGCCAGAAGCTCCCAGGTCCGCTCGGTCTTGGGCATGAGGTCCCGTTGCTCGGTGGCCAGAAGAACCAGGTCGGCCCGCTTGATGCAGGGGTCGTGCTTGATGGGGAGTCCGAAGCGGTTCATGACCGCAGCTTCCACGCGCTGCTCGATCACCTTGTATTCGGAGAGCATGCGCTTCAGGGGCGAAGCAACGTCACCAATGAAGGCTTCGGCTGCGTCATGCAGCAGACCCTCCAGGGCGAATTCCTTCGGCACCACGCGAGAGACCAACAGGCTGTGCTGGGCAACACTGTAGAAGTGGCGCGAGTGACCGGTGAAGCGGCACAGGTGCGACAGCGCATGGGCGATGTCTTCGATGCCGAAAACGGATTTCTCCGGCTCCATGAAGTTGAAATAGTGGCCCGAGCGGGTGACGATGTCGGTACGCATGAAGTGATGCTCCAAGAGGTTGATTTCAGCCGGGAAGGGCGATCAGCCCTCGCAGGACAGGCAGGTCGGCTCGCCGCTGGAGATCTCCTGACGGGTGACCACCGTGGTGACGTTGTCGGCGCGCTTGATGGACTCGCTGCGCAGGTAGTAGAGCGACTTCAAGCCCTTCTTCCAGGCGTCGAAGTGAACTTTGTGCAGGTAGCTCACATGGACGTCGGCGGGGAAGAACAGGTTCACGCTTTGCGACTGGCAGATGAAGGTCTGGCGGTGTGAGGCGTGCTCAATGATCCAGCGCTGGTCCAGCTCCATGGCGGTCTTGAACACATCCTTCTCGTCTTGGGAGAGGAAGCTCAGGTGCTGCACCGAGCCTTTGAAGGCCAGGATGCTCGACCAGGTCTCTTCGTCGTCACGACCGTAGTCGGCCAGCAGGCGGGCCAGGTAGACGTTCTTGACCTTCCAGGAGCCGGAGCCGGTCTTGTGGGTGAAGATGTTGGCGCGCTGGGGCTCAATGGAGGCAGAGACACCACCGCAGATGATCGAAGACGAGGCGTTGGGAGCCACGGCCAGCAGGTGCATGTTGCGCACGCCATAACCCTTGCCGTCCTCGCACTCACCGCGCTCGATGGCCAGTTGGCGGGTTGCGGCTTCTGCCTGCTCTTTGACATGCTTGAACATGCGGCGGTTCATCGAAGTCGCCATGGCGGACTCGAACGGGATCATGTTGGCCTGCAGGAAGCTGTGGAAGCCCATCAGCCCCAGACCCACGCTGCGCTCGCAACGGGCCGAGTACTTGGCGCGGTGCAGGTAGTCGGGAGCGTGCTCGATGAAGAAGGTCAGCACGTTGTCCAGCATGCGAATGATGTCACCCACAAACATGGGGTCCTTCGAATACTCGTCGTGCTTCTCGCCATTGACCGAAGACAGGCAGCAAACAGCGGTGCGGTCCTTGGAGGTGGCTAGGGTGATCTCAGAGCACAGATTGGAGTGGTTCACGCGCAGGCCCAAGGCTTGCTGAGCGTAGGGCAGGGCACGGTTGGATGCGTCGATGAAGTGGATGTAGGGCTCGCCGGTCTGCATGCGCAGGTCCAGCAGGCGCTGCCACAGCTCCTTGGCGGACACCCATTCGACAACAGCCTTGGAGTTGGGGTCGATCAGGGGCCAGGCATCGCTGGCATAAGGGTCCTGGGTGCACTTCTCGATGATCTCCATGAATGCATCGGGAATGTTTACCGCGTTGTGCAGGTTCAGGCACTTGCGGTTGACGTCACCACCGGTGGGCTTGCGCATCTCCAGAAACTCAACGATCTCGGGGTGGCCGATGTCCAGGTAAGCAGCATAGGAACCGCGACGGGTCTCACCCTGGGAGAAAGCCATCACCTCGCTGTCCACCACCTTCATGAAGGGGATCACGCCAGAGCTGGAGGAGCCGGAGGACGTCTTGGCGCCGTTGGAGCGGATGGAGCCCCAGTAACCGCCGATGCCACCACCCACAGAAGACAGCCAGGCGTTCTCGGTGTAGTGGTCGGTCAAGCCCTCGCGGGAATCGCCAGGCATGTTCAGGAAGCAGCTGATGGGCATGCCGCGAAACTTGCCAGCGAAGCACTCCTTCAGGAAGTTGGTTTCATGGCTGCTGCCGAAGGCAACGCGGATGGGTGCATTGGAGAGCACCGGGGTGGCAAACATGAACCACAACTTGGATGCGTAGTTGTACAGACGCTGCGCATGAGCCTCGTCATCCGCCCAGGCAATGGCAGCACGCATGAAGGCATCCTGTGGCGACTTCTCATGGGGCAAAAGATACCGGTCATCGAGAGTGGCGCGACCGAAGTCAGTCATCAGCTCATCACGGCTGTAGTCAGGGGTCAGCGAAAAGGCGCTCAGCAGCTTGGTGTTCAGGGGTGCGTTCATGATGGATTTCCTTGGAAGAGCATTGATTTTGTATGTGAATAGGATATCAGATGCGCACAGTCAGCACAACTCAGCCCTGTCGTTAGGTCGTGTATTGCTGCTCGAAACCACCATTGCCCCGACCCAGATCCCGATCCTTCTGAACCTCCTTGCCTCCACGCCAGGCAAGCCTTCTTCCCAGCTCGACACACCTCGTCAGCACCCGCAATTGCTCAATTACCAGTGAATGAGATATACTGTAAGCACAACACAGGCCCACGCATGGGCACTGGACTCACGCGCCAAGGAGCCTCATGAAAGCAGACGCCACATCCATTCAGGGCACCCTCAGCCCATCACCCGCCGCGATCGCGGCAGTGCAGATGCTCCTCAGCCCCGCGCCGGGCGTCTCCTCTGGAGTGGTAGCTACCCGCGTGCGTGACACCCTATTTCTGGATGAGGCGGTCATCTACGAATGCATCAATGAGGCCGTGGGCGGTCTGGATGCGCACCGAGCCGAGGTCTTTCGCCGCCACTTGAGCACCAGCGAGGAATTCGGCGCATCCATCAAGCGGCTGACAGTTGATCTGGGTGTGGTGCTTTCCCTGGCCAAAACATTCGAGAGCGACGATGACTTCATCGACGCGGCCGGACTTCTCCACGACGTGAAGTTCTCGGCTCACGGCGGGCAGGTGGCTGATTTCGCTCTGCTGCTCATCGAGACCGACATGCAAAACGCTCAGGATGCCAAAGCTGGCCGTCCCAGTGCCGACGCCGTCCTGTACGAGCTGCTCGCGTACGACGTCATCAAGCGCCGCCTGCAGACCCTCCACGCTTTTGTGCGCGTGGCCAGCGGTCGCCTCCAGGCTGAAGCGCTTCACTGATCACTTTCCCCCAATGCGAGATGTGATCTCGTTTTTCGCGACCGAAGTAGGAGTCATCATGAGCAAATTCACCCAACTCCAGGCCAGCGCAGCATTGCAGCTGATTGCCGAAGACGATCTGGCATCGAAGTTTTCCGCAGGTGCTCGCCAGTTCTCCGTGGTCGCCGCCTTGGTCGTGGCCTCCGCAATCGCCACCCCCGCATCCGGACAAAACTCACCCTTGACGCCGTCCGCCTGCGCCAGTTTCGGATCGGGCATCGGCGCCATCCTCGGTGGAATCGCTGGAGGCAACACCTGGGAGAAGCGTGCGCTGGGTGCGGCCATTGGCACCTTCGGGGGTGCTGTTGCCGGGAACATGGCTTGTGCACCTTCTGAGGAGCAGGCGGCTGCGAAACAGCAACACCAGCAGCGGCATGTCACAACTCCCGCTCAGATCAATCCTGTTGCTCAGGCCGCCATGAATGGACGCAATGTCTCGCGCGGCACAGCCCATGCTCCGGTGGGCGTTCAGCCGGGCCAGTACGGCTACACCCCGGACAACACCAACTACTTCGCACCGGCACCTGCATCGTCGGCGCAGGCTCAGCTGATCCCGGTGACTGCGCCGGCGCGCGCGCCATCGATGGCCCAGGCCACCGTTGCTGCCGACGTGTTCAGGGCTCAGGCGGGCGCGATGAATTTTGAGCCCGTGTCCCTGTCCACGGCCGAAGCTCGCCGCCTGGAGCTCTGGTCGCGAGAGGTCATCGAGAAGAAGGTGGCTTTCAAGACCGCCCTGCAGAACCTGGAGCGTGGTGCAGCGACCAAAGACGACGTTGAGCATGCCCGCACAGCTTTCGAAGAAGACCGCAAGGCCTATGGCCTGGTCGTCTACCGCCTGACGCTGGGCTCCGACAAGCCCAACGTCTCGGAAGTCTCCCCGCGAAATGTCAGCCGCCACCTTGAAGTGGCCGCGGCGTTGATGGATGTGCCCACCGCCCGTGGTGTGACCTGGAAGCAGGTGGCCACCGCCGATCTGAACCTCGAGGTGCAGAACCCGGAATACGGGGCGGCATTGAATCAGAACCGCGCCGCCGCGCGCGCCAAGTAATCCGCCTCTCTCAATCAACAGTTACGCAATCATGAACAAAAAATCCAAAATTTATAGCTTGTGTCTGCTCGGCGTCGCTGCCTTTCTCGGTGGTTGCAACAGTGCCGGTTTCGAGAAGCCCTCCGCCGAGGTGGTGCAGGATCTGCGCTCCAAGAATCTTTTCAACCCCCTCCATTACTTCGCGGAGAGCGTTGTGGTGACAGACCTGAAGTGCACGGCTCCACACGCAGACCAAAAAGCTGAAATTGAGGCCGAGTACAAGATGATGGGCGCCAATGCTGCGGACTTTGTCAAGGCATACGCGAACTGCAGCTACACCTTGAATGCTGTGATCCGGGGTCGCACCGACCGGATTCTCTACAGAATGCCCGATCGCGAGGTGAAGGATGCCAAGCTCGAAAACGAGTTGTTCATCAAGGTGCTCAAAAACGGCGAGGCCAACTGGAAGCGGGCCCGAGGCGCCCAGGTGGTAACGACCAAGATGTCGGCGCAGCAGGCCGCTGCGAAATGATTTCAGTGCTGGACGTCCTTCGGTCCATGCCTCTCGCTGACTGGATGCAGTGGATTGGTGCCATCTCTGGCCTGGCCGGCGCCTACGTTCTTGCCAAGAACACTGGCAATTCCAAATGGGGCTGGTTTGGCTTCTTGGGGGCCAACATCTTCATCGGCGCCTTTGCCTACATGATCGGCGCCCATGCCCTGCTGCTGCAGCAGATCGGGTTCACCTTCACAAGCCTCATGGGGGTCTGGAAGGCGGACTTCATTTTCCTGCGTAGGTTCAAGTCGGGGAGCCGGCGGCCTGCCGCGCCGAGCTCGAATTCCATGAAGTCGACCGCTGCCGCGGCCGATCGGGCGCCGCGGCGCGCATCTGAAAGCTCGCACCGGTCCCAGTGGCACGCGCTTTGAGGATCCAGGCGCCGATAGCAAACCCTATTCTTTCAGGAGCCAGCAGCCCATGAAGCTCGTCCGCAGATCTGGCGCAAGACCGCGCGATAACCAAAGATCTCTCGTCTACGCGTGGGAGGCCTCGGCTTCACGAAACCTGTGCCGGCTTCTTGAGGGTGATCGCGGGATCCGTCGACACGACGTGTCCGAGTTCGAAAAGCTCGAAGAGTGCCAGGCGTACCTCAACCCGATCTGGAAGGCTGAGCGCGGCCGCTACGGGCGCGCAAACATTCCGGTCCCATCCATCGAGCGTCCCAACCGTGGCCAGCGCAGAGCGCTGGCGCACGCAGATCACCGCATCACGCTGCCCAAGTGGTCACGCAACCGATGGGTGATCCTAAATGAGGCCGCCCACCACCTGTCGCCCCGCGACGAAGCCCACGGCCCCCGGTTTGTCGGCGTCCTCATCGGGCTGCTCGCGCGCCACGTGGGCTATGACGCCGCCGAGCTCATGGCCAAGGCAGACGAAATGGGCGTCAAGTACCACGTCCGATCGATCGGCCTCGTGCCCGTGCAGACGCTCTCGCAAAAGCTCGCCCGCCTACTGCCGACCACTGAAATGGACGCGGCCTTCGAGCTCGACGTCAGCTGGCGCCAGGTCCGCGGTGCCGCGCTGCAGCTGGTCAACAAAGGCCAGGCCCGGTGGATCCGTAACCGCCTGGTCGAGATCGACACCACGTCGCAGGGCGCCTGGCTGCTGGCAGCCTAGAGCGCTCGAACTCACTTGCAGAGGGCACGAAATGATCACCAGCCGCATCCATCAGTTTGGGCGCGTCACGTTTCCTGATTTCATCGGAGAACGTGTCCACATGCGCGAGTTCACCAGGGAGGCTGGTCTGCCTGCTGACCTGCGTCGGTGGCAGGACACCGTGGATGCGATGCTCGACGGGGTCGAGGCGGATGGCCCCATTTACCTGATGATCGACCAGGCGCCAGTCCTTGCATCGTCGACCCACCGGCGCCCAGGGCTGCACGTCGATGGTTACTGGCATCCCGCTCAGAGCGATTCGGCTGCCGGGCGCCACACCGGTGTTCAGACGGGTAGTCATCGCCATGTGCATTTCGGCTCCAGTGCGGAGGGGCTCATCCTTGCGAGCAATGTGCTGGGCTGCGCTGCCTATGTTGGAGCCTATGAAGGTGTCCCAGGCGAAGGAGGCGACTGCGACCACGTCGACACCGGCGGCCTGATGAAGGTCGACCTGGAGCCGGGCCGTGTGTGGGCGGGGCACACGTTGAACATGCTGCACGAGAGCCTCCCTGTGGCGCGGGACTGCATGCGTACCGTGGTTCGGCTGAACGTGCCTGGCTGGATTCCGGCTTGATCAAGGTCTGCTCTTGAACGGTGGAGATCCGAAGCCGGGCGTGCCCATGGGCTGGCGATTGAACTGCCGAGCCCGCTGGGTGATGCAGCAGGACGCCCAGGGGTGTGGAGTTGCTTGCCTGGCCATGCTGAGCGGAGCCCCGTATGCGGATGTCCGGCGGCTGTTCATTGAGCGTGGGCTCGACAAGCCCCGCGGCCGCAGCAAACCGTTCGCATCGAATTTCCGTGAACTCATGGGTGTTGCAGCGAGCCTTGGCTTGAGCGGATCCATGCGCCGGTGGGCGGGGTGGGGCGCCGTGCAGGGGCTCGGGATCGTCAAGGTCCCATCAGGGGCGCCGCCGAACTGGCACTGGATGGTTGTCGAGCGAACTCGGGTGCACGGCCTGGTGGCCCAGGATCCTGCGATCGATTGGCCGGCTTTCGAAAATCCTCCCCTTGATGTCATGTACCGCCGGCCTGAGTCCATCAAGCCGTATGGAAACTGGGTCTCGTTTAGCTGACTCGCCTACGGGCCAGTGGCAGAAATGGCGCGCGTCTGTTAAAATAATAGATAACAAATAAGTCGGAAGTGATCGAGTAAATCAATGAGCAACCTTCTCCCGCCCGGACAAAAACGCGTCGCACTTTCCTCAGTCACTGCAACGGCCTGGGCTCAGACGGCGCACATCTTCTTCCTTGAGTCTCTAATGAAAGCGCGCACCTGGAATCCCGGTGACCTAGCCTTCCATGGAGGGACATCCTTGCACTTGTCATGGCAGTCCAGCCGGTACTCTGAAGACCTCGACTTCCTGTTGGCCAGGGCGGAAGTGGACATGAAAAAGCTGGTGGCCAGCGCCGGCAAACTGCTCGAGGAGAGCTTTCGCCGTGTCGACCCGGGCTTCGAGATCGCCATTCGCGACAAAACCAAGGACGGAGAGCGGATGCTGGTGTTCCAGATCGTGGTCTCGCATCCACGGGTCGTTGGCAACACGATGGTCAAAGCAGAGTTCTGGCGCACTGACCGCGAGTACCTGATGAACTACCCCACGGAGGCGCGCCTGCCGCGCGCACCAGGGGACTTCGTGAGCCAGGTTTCGAGCATGGTGCCGGCAGCAACACTTTCCACCGCCTTCGCAGACAAGCTGGTTGCCTTTGCCACGCGTCCTCACCTGAAATGGCGCGACATCTATGACCTTTGGTGGCTGGGCACCCAGACCGCACTGAAGATCGACCGCGATGTCGTCAGCGACCAATTCCTTCACAACGTGACGGCCTACAACACGCTGGAGGGAAAACCGGCGCACAAGGCGCTTCTGGGTCTGCTGCAGCGCGATCGCACAGCTGTCATTGCTCAAGCGGACCCGGATCTGAAGTCGTGGCTGCCCCAGGGGGTCTGGGCGGCATTGCACCCAGCCGGCGTTGAGCAAATGGTCGACTTTGCGCGCGCCACACTCCAGACGATGCACGATCACATCGAGGCGCGCACCGCCAAGGCCGCGCCACAACGCAAGGCGCCTCGACCATGAGCCAGCAAGCGATCAAGGGCAGCCGCATCTCAGTGATCGAGCGCCTGCTGCCGATGCCCGAGGTCTTTGACCTTGGCATGTTCGTGATGGCCTCCGGGCTGGACAAAGAATCGGCGAAGGTGAACCTCTCCAGGTGGGCGTCCAAGGGCTACATCGAGATGGCCGGCCCCAAGGCGGGCATCTACTACCGCCGTCTGGCTGCGAGCATGGACCCGAGCGAGCAGCTCGAGGCTGCAGTGCGCATGTTGTATCCCAGTGCCACCATTTGCGGGCCGAGTGTCCTGCACCGGGCGGGGTGGACCACCCAGATTCCGCACCAGTTGCACGTGGCCATCGAGGCCAGGCCATCGGTTGCCCAGCTTTTCAACGTGGTGCTTTATGAGCGGCCGATCGAGTGGTTTCGCGCCATCCACGAGAACAAGGGCTTCGAAGCGGAGGCCGGCATCCAGCCGAGTGGGTTGCCCGCCGGCCTGCGCGCGCTCAAGCCGGCTTGGGCGCTGGCCGACATGTACGCCGCTCGAGACGGCTGGGTGCCCGACGACGATGACCTGGACATTCCCGAGGGCGTTGCGGTGGCCAGGGATCTGGCCAGGGCCAAAGAAACCCTGTCGCCAGACGTTGAGCGCGCACCGGCGGCGCCGCGGTCAAGGCCTCGCGCGCGACCTTGATCGCGCCGCACGTGCTTCTGCTACTGGGGCACCTCGACCCATGAGCCTTGCCAGGCTTTCACCGACTTCCCGGAGAGGCTTGTTGCAACCGGCGTGAACTTGCGCTGGTACTTGCGCCCTTCGTGCTCCACCACCTCACGCGACTGGGCATCGGGGAAGCGCTCATCAAGGGCCTTGAAAAGCTTCTCCTGATCGCTGAGCTCAATGACGCCGGCGGCCTTGAGCTGCGCTTCGATCTCATGCACCACGACCCGGGCGTCGGCGACCGCTGTCCGGTGCTTGTTGGGGTTGTTGCCGTCGTAGTTTTCCCAGCGATCCACTGCCTTTTTGAGGTTTGCGCGCGCCGCCTCGAGGTCTTCGATCGTGGGAGTGTGCTCAGATGTCATTTGGGGATGCGGAGGTTGGTTGCTTGACTCGATTTATCGTATATGAGCTTCTTATCTTGACTTTACATCGCACATATACGATAATCCGTGAATGCCAAAAGGCGCTGAAACCCAGTTCACTCCGTTCGAGGTCACCGCGGCGCTCAAAGCCCTGGGTGAGCAGCTTTCTCGCGCGCGGCGCGCGCGCGGCGACACGCAGGCAGTGGCGGCCGAGCGCTGCGGCCTGCATGCGCAGACGGTGGCGCGCATTGAGCGCGGTGATTCATCGGTTGGCGTGGGAAAGATCTTCACCCTCATGGCCCAGTACGGTATGGGCGCGCGGCTCTTCGACCTGGCCTCTACCGATGAAGAAACAGAGATCCTTACCCGGCGACACTTGCCCAAACGCGGTCGGTCGAACCAATGACTTTTCCACTCGCTCTTCGCCCAGCCTGAAGTCTGCGAGCCCACAGTGATTCAGTAGGAGCAATACATGGCCTTGGTGCATTGGAAGTTGTTGGATGAGGCCTACGAGAAGATGGTCGCGAAGCTCGTCCGTGGCAAAGGGACGACAAGAACGCCAAGTCGACCGGATCAGGTGCAGAAGACCAAAATTGACGCCGCCCAGGAATGGGATGCCTTCATCGAGAAGCACAAAGGATCAATGCCCTCCGAGGTTCGAGAGCTGCTGGTTGTTCTTCGGTCGGACAACGTTGAAACCTTCAAGGCGCTTATGGATTTTTCGACGACGGTTATGACTGTTTGGCCAGACATGCGCAAGGAGTACTCCAGGCTCGAGAGCGACAACCAAGAGCTGCTCAAGGAGAAGTTCGAGGGGATGCGCAAGAGCCTCTGGAATACGTCCGACGAAAACACCGGCCCAAAAACCTAAAGGGCTTTGACATGATGTTCATCTACTTCCTGCTCTTCACCGCCCTCGGCATCTTCTTTGGCAAAGCCACGGAGTCCGACCCCAAGATGGGTGTCGGCTGGATTCTTGCCATCGCAGTGTTCTGGGGCTTCGTCTCCGCGCCCATATGGGGGCTGGCGGCCTTGGGTGAGATGTTGCTGGGTTTCGTGATCGCCACCGTGATCATGCCCAAAAAGCCAGCCACCAAAGGGGGCAAGGAAGGAGACTAATCGCCAAAGGTGGGCGGCTGCTCTCATAAAGCATCTCGGTTTTCGTCGACCTGAACTTGTTCGGCACCTGATCCAACGCCGCGGCGATCGGCACGGCTGGAGGCCTCATCGAGATGCGCTTCTGCCAAGTCAGCTGAATTCGGAGACTCATGCTCGCTTCTTGTAATGGGTGCAAAAAGAGTGCAAAATAAATGCATACGATCAGGAGTCCCAGACAATGAGCGCTGCATTGCATTTCACCCTTGCGGAGCAGTTCCGCGAACCCAACACGCTGTACCTATCTCCGGTACGCGTGAGTGACTTCTTCGGCTTCAAGGTCCAGGAGCTTGCCGAGCGCGCCCATGTTCACCGAAACACGCCAACTGCCCGCCCGCAAGCGCCTCTACTTCAGAGGTACATGCAGGACATGGTCCGCGCGCTTGCAGTTGCCTCGGAGATGACTGGTGACACTTCCCGCGCCGCTTTCCTGCTGCGCAACGAGCCGCTCAAAGCCTTCGACTACAAGACAGCGGACACCTTGATCCAAGAGGGGCGCGCTGATGCGGTCATAGCCTACCTGCAGTCACTTGCCGGTGGCGCCGCGGGATGATCCCCAGCACCTCGATTGGCCCCTTAGACCACCCCTGTTACCGCGTGATCGCGCCGGCATACGCTGGCACGCCACTCTCAGGTATGGGGGCTGCAAGCAAGGGCGGCCGATTCAATAGGCCAGGTCAGGAGGCGCTCTACCTCTCCATGGATGACGCGACCGCCCTTGCGGAATACAAGCAGGACAATCCATGGTTGCAACCAGGGACCATCTGCACTTTCTTTGTGAATGGCATTAATTTGGCGGACTTGAGCGCGGGGTACGACCCAACTCGGTGGCCACCACTGTGGGCAGACTTCACCATCGACTGGCGAACTGAATGGTTCGGAAAGGGCGTCGAGCCGCCGACTTGGTTCATGGCAGATGATGTTGTGGCCGCAGGGCTCGACGGCATCATTTTTCCATCACAGGCTCTTGCTGGTGGAACGAACCTGGTGATATTCGCAAGCTCGACACGGCCTGCGAATGAACTCAGGGTGTACGACCCTGGCAACAAACTGGGCGCGATCAGGATTAACACGCGTCCTTGACTTGGGCCGACGATCTGTCGCGAATTACAGCGTCCCGGTTTTCGTCGACCTGAACTTCGTCGGCGCCTGGTCCAGAGCTGCTGCGATCGCAACGGCCGTCTTCGGGCCCACACCCTTGCACTGCGCGAGCTCATGGATTGATGCGGCAAACACCGCGCGCGCGCTGCCGAAGTGGCCCAGTAGCTTCCTGGCCATCTCGGGGCCCACGCCAGGGAGCCCGCTGACCAGGTATTGGGCCTGGGCGCCATCTGGCTTGTCTTTGGGCTTCAGGACACGTGTTGCGACTTCGTAGCCAAGGCCGTTGACCTGGTGGTGGTGCAAACGCGCGAGCAGGCGCGCGGTGCCAGCCTGATTCGGCGATGAGAACACCGACAAGCCCCAGAAGACCGTGAGCGATGAGATGGCGCCCGGCAAAGAGTCCGGGTGCATGTCGTTGGGGAGATCGAGCAGATTGCCTTCAACCAGCAGGGCGGGGCGCTCGGATACCTGGGCAATGAGTTCAGCCTGCTCGAAGAGCCGCCCATCCAGGATGGAGCCGGCGAGATCCGCGATCGTCTTGCGCTCGATGAGGAAAGCGCCCACGCGGTAGTCGCCGGCGGCCATCTCCTGCATTTCGAACTCGACGCCCAGCTCACGCAGGTGCGCGGGGATGCGGCTGTTGGTTTCCCTCGAGTCGACGATGAAAGTAGGGGCGGAGGACATGATGCTTACGGGCGGGGACTTGGACCGGAGGGTTTTCCTTCTGCCTTCGCCTCAGCCTCGGTCTGCGCAACCTGGCGAGCGAACTCGACCATCCCCATGGCGTCCGCCCTGTCTCCCTCTACGTAGTCCTCGAGCACGATTGCCAAGGACCGCTCACTGACTCCAAGAGCCATGGCGAGGGACTCCAGCACTGATCCAGCACCTGCAGCTGCAACGCTGGAGATCACGCCAGCGATTGCAGAGCCTTTTACGGCCGCCTCATCCTCGCTAACGACAAGGTTGTAGATGCGGAGACCTTCGTCGCTCACGGCACACCAATCTGTGAATTTGCTCTGCTCGAAATGGTGATGAAAGCCATTTTCGATCAACACTTTTTCTGGATTCTTGTGCCACTTTTCAATTTCGGCTTCCATCAGCTTTGCAGAGTCAGCGACGTGCTGCGGGATGTCTTGCTTGTTCATCTTGTTCGCCATGCTTTTAGTTTCCGACTCAATGGTGGTCGCAGATTATTCCAAGTGATGACTTAGTGGCTTTGCTCATTGTTTGGTCGAGAGGCTCTTAACCACTCACGCATCGAATTCAGGTTGTCCAGATCCACTTTGCTTCCAAGGCTCCCGTCTTCGTTGATCCAACGCAGCGCACCCTTGTTCTCCGTTATGAACATCACCCGCCCATAGAAGTCGGAGAATCTTTTGGACTTGTTCGACGCATCCTTGGTGCTCTCCTTCGTTTCAATGAGGCGGAGCATGGGCGAATCGCCATTGAAGTGTTCCAGAAATACGATGAAGTCGGGATAGAAGTAGTTCTTGTGCTCCCCGCGCACGAGCTGCACGGAGTAGGGCTTGCGATCCGGGTTTCGATGCCACCATTTGACGAACGTTGCACGATCAAGCGCGCGGGCGAATTCGAGTTCGTTGGCACCCATGGCAAAGCCACCATCAAAATCGGCGAACCGGTGCACCACCGACCCCAGTTCGACCGCAACGGGCCGGAGAAAGCCCCGAACGTCGATCGGGATCACCTGGGCCAGCGACTCCATGTCGGCCTTGCGCGGTGGCATGACTCCATAGATGTTCTTCTCCGAGGCTTCGAGGTGGATCTCCTGCGGGAAGATCATGCAGTCAGGTAAGGGCCCGGCATCCACCAGGCGCGCCTGGTCGGCGATCGCCGCGTGCAGCGCCTCAGCCAGCTCAAGATGGGAGCGCAGCACCACCCAGTAGGCGCAGTCGCGCTCGATACGCCTGATCTCGGCCGGTGTGGGGCGCTCATCCTCATCGATGGCTGAAAAGTGCGTTGCGACCGCTTCGGACATCCGCGCGCTCAGCACCTCAAGAAGGATCGTTGCGTCGGCATCCTCGAACTGAGGCAGAGTCTTCATGGCCTCCTTTGCAGCCAGCGCCAGGGCCCGACGTTCGATGACGATGGCCACCTCCTTGCGGCTGACTCTGCCGGTGTTCAGTTCCTTGTGGACCTCTGTCTCCGTGACTTTCCCTGTGGCCACACGCAGAGCCATGGCCTTCAGGGGCTCATCGATGTCGAGTCGAGCGGCTGCCGAGCGCGTGGCAGTGGCCATGTCGCCGAGCATGGGCCGGATTTCAGACTTCAAGGCCGTGGGCACATCGAACGCGTCCCGGCGAATCGGGTAAGTGTTGATGCCCAGCACCGAGTAGGACTCGACCACATCCCTGACGGTCTTGGGCTCCGAGGGCTTCGACCTCTTGGTGGCCACCGCGGCGCCGGCCGGCGAGGCCACAGGCAGATCGAGCTCGGGATCTATGAACATGCTGGCCGTCTGCCCGATGTGGAGGAAGCCCTGAGAGGAGTCAACGCCTGATGCGGATTGTGTTGCGTCATGGGCCCGGCCGTCGCGACCTTGCGCAAGGGCCCTCGCCAGGATGCTGTTCTCGTAGAACAAGCGTGCGTCAGCGTCTGGCCGATTCGAGAGATGGATTGCGCCCGAGGCCGTGGCGCGTGCGACAAGTGCTTCGGTTTCGCCCTGCAGGTTCGTCTTCAACTCACTGACGGCCTTAACCGCCGACTCGAACCCTGGCTGTGACTCTGCATTTGCTAGGTAGATGTAGGCCGAATCGATTTCCTCCGGGATGACCGTCCCTTTGGGGAAGCTCGAACGGATGGAGCGGTGAACGCGCATGACCCTGCCAACGAACTGCATGGCGAAGTCGGGGTCGTTCACCGACTTCGTGGAAGCGAGAACAAACGCCCTTGGTGCATCGAAGCCGGTGCCAGCTGACTGCTTGAAGATCAACACGTCCTTGGTGGTGTCGTTAGCAATGCTGGCCATGAGCACCGGATCGGGATCGTCAGCCGAGTGCTCGCCAATGCGGTCCGCTGGGACGCCGCAGAGTGTCTGCAGCTGCTCTCGGGCCTGGCGGATGGCGTCCACCCCATTGCCGACCTGAACCAACAGCAGCGGGCTCACGTCGACCTGCAACTCCTGCAGCAACTTGTTCAAGCGTACGTTTCGCTTCCATGCCTGTTTGAGCACGGTCCCTTGCAGGTCCACGATGCCCTGCAGGCTGTCCCGCAGGTTGTAGATGATCGCTTCGATGTATCGCTTGTTCAGGCGAGCCCGCACAACTTCATCGCGCGACACAGAGAAGGTGCGCAGCCCGTCGTATCCAGCTGCGCCAATGAAGTCGTTGAGTTTCTTGTCCTTCGGAGTGGCCGTGGCCATCACCAACCGATCCGGCTTTAGCCAGTTGACGAATCTGCCGAACTCGGTCTGGCTCTCCACGCCGATATGAGCCTCATCGATGATGACGCCCAGCAGCAGCCCCCGGGCCTTCACGAGCGCTCGGAACTCGGCCAGGCTTCGGTCGAAGTCATCACCCCCGTCCGCATACCCTTGAGTGCGGGACCGCGCCCTCGCAACTGCAGCGGCCGTCGAGATGATCACCATGCCCGATTCGGGATCTTGATTTCGTCCACGATCAAGGCGGATCGGATGCACCAGGCTGGAATTGCTGGCCAGAGTGCTCTCGGTTTGCTGGACCAGGTTCGCAAACGGAACGAACCAGAACCAGACCGTTCCACTCCGTCGGCTCACTTCTTCGATGACACGCGTGATCGTGAAGGTCTTACCAGACCCAGTGGGCGCACGCAACACGCATGGTGCTGGCGAGGGCTTGAGCAACTCCGCCGATATGCTTGCGATGTGTCCGCTCTGGTAGTCCTCCGGGATGGAGGCCATTTCTTGAGGCGCGATGATGTCTCGAGTGCTCATTTTGCCTCCTGGGGGGCGAACTGGGTGGCTGCGGCGCCTGCCTGACCTGCCGCGATCTCCTGACCGATCGGGCGACTGTCACAGGTTTTCCCCGCTGCTGTGAGCAACTCTCTCGCTGTCTCGGGTCGGTCGGAGAAGACCAGCAGCCTGAGCTGCTTGAGTTGCATGGCCTCTTCAATCGCGGCTTGCGTCACCTTGGGGATATAAAGGGCGGCCGCATCCGGCGTACTGGCAATGACGTCGACCGCCTTTCGGTTGCCTGAATCGGGCAAGACAACCCCGCTAAGCTTGAGCGAAAGAAGCTGGCGGATGCTGGCCGGGGTGGCATCGAACTCAGCGTCGGCAGGGTGGAACTTCTCAAGAGTCAGGTACGCGAACTGGCCACCAAAACCGGCGGCTTTTCCATAGCCAGTCATCGCACGGCGAATGCGCTCGGATGTGATGTCACGGCAGATGTTTTTGCTTGGCTCATTCTCCGTAGCTTCAGTGCTTGAACAAAGTATGAACCGCCGCCCACCATCATCCTCGGAGTTGAGCTCAAGCACTGCGTGAGCCGTTGTGCCAGAGCCAGCAAAGAAGTCCAGAACTATGTCTCCTGGCCGCGTAGCTTGCGAAAGAAGCCCCCTCAAAAGTGAAATGGGCTTGGGATAAGGAAAGGCGTCATCCAATCCCATTGCGCGGAGGGCCTTGGTGCCTTCGCTTGACATGCCAGTTTCAAGCGTAACAGCAGCGGGGTCTTCTTCAGTTCTTGTTCGATTCTTCCCCGACTCATCAATCCAGCTTGAAAGGGGTTGGTTTGAATTGCGGAGGTTTTTCTTAAACCGTTTGAACCGTGGCTTGTTATATCCAATTTTTTTCCCGAGCCAGAACTCCATATCATCCGCTTTATCTAAAAATTGGGGCGCCACACCAGATTTGATTGCTGCCTTCAACTCTTGAACAGAGTGGTATGTTGCTGGGGCGACTTCGGGAGGAAAGTACACGCAGTCGTCTTCAATCCACTCCTCCATTGGGCGGGTACGTACTTCACGATCTCCCAAACGCAATTTCGATGCGTAACACCAAACCCTGTTCCAGTCGCAGGGGTACCAGATGTCGGTCTTGGGGTTGTGAAGAGGAAAGAAAAGGTTCTTCCTTTCTTTGCCCGTGAAACCCAGCGTCAGATTGTCTGTTGCCCACCAATCCTGCTTTTTATCGTCCCAATTGCTGTACCCGCTCCATGTTTTTTCTGACCCGTTGAAGCTGAAGTCACTGTTGGAGTAGGCGAGAACATGCTCATGATCTTCGGAGTAAAAGCGATCAACCCCAGCAGCGTTGCTAGGCCTTCGCTTCCTCCATACCAGTGAACCCACGCGCATACGCGGAAACACTTCATCCATCAACAACTCAAGCCTGGACCGGTTCTCGTCATTGATGCTCACCAAGATGATTCCATCAGGAGTAAGCAAATCCCGAGCTAGCACAAGCCGCTGATAGAGGAACTCCAACCACTGCGAATGACGCCAACGATCATTCTTTCCTACATAGTGATCGTTGTAGACCCAGTCCTTGTTGCCGGTGTTGTAGGGTGGGTCGATGTAGATCACCCGGATCTTGTTTGTGTGCGTGGCGCGCAGTAGGCGCAGCGAGTCGAAGTTGTCCCCTTCGATGATCAGGTTCTGGCAGGGGCCATCGTCAAGACCGTGTGACAGCCGGGCATCCAGCCGTGGCAATACGACATCCTGGTTGGCAGCTCGATCACGCTCGATCGCACTGTGCTCCCACACCAGGCCCAGCTTCTGGCGGGTCAGGATCTCGGTCAGTTCGCGGCGCAGTTCATCTTCGGTGAGTGTTGCGATCTTGGAGAGCAGGTTTTTTGTCATTCGTTGTTCTTCTTGAGTTCGGTCGAGTGAATGCAATATGCACCCATTTTAGGTAGGGCCCATGGTTTGTCTGGACTTCGAGATGAGCTCCACCAACTTCGCTTCGTCGAACCGGTAGTCGTCGACCGAGACCCCGGTGGATACCAGGACATGCGAGAGAAACGGCGCGTACAAGGCGATGTTGTCAGATGTCATGCCACTGGCCACCGCGAGCACTCCGTCTGCTGCTTCCGACATCGTCTTGATCTTGTCCACCGAGGGCGGTGAACCCGTGCGGGTTCCGCTGGTCGTTGGCACGAAGCCCGCTTCACGCGCGTAGCGGGCTGCAAAAGCTGGATCGAGCTCTTCCGCTTGGTACTTGAAAGCGACGGATGCGAAGAATCCGATCTCGGGGTGTTCCGCTGCCATGGCCCGCAGTTCACGCCCCATGGAGCCCATCCCGGCGCTGCTCACATCCATGGAATCCGCCCAGATCATCTGGAGCCCATGTTCGATCGCCGCGCGCGCGGCATGGGTCGCGCTGTACGAGAGCAGGTTGATGCCGATGGGGAAGTCGGTGAAGACCTCTTTCGCCAGGGCCGCCACCTGCACCAGGTTGTCGTCATTGCCGTGGTGGTCAATCAGAAAGACGCCATCGGCGCCGCACTGGCGGGCCACGGCGACCTGCTGGATTGCGGTGTCGGTGTCGATGTAATGGATGACGGGCAGGATTTTCATGGGGCAGGTGCCTTTCGGGGCTTCGGAATGTAGAGTGATTCCCAGCGCTGAGCGAGGAAGTTCAGGTAGGCGGCCGGTTTCATCGCCCCCCGGTAGAGGCCAAGACCCCAGCCGTCGTTGGCCTCTACCAAGATGGTGGAGCCATCAACCAGGACGCCCATGTCCAGGGCGTGGGGGTGGCCTATGGCGAGCGCTTCAATGCACCGGCGCAAGACGCCCTCATCGGGCTCTTTGGCATCCTCAGGACCGTCGGCGTCGTAGCGCGCGCGCCCGATCACCTCGCCGCCCTGGACGTAGTAACGCCACTCGCTCTGAAACTCAACGACAGGGCTTGCGTAGACCAGGGTAGTCAAAGGCAGCTGCCAAAGGATCTTGAGCTGTTCGCGGTCATGCTCATCGACATCCGCAGCATCGGCCTGGGGCCGCAGTACGAAGCCGTTGAAGAGCTTGGTGGCCACCGGCTTGACGAAAACCTCAGCGCCGGCGGCAAGGACTTCACCGCTGGTGCGGCGCTCAACGGAGCGACCGAGGAATTCGTGGCAACCAGGCGGGTACGACAGGTTCTGGGGCTCTTGGATGCCAGCGAGCTCCATGGCTCGGCGAACGAACTCAACGCTGCCCACAGGCAGTGCGCCGGCGCGCAGCAGGTCTACATGGCCGTCCAGTGCTTCGATGAGTGCATTTCGCACGGTGGCGGCGCCGCCGTCCATGAGCATGACGGCTGTGCGCACTGCCGCGGTCTCGGCCGTGGAGGGGGACTGCAAGATGATGTTCATTCCTGGGGCCTCCCGTGGACTGGAAATGTCTGGATGACTCTGCGCTGGTGGTCGCGAACTAGGAGGGGCTTCAGGAGCGCGAGGTACAGCGCTGCAAACAGGACCATTCCTGCGATGTCGATTGCAAAGTGATGCCACGCCTGGGAGAAAGGGATGCCGTTGTACTTCGGGTCGGTGATGGCTTCATTGATGAGGCTGATGATGAGCGTGACGGCTACAGCCACCTTGGGCGACCAGGCGTAGCCGTCCCAGTCGTGGTTCAAGGGGAGCTTTGACCATCCATTCCAGCGAAACAGGTGCGCTGGAAAGAAACCGGCCAGAAACGGCATGGCGAACCCGAAGAACAGGTGGACCAGGTAGTAGTTGAGTGCGATGACGTTCACAGAGAACTGGGCGAATAGGAATGCGAAGGAGAGAGTCAGAAAGATGTAGAAGGGAAGTTTTGTTTTCATGAGAATTGAATGAAGGTTGAACAAGGGACATCTTGTGTAGCAACTAGCCTTCAACATCTGTGGCGCTTCAAGAGCACTGCATGGGAGTCAGGCGCCACTGCCAGCCGCCATAGAAGGTGTGCTCCTTCCCTGGCTCTATCCGCACTTCCACGAGGCCTTGCTTACCCAGAGCCCCAAGCGTGGCGTTCGTGCATCCGATGCCGGAAGGCAAGTCAGCCCACTCTTTTGACGCTTTTTTTAGGACTTGCTGTTGCCTTTCCGTGAGCGGTTTGGCCCTTGCTACCCCACCTTCTTCATTTTTTAGGATGTCGTTCAACGGTTGTTCCTTGAGCCCGTATTCCGCAATTCCAGGAAAAGGTCGTAGGTGCCGACAGGAAGTCGGTCGACCACGCTCAGTGCGCGGATGCCACCAGGGATCTGACCGTCCAGAACAGTGATGGTGGCCACCGGAAGCAGCGTCTGAAACTCAGGGTCGCAAAGAACCCGCTTCAGCGCATCGGTAGTTGCGTCCACGAAGAGCATGTAGGAGCCATTCGGGAGGGAGAACGCAGTGTGCAGGAGTGCCAGCGTCAAACCCGTGCCGGATACAGGCATGGTGATGCGTGCATGTACCTGCCACTGGGCACCCTGCAACCATCGGCTTTGCCCACCACCTGGTTTCGACGGTTTTTCGGGCTTGTCCATGGCCATCGGGCCTGCCCAGGTGCCGCGCAGAACGGCGATGCAATCGTTGGAGTCCAGCATGTAGCCGTTGTCAGCTGCGGCGTCATCGGCCGCCTTGATGCGCGCGCACATGCGCTCAATGATTTCCTCTTCGGTGAAGGCTGCCGCCTTCAGGGCTTCATGCACAGTACGCACCGTCAGGTCGGCGGTGCCGGTTGCGTGGTGAGCCGCCTTCTCCTCGATGTCGAGGATGCGACGCGCGCAAAGAAGCGGGGGCGCGGCGGGCTTGTCAGTCAGGCTGGGATGAAGGGGTTGGGTCGGGGAGTTCATGGGAGAGATTTTTGGAGAGCGTTCTTGGCGAGGGTGTTGAGCTGATCGCACAGCTCTTGGGCCGCCGTCTTGTCGGCGAACGGAGCGAACAAGCCGTCCCACCCGCGCGGGATGTAGCGACCGCGGCTGGCCACGCGCTCGGAAATCCCCCATCCGATGGTTGGCGCGCCGCGTTTTGCGAGGTCGCTCCACTCCAGAGGCTTGAAAGTGCTGCCGCCGCAATGCAGCGGCAGCTCAAAGCCTGGCGGCAGCTTGGTGGGAGCGGTCTTTTTGGTGGTGGCGGTCATGGCTGAGGTCCTTTGCGAGCGGCGGGCGCCGGCGCTGCCAGCAGTTGCTGGAGTTGAGCGCGACGATCCATGAGCAGACGACCCAGGTGGTTGTGGCCCTTGCCGCTGGACACACCCCAGAAGGTGTCGCCCCAGGTGTTGCCCTCGATCAAATCGACGTTGCCGGTGGCCAGCAGCTGGGCGGCGAGATCGGTTCCCGGGGCAAACTTCTGAGCCAGCGCTGCGCGCATGACGTCGACCTTGACCGAATCCCAGTCAGGGCGCATCGCCATGGTTCTGCCTAGGCGCTTCGCCTGGCCGGAGGTGCACAGAACGAAGACGCTGCGCTCGACCGGTGAAAACTTGGCCGCCTGGTAGGCGTTTTCTACGGAGGGGTAGACCACGCCTTCAAACTCGACACGGCACGGCCAGAAGTTGCTCAGCCAGCGGTGCTCGCCATGGAAAGAGCTGATGGCGACGGCAGTCGGGTCATCAAAGAGGCCGTTCATGCGATCACCTCAGCCCACTCGTACACCTTCAGGCACTCGACAATGTCGCCAGCCGCATCAAAGCGGACCCACGCATCCACCGAGCCCGTTGAATTCAGCCATTCGCGCACCGGCGCCAACCAGGCGTCGTGCGAGAGGTCGCCCTCGTAGCCGATGCACACGAATGCACCTTCTGCATAGGGCGCCACCATGACGTCCTGGATCTCAAACGCCGCCTGCGCATGGGGCATGTGGGCCGTGGAAATGACGGGAATCGTCATCATCCAGTCGACGGCCACAGGATTTTCGGGAGCAGCAGTCATGGTGACCTCCAGGCGTTTAGGCTGACATCGTCATCCGACGGTCGCGCGCCGGCATGCCCGGCACGCCAAAGACCACAGGGTCATTGGCGGCAGCCACTACCGGCAGCGCGTACACGGGCGGCAGGGCATCGGTCACTGTTGCCGAGAAGCCCAACCGGCCCAAGGCATCCTGGGTCAATGCGAGAGGGTCTTCTCCGTCAGCCATGTGCTGGGTGGAGACGTAGGCGTTGACGCAGCGCTCACCCACCGTGACGACGGCAGGCACTCCTGAATCAAGGAGGGCGTCGAAAATCTGGTCGACCACATCACGGCTGGTGACGAAATCGGCTGGGAAATTGATGTAGAGGGTCTTCATATGCAATCCTTATCTGCATAAAGGATATCAAATGCACACGAGATCGACAGCGGTTAGAAGCGCCTCTCGGCGGGCTTCCTATCATCCAATTATTGTCAGCCGATTGGTTCAACTCGACACCTATACTGGGGTGAACATGAAAGCCAAATGACCAACTTCACACTGCGCGCGCTTCTTCCACTCCTTCTTCTCCTTGCGCCACTTCAGAGCAGGTCAGAAACCACTCTGTACATCGACCAGCAGATCAAGATCCTCAGCAACCTGGAGGAATGTGGGCTACCCAAAGCCGACGCTGCGAATGCCGCATCCGTTTTCACCAGAAAGAACACGATGGACGGCGCCGCAAAGCTGTACAACGAGACACTGAGTAGGCGAATGGCTCGATATTCCCCAGCTGGTGCGCCCGATTCGACCTGTGACGACCTGCTGATGTCGGCGGGCAATGCGGTCCACGCCGTGGCCTTCATCAACGCTTTTAACGCCAACAACGTGGGCCTCATCCCATACAGGCTCTATTCAAGCGACGTCAAGACCCAGGCGAATTTCCTGAATGAGGTGCTGGACCCAATGGGGGACGTCCATGCATGTGTTGCTGACCCAGTCAGGGCGGCCGAGCTAACCGAGCCGTACTACATGCAGGCAAAAATGTATCTGGCCAGGGCCCAAGGCAAGCCCTACGCCAAGCGGGACTTCGTGGACAGCATGTTCAAGGACTTGCACCCAGACCTGGAGAAGTCCCCATGGTCGTCCGCCTGCGCCTCAAAGCTTTTTGAGGCCGGTGCTCGTGGGTATCTGCTGACCGTCTTTATGGACGAAGACCGTTCAGAGGCCAGGTCAAAGACGTTGAAACGCTACATGTCAGGCGCAAAGCGATAGTCGGTCACACCTGGAACCACTGCCGAATATCCGCCCACTGGCTCTCATCGGGCTCCATGGCCACACCAGTAAACGCAAAGATCCTCGTGTCGTAGTAGGGCACCGGAATGGCCAGGCCGGGGGTCAGCCGGCAGAGCAGGTCATCCTCATCCAGGTTGAAATGGGTGCGGCAAACGGTGGGCCGCACCGCATACACGCTGCACTGGTGGTCAACCAGGAACGGACACGGCGCCTCATACCCCTGGACGTTGACAGGCCGGTGATGCTCCGGCTCCACAATCTCCCGCCCGATCGCGCGCGCCAGGACACGGGCCTCAAGGCGAGAAATTCTGGCCTCGATGTGGCAACAGGAGTCGCACCCGGTGCGGCAGGCCGAAACCGGCGCCACAGCGGCCGCGCTGACATCGGCCGCCTTGTGCAGCCACATGACCTTCTTGGCTGACGTGCTCGCTCGAAGGGCCACGGCTAAAAGCTGCTTGACCCGTTCACCAGCAACAGGATCGGTTTTTTTGATGTTGGCTTCGGCCGTGGCTTCCACGACCAGCAGACGCGCGTTCACTTCGTCTGGGAAGCTCGGATCCGTGACGACGGGCACGCCTTCAGAGAGGTTCTTCATGACATCGGCGACTTGCCCCTGCATGAACTCGTGTCGTGGTGACTTCATTGGATTTAGGTTTGACTTCATGTGCCGGTCAGAGCATACCGGCCTGGCGCCACCCGAACAAAGTGACTGGAGCGCTGGCAGACTTGACGGATCTTTTCTTTCCAGAAGGGATTCTCCGTGGGCCGGTTCTTGGCGACATGCTCGTAGAGGGCGCCCAGGCTGGCCTCGCCGCCCAGATTCCTCAAGGCCGCTGCCACCACCTGGTGCCAGGCGCCGCGGGGATCGCGCGCGCTGGAAGCCTGCGCCACCACATCCTTGGTGAGTTCGCGCATCTCCTGGGCTTCACGGTAGAGCAGGAAGCCGTAGAGTTTGCGGTGCTGCTCTTTGACGAAGCGCGCGAACATGAGCGGCAGCTTCAGGCGGGGGAACAGGTTGCGGGGCAGCATTTGCTGGTGGATGCTGAAGTTGCGCGAGAGCAGCATCACTCGCGAGCTAGTTTGAAAAATATAACCCGGCAGGATGAGACCAACCTGACCGCCTTCAGGCAGTAACTCCGCCGAGCGCTCAATGAAGGATTGGACGATGTCCGATTGGAATGGTGGGTTGCCAACCACCAGATCGACCTTGCCGATGAGTTCAGCGTCCATGGTGGTGAAGTCCCCCACAAGCACTTTGCGACCGGTCGATGCGGCCGCAAGCGCAGCCTGCACAGGATCGATGTCCACACCGATCGCATCGACTTCGGGCGGGATCGCCACCAGGAAGGCACCATCGCCACAAGAAGGCTCCAGCACCCGGTGCCCCGCTCGCAGCCAGCCAAACTCCTGTTCGATGATGGCCTCAGCAGCCCAGGCGGGCGTGAACCACTGGTGCAGCTCCGGGTTCAGTGCGACCGGATCTGCGGCGCTGGCAAATTGCTCAGTGCCGTGAAGTGCTGGCACAAGGGAGTCAAAGAGGTCGTAGGACATGAGGGCCTTCAGTCGTTTGCCGCAGCCATCGCGCGGCGGATCTTGAAAAGCTGCGACACCGGCAGGAACACCGTCATGGCTAGCGCCAGGCCTGCGCGCGCAGCGGCCCGGGCTTCCTGGGGCTCCATGTTGGCGGCATCCCCCAGGCTTTGCGCCCAGGCCTTCTCGATGCACTCGGCAATGTCGGGCGCGAGTCCTGCATGGGTCGGAGCCTCTGTATGCGGTTCGGTGTGATCCAAGACAAAGGTCATGGCCTCGCGGCACGTATTGGCTTCAGCGATCTGAAGGTCGTCGCGGATGGCTTCGCGCTGGCCGGCGGCCATCGTGCGAAGCGCTTCTCCCTCGAGCACACCAGTGCGGTGCCAGGAAAGAATTTCAGCGCAGCGATCGCGCAGTGGAGTCGGAGTCGAGGTGGACTGGATCATGAAATCAGCGTGGGCGCGCGCCGGTTGGAGCCGTGGAAGGGGGAAGGGCAGGGGTGTCGGTGAGGCGCTGGAGATCTGCCGCCGTGTGGCCCATGCCACCGAAGTTCAATCGCTCATAGAGCGTTTTCAAGCGCTGCTCATCTGGGGCGTAGCTGAGCTCGATGTACGGGAAGGTCTGGCCCAGGAAGCGACGTCGGCGCGAGATCTGGTCGATGTCGCTGTAGCGCACGCCATCGAAGATCTCCAGGTCGTCCCGGACGAAGTCGCGGATGGCGGAGAGGCGCTGCTGGCCATCGATCAGCCAACCGGACATGGGTTTTGTCCCGTTGGCATCCCAGTCAGGCGCGTGCACGACGTAGTTGCCGGTGCCCAGGCCAAGGAAGATGCCCTCAACAAAAGCGCGCTTTCGAGCAATGTCCCAGACTTCCGGCCGCTGCCAGGGAGGCAGGACCCAAGCCAGTAGCTGGCGCTCGGCCGGGTGCGTCATCTCGATGGGCGTGCCCAGGAGGTGCTCCAGCGACTGCTCGCGAACAACCCCTCTGAGAATGCGCTCGGGCAAAACAGCGGCGCGAGGAGCCGAGTCTGCGTTCTTGTCCACGATCAAGCCTCGGCGGTGATTGCGGGGGCAACGCGGCCGCGGCGCAGGGCCAGCGCCAGGTGGCGCGCGTTGACGGCGTTGGCCTTGTAGTAGGCGGCCATTGCGGCCTTTGCTTGCGCCATGCCTCCTCACCCTTCGCGCGGAAGGTCTTGGAGAGGCCCAGCAGGATGCGCTCCAGTGCGGCGCTGGATTCGACAGAAAGGGTGGCGATCTCGGCCTGAACTTCGGGGATCGCCAGGAGTGGGTTGCGGACTTCGGGGAGAGATGATCGAGGGATGTCGTGTGTCATGTTGATCCTTGTATGAATACAAGATATCGACTTCGATCGTGCGCGACAACGAAGCTCAGGGCGGCCAGGCCGGGCCTGAAATCAGCAGAGGTTGGTGCGCTGATGTACTGAAATGCGCGTGCAGGCCAGCGCTTCCTCGGCGCTCGGGCGCTTGGCAAACCACACCCCGCCTTCACGCCGGCGGAACCCATCCGCACACGGGTACAACCCATCAGGGGCGTCGTCGTATCCCTGGGGCGTGGCGATCTCATGGTGGCGCTGCAGCAACCAGTTCTGTCCGCTGCCGGCGATGCGCCAGGTGAAGAAAAGCGTGGTGCATGCCCCATGCACCGCATCGATTCGGTGCAGCTGATTCGCAGCGCGAAAAACCACCGACCCAACACCCCTTCTCACCAGCTTGAGTGATCCATCGGCCTGCAGGACTCGTTCGTCGTAGCCACCCCGCAGGACGACCGACAGGTAGGCGAACGGATGTGAGTGCAGAAATGGCGTGCGATCGATGTCCAGAATGCGGTGCACCCGCAGCATGAATCGACCCATGGCCACCACGCGCCAGCGATGCAGGTACCCAGGCAGGTGGTTGTAAGCGCTCAGGAGCATCGCAAGGGTCGACCGGTTCAGAGCGCGCGGGAGAGTGCAAGCGCCGCATCGACCTTGCCAAGCTTCTGGAGCTCGAATGCACACAAGGCCGGTGAATTCTCGGGGCCGAACTGGCGGACCCGCTTGCTGACCTCATCCTCGACGTAGCTGCGCGCCATCTCCAGTGCCTCTGTGAGGGCCTGGATCACGGCTACAGGGTCGGTCGAACTGTTCGGGCAGGCATAGAGCCTCGCGCCATCCGGAAGGTCATAGACTCCGTCTTCCCGGGCGCAGAACCCGTGCCATTTCTTGCCATCGGCCCGACGGCCGTCGCGGATGATGTAGCCGACATCAATCATTCCGCGCAGCGGTTGCTGTTCTGCTGGGGATGGCGTTTCTGTCATGTCTGCGCTGATCATTTCAGGTCCTTGTGGAAGTCGAGCACCCACACCAAAGGGTTGTTGCGCCACGAGGCGCGACCGTGGATCTCGCACCAAAGCTCGGAATACAGGTGGCGAGCACTGGGCCCGCCCGGAACGGGATGGCAGCCCTCAGCAAAGGCATCGTCTTCGGAGATGTCCTTGACCCACTGAACACGGGTTTTGTGGATCTCCTGCACCAGGCGGCAGGCCCATCGCGGCATGAACATGGCGGCGCGAAGCTTCCCCGGCGCCGGTGGACGATAGTGAGGCGGCGTACCGGTGTGGCTCCAGTTGTCACGAGCCTGGTCTGCCTCGTACTGGATTGGCGCCCAGGGCCGACGGTAGCCAGCGTTCACGCACAGCTCACCAACCTCGGCCGGCTTGTATTTGTCCAGGTCGTCGGTGAAGCGGTAGTCCTCCTTGACCCAGATTCGATCTCCCCGCTGAAAACGCGGAGTGATGTTTAAGCTGCCCTCAACCCCATCCACGATGCCCGGTACCGTGAGTACGCGGTCCAGGTAGAGCTCGGCGCGAGAGAAGTTCAGCTGCAGCTGGTCCCACTTCCTTTGGGTCAGGGCGACACCATCAACCAGGGAGTTTCGCGCGGTGATCGGCCTGCGAGTCTGGGTTTTCGGGCTGTCCGCCAAAAGCGCGCGCACCATGGCGGGCTTGAAGCCCATCGAAAATTCCTTCATGCCGCCAGAGCCTCCGATGAAGCGGGCGACTTGATGTCGATCGCGCGGAACATGGCGCATCGCCGAAACACTTCGATATCCAGTGGCGCCTTCTGACTCAGTGCAACCCGGATGGCCAGGCGCAAGAGCATCTTGATGTCCCGAGGGCGAATGGTCGGGAACGTCTCGACAAGCTCCTCAATGAGGGCTTCGGTGAGTTTCGCCTCGAACTGATCAGACATCACCCGCCAGATCGCCTTGGTATCGGATGGGCCCGGCGTCTTGTAGTCGATGATGGCCGCGCAGCGCATGATGATGGCCTCATCGATGTCAGAGCCGCGATTGCTGGTCATGAACATGAGGCCGTCGAAGTATTCGAGGGTGCGAAGAAACTCGGCCACGATGGCGTTCTGCTCAAGGTTGTCGCCGCGCTTCATAACAAAGACATCGCACTCATCCAGGAGCAAGCAAGCCTTCCAGGCTCGTGCTCGCTCGAAAACGATCTCGAGGTTTTTCTGGATCTCCTTGGCGGTCGTGCCCAAGGTGCCGGAGTGCACGCAGTAAAGCGGACGCGAGATCAGCTCGGCGTAGACCTCAGCCGTGAGCGTCTTGCCAACGCCGGGTTCGCCCTTGGCCAAGATCACGTTCCCGGCGCTCTTGCCTTCGATGATGTCACCCACGAAAGCGCTGATGTCATTGGTGAGCACATCCAGCAGATCGCGATGCGATGCCGGCAGAACCAGCTTGTCTCGCAGGCCCTTGTCGTACTCATAGGGCTCCAGATTGTCCGCATGGATCCACGCGAACTCGTGTGACTTCAGCTCAAAGCCGCGAACCACCGGATGCTCAGGAATGGTGCCGTAGCCGCTCAAGCCCGGTGCGTCATCAAAAATGGGCGCATCCACGGTGAGCTTCGTCGGGCCATAGATCTCGTCAGAGAGGTCATGGATGATTCGCCGCCCCGTAAAGTCGGCGCCCCGACCTGAATACTTGCCATCGATCGAAAGCACTTTTCCGGTGACTCGGAACTGTTCCGCGTACTTGCCACGCACGATCTCATTGAATCGCACCATGGAGGTGTCGTAGTCAGCCCGCATCTCTGCGGTCTCTTTGTAGAGGCCGAATGCAGCCAGGATGTCCGGGATCCGCTTGCGAACGACATCGGAAGGCGAGAAGCTGATGGCGCTTTGCTCCACTCCCATGTGAACGCGATGGTCGTGGCCAACATTGGTGTAGACCGAGGTGTGCACCTTGACCGTCATCGGCTTCTTGCCCCGGTCGTACTCATCCCACTCAAGAGAGATGTTTGTGACCAGATGTGGAACCAGATGGCCGTCTTCGGTTTTCCAGTACAGCCAGCCATCAATCGCCCCAGAAACAAGGTACGACTTCAGCGCTTCAGGGAAGGCCTTGAAGTTGGGAATGGGCCGATTGAAGTCACCCTCGCGCGCGGCAATGACCACCTCAAGGGAGCGAGCAGTCTTTGTGTCCTTGACCTCGATAGCCACCCTGAGCAGATCGGCAAGTACTGCGTCTGACAGGGACTCTCCCAGAATCTCGACCTCGCGAGTGCTCCGGGAATCATTTGTCACCTGCTTGCGCTGCTTCGCCAAGGCTTCGACCCGGGTGAGGCTGATGACCTCGTTTGAAATGATGATGGACATGCGTGCTTTCAGCAGGTTGAGACCGGGGAGCTGGCAGTTGAGCTGGCTTGGACAGAGTCCGCCCGGGCGCAGCTTGTGGAGAACGCCGAGCTGGGAGAGATGTGGAACACACCCTCGGCTCGACGAACCACCCCATGCCCACGTCTGCGCGCGGCATTGACGGTGGCCATCGCGAAAGGCTTGTAGTTGCCAGTCTCCACACGGACATGCCCGTCGGTGGGCCATTGCGATGGCTGGGCCACCAGGCTCTGGAGTTGGGCTTCGAGGTTCTTGATGGTCAACTGGGGCATGAGATCTTTCTGTGACGTTGTCTTCTACAGAAAAGATATCTCAAACACACGCCAGTGACAACGAACGGCGATCGCTTCTGACCATCCCTTGGTGAAAATCACAGACCTTTCAGAGCGATCAAGCCTCTGCCTTCTGCTCGAGATGACGCCAGAGTGCGGGAACAACGCGCCGTGCCGTTTGCTCGACAGTCTCATTAACATCTCGTTTGAGATAGAGCCGCTCTGTGAACGTTGGAGGTAATGAGTCAGCCGATACATCTGAGTCAATGATGCTGATGATTTTGACATCCCCTTTGCTGCGAAGACGCGCCTTGAAGCTATCTAATTCGCTCTTGCACCATTTGCTAGCAAGAAAATTCTTCGTGACGAAGAAGATGACAGCTCGCGCATCGTAGATACCGGATTCAACTTCGTTCGCAATATGGTCGCCAACATCGATGTTGACTTCATCAAACCAAACCGGCAATGCTGCAGCCGTTAGGTGTGGGAGTAACTCGCGAATAAATTTTTTATCAAGCGATGAATGGCTAATAAAAACCCCTCCATCATCACGAAGTGGACTCATCGAAATTGATTTGGCCACATCTGATTTTGTGCGGAAATGAAATCCGTGGCTAAAGATAAATTCGAGCATTATTGGAATATCTAAAGTGAATAAGTTGAACCGTCCAAGCTTCATCTGATCACACAAGTATTGGCTTGTTAGGTCAGGGCGGTAAACGGAACCCGCCTGTGCCAAAGTGCCTTTGACATCCGAAACGATCGACTCATTGGTGACGTCTAATCCAAAAAAGACATAAAGGTCTAGGTCGTAGATGTTGTTGTTAATAAGCAGGGTGGCACCGCGAACTACGTCGCCGCCGTGTTTCTGCAGAATCTTCAGCAAGGCATGCTTCAAACTGTCGCGGCTACCATAGTCATGCCGGAAAACCAATGATTTGTACCTCGGCTCAAACTGCTGCGATTTTTCGCCAATGGATTGGTAGTTTGGTGGAATGCTAGAAACATTTTTTATAAGCCCAACCAGTTTTCCCAATTTGAAGTCGAATCTTTTGTTCATTTGTTTAATGTGTAGACTTGGTCGTAGAATTTAATTGAAATAATGGGGTAAATATAAATGCAGGGCTGAAATACAATGAGCGCCCTAATTCATCAGATTTATCGCCCTTTTGCAAACCATTCAGTGGCAGCCGTTGGCGTGCTCAAGCTGCCGAAGGCCTTGCGGTGCGCATTCATGGCCGCAGCTTGGCGCCGGGTGATGGGGATCGCGCCGCGGCGCAAGGCAATCGCTTTCTTCGTCAGGCAGATGTCGTAGTGGCTTCCCGAGGTTTTCTCGGGGCTCTGCCACCAGATGCGTTTGATGCCAAGGGCGTCGGCCATGGTGTGGAGTTCGTCATCCGTATCGGCCAACATGTGGCACATGATGAGGTTGCCGAAGGGAGCTCGCATGTCGTCAACGTAAACAGCCATGTTCGGCCTCCTTGCGCAGTCAGAAAGGGCACTCGGCAGCGGGCGAGGACACCGCGCTCCACCGTGAACGTCGAGGCCCCTCCTTGGCCTGGGCATCAGGGAATGCGGCCTCGATTGCCAGCTCCATGGCTATTTCGCGCAACACCTCCAAGGGCTCGCCGCGCCGTGAGGCCAAGTGAAGCTCACCCTCTGGGTGAACCACGCAGCACCGCGAGCCCGGGCGGTGCGCATAGTGGTAGCCGCCACATGTGCAGGAGCGGTGCCCGCTTGAGCGCATGTGCTCAAGCATCAAGAGGGGATCTTTGCGACGTGTGCGACAGTGGGGGCAACGGAACAGCATGGATAGGCTCCTGGAACCCCAAAGCGCGTCAAGGGACTCGTACTTGGGGCGGTGCAGCGGGCATCGTATGCGCAAAGGATATCAGATACGCACGTACCTCGCTGCGCCAAGTTCCGTCCCCAAAACACTACATCCGAGGAGAGAATGCCCTGGTGGGCGCTGCTTGGGGATCGGTCTCTTCAACCTCTGTCTTCCCCAGGGGCAGGTGGCCCTCTTCTGGATACTCGGTGAACCAGCAAATAAGCGAATCCCCACTCTTGCTCACGGTCATCTCTGAGTCATCACCCCCAAACCACTCGACCAACGCTTTCGCCTGTCGAAGGGTGATGACCAACGCTGGTTCTGTCGGCTTGGCCTGAGCGCAAGCTAGGGCGGCAGAGGCCTCTGCAGCACCCGCTGCCATGGCTGTGGCAATGAATTCGGCTTCGAACTCACTCAGGTAGCGCATGTGTGTGTCGCCACGTTTGAGCTCCCACGCAGTCCCGTCTTGGTGGAGGGTTGCACCGTCGGATAGAGTCAAAACGCGAGCATTCACGATTTCTCTCCCATCTTGGTGGTGGTTGCATGGCCCAGATCGCCATCCAGAAGCACCGTTGTGAGGCCTGCGGGGCGCCCTTGTGGCTGAACCGCTTCCATCTCGCCAAAGCCAGAGTCGCGTATGCCTGCCTCGAGAGTGCGAAGGAAGGCGTCGATGGAGTCTTCGTCGCTCATGCCATTTCCAACTGGTGCGGTGTTGACTGGTACGCGGCGAGAGCGCGTTCAGCATTCAAAAACTGTGAGAAGTCCTCGGAGGGGTCCGTGAAATGGAACTCAGCCACGGAGAAGCGTCCCACAGGGGTGTAGACAAAGATGCCCCATGCCGTATGGCTACCCTTTGGGCATACAACGACATCGCCGTGAGCGACGTGTGCAGGGTGCAGCAGGTAGATGGACGACATGGGACTTTGTGTGTAGGTGTGTGGAGACGATATCACATACACAATTCACAAGCAAGGGCCGATTCAGAAGGCCCACCCCATCAATGGTCGGATCAGCAGAACACGGGCGCAGTGTGAGGGAGAACGATGGTGTCGCCGATTTCGCTTGCAACGCGGCAGCGCATAGCAGCAATCAGCAGATCGGGTCCACGCGCCACTGTGCGTCCACGTGGGCCATAGCGGCGAATGGCGATGTGCCGGTGCCCCTCGGGCGCGGCCTCGTCGTAGGCGAAACTGATGCCCGCCCGCTCGATGATGGGCTCGGCCAGGTGGCGATCCAGGTTCGGCTCGAAGCGCTTCCAGCCGTCTTTGAGGACGTATGGGAAGGTTTTCAGACCCTCGCACTCGGCGACGGCTCTGTTGAGAACGTCTCCAGTGGCGTTCGCGGTGAGCATGGTTTCTGCGATCAGCATGAGGCCTCCTCGGCTACTTCGGTCTGGATCTTGTTGCCAGACACGCGATCAGAGGGGTCTACAAGCCTCACTTCGACACGTCCGTTGCGCGGAATGATGTAGGGGCACTCGTCGGCCCAGAGGTCAGGTTTGTCCTGAAGGTTGGGCACGCAGCTGTGAAACAGCAACCCGGCGTCGCCTGCAAGCGCGCCAAAAATCTTGTACGAAAACACGAAAAACTCCATTGAAAAAACTGGACCATCCCCGGATGCGCCACCCCTGGTGAGGGTGGTCATGCTGCTCGCCGGAGGGTTCTCCGGAAGCAGGCGACCGTGCTGATCACTTGGTACAAATGCTCCCATGCGCAAATCACCGCCGTGTGACAGTCGGCGTGAGCAAGGGGCGTTTGTTGTGTGAAATTGTTCCCGTTTTCACGGGATACGTCTTGTGAAATAGAACCAGTCTTCGAGCGTTGTTCTCACCCGGTCCTGTTCTTGGGCCGTTTGTAGGCCTTGTGGTGGAGCCTATCCCACGGCCCACGAAGTCCCTTGGGGCTGGGCTTGATCCGCGGCCGCCCAGGCTGCTCGCGGTGCCGGCTCCAGTTGCGGTCGTTGGTGGCGCCACACCCCAGATCACCCATCCACCAGTCCAGGCACCAGATGTATCGGTGTTTGCGGCCGAGGATGAGCTTTTGGCGTCTCACATTCATGGCAGCGGCTTCTTCGGTGTTGTCGAGATGGGAACCAGCATGGAAGCTTGCACCTTGAGGCCCCGGCGCTTGCTCTCGTCTTCCATGTCAAGTCTGTCGTTTGCCGCCTTCTGGGTCAGGTGGAAGGCGCCATCCAGGGCTTTCTTGAAGTCAGCCCCGTTGGGGCTCTCGGTCTTGGGCACGATGACCCAGACCTCGGCAGCGTATGCGAGGGCGAGATTCACAGGACACCCCTCGTCCCCGGCTGAGCGGCGAGGGATCCGTCCGCCAGATAGTGATACCCGGCAAAGCGCCGCGCGCCCAAGAATCCATCGGCCCTGTAGACCCGGTATCCCACCAGGTGCCCGGCGATGCGAATCAGCTTCAGATGGGGTTTCGCGGCCACACGTGGCGCGCACACGCTCTCTGCGGTCATGTCGACACCCCGCGACGTTCGCCGGCGGCCGCAGTGGTCAGTGGACGGCCCAAAAGTTCTGCCGGCACAAGGACGGTTCGCCCGAAGTGGGAGTGAACCAGGCAGCGCATTGCGGCTTCGAGCTCGTCATGCGAGATCTCCATGAACTGGGGATCGTCGT
This sequence comes from Burkholderiales bacterium Ga0074133, assembly GCA_001464865.1. Taxonomy (GTDB): domain Bacteria; phylum Pseudomonadota; class Gammaproteobacteria; order Burkholderiales; family Burkholderiaceae_C; genus Acidovorax. The sequence goes on from LNEG01000009.1 coordinate 72,156, forward strand.
TCATGTCGTAGATGCATGCCACCCACCAGCCGTCATGCTTTTGAACCGTGCTGATTCGGTGGCCGGTTTTCAGGGGGCCACCCACAGCCCAGTTGCCAGTTGGATTGAATGGCTTGTAGCCGAATTCAACCTCCAGCACCGGGTTCGTGATGTTCGGAACCGTCGTGAGCGCCCGTCCTTTGTGGACGGTCACAGGGATGCTCAAGGTCGTGGCCACAGCCCAGTTCAGGGCGTGTCCAGTCAACTCGCGAGAGGCGATGTGGAGCATGGGGCCGGTATGGGCGGGCTTTTGTTGTGAGTTCAAGATGCGCTCCTTTCGTTCAGCGAGTAGTTTTTCGACCGGGGCGCCACAGCCAGGCCCCCTGCAGACCGCACCTCTTCCAACTCGTCCCGCAACCGCTCGCACTCAACCTGCATCCGTGCCAGGCAGGACAGCAGCTCATCGTGTGGCAGGGCGTCGACAACCGCCACCGTGGACATGACAACCCACCCCTCGGCCAAGCCCCACACGGGGCCGCGCAGGATGCTGGTGACGCGGCGAATGGTGGAGCGACCTGTTTTGACAGCGGTCTCACCAGGCAGGAGGTCAGCGTGTGGCGCGGCTGTTTCGCACAAGATCAAGAGGTCGCCGCACTGGTAGTCCCTGTCGTCCAGTCGGATTTCGAATCGCTTGAGACCATCCAGGGTCTCCTGAAAGGGCTGGGGGTCGAGTTTTAGGACCACCGTTCGACCCGTGAGTGCGGGGTACTGCGTGTTGGAAGCTGTGGCTGGTGTTGGCATGGTTCAGATCGTGATGACTGTGTGCGTATAAGATATCTGGTAAATGCAGCGACGACAACAAGCCGGCCGGATCATCGACCCCTGTCAACACCTGATGAAACGGATATCCTTTGAGCAAGACATCTTCAAAGGACTCACATGAGCACCAAAACCAGCAACACACCAGGGGGCACAGAGATGCCCCACAGGTTCCATCCCCTGCTGCGCAGCCTCGAAGCGCTGCGCACAGAGATGTGGGTGAACCGAATGCGCACCGCGGAGATGATTTTTCAGAACTTCGACTTTGGTGAAGCCCAGGTCAAAGACTCCAGTGGTTGGACATACGCCAGTGCGTCGGATGAAATTCAACGCACCGTTTTTTTGGACATGGGAAGTGACGCCGGCGGCAACGGCATCAGCGAGCGTGTGTCCTTCCGTATTGAATTTGCGGAGGACCAATCCGCCGCTGTGGACGTAAGCGCAATCGTCCAGCGCACCGGCGCCGCCTTGACCTGATCTCCCCTCACCCAAACAGAAGCGCCTGCCCGCAACTGTCTCAATTCCAGAATTGCTGTCGCTGGGGCACAACATCAACGTTCTGTATTCGACGCGTCCCTTACCTGCTTGATAGAGTCAGCCCCATGAAAAACACGCTCAAAGCCATCTCTTCTGTTCTGCTTGCATGCTCCGTCAATGTCGCCATGGCACAGGAGTTCTATTCCTCTTGGCCGCGAATCGAGCTGGGCAAGATCAAATGGTTCATTGACGAAGAGTCTTTGACGAAGGTCGGCAACACAGTGTTTTTTGACAGCTTCATGAACACAGACACAAAGGCAACGCTGTCGTACGAAACAGCCACCAGGGTCGGGTTCACCTGCGATGCCAACTCGTACGTTCAGATTGTACAGCCGTGGGCACAGGACGAAGGTGAATCCATGCGGGGAGGCCTGAAGTCGAGTCTGGACTTGAATCGATCCATTGAGCTCAACCCGCAATTTGTGACCATCAAGCGAGCCGAGAAAACCCAGGCCCTCACGAGCCTCCTGGCCACTCTCTGCAAGACAAGAAAGCGGGCTGATCGGGATTTGATGATGGTCGTTGCCAAGACCACTGAAGAGGTCAGCGTCGCGCGCCTCTCCACCTACCAGCGGATCAATGCCAACCAAGTCGAAGCCTGGGTGGACAACGTGAACCTTTCCACGTTTGCCATGTTGACGTTCAGGTCGGGAGAATGGGCTCCCGCTCTCAATGAAGACGGGAGTGCGAAGCGCGAGGCAACCATGGGTACCAACCGAAAGACGATCTACAAGCGCAGGTTTGATTGCGAAAGAAACCGTGCAGTTGTCATCTCCTACAACGAATACGACGACAAAGGAAATTCCAAGGACTCGTTTGTCCAACCCAATCCGATTCCGGAGTCAAAGTGGCGAGAAGTCATTCCGGGTACCGTGGGTGAAGGCGTGCTCACGATGTTGTGCGCCCTTTGATTGCATGGTGCCGCGATTCTTTCGCGGCTTGGGATCGACTTAGACGATCGAGTCCATGTGCTCTTGTGCCAGACCAAGCTTCAGGTTGTTGAGCAGCTTCCAATGCCGTTTGAGGATTGGACGCTCCTCACTCTGCATGATGGGTCCCCACTGATCGAGTTGATCCGCGTAGAGGTGCACCTGGTTCGCTCTGCGTGCAGCTGAGAACAGGGCGTCGTCCTCTGGCAGCAGCAGGCGCTCAAGTCTCGGGAGCCCCGAGGCCATACCCATGCCGGCGGGGTCGAAGTCGAAGTAGGCCCACACCGGCTCTGTGCGCTGTGCAATCAGCTTCATGGCCACATTGGTTTTCAGGACGTTGTCGCCTCGAAAAATGGCCAAGACGTCCTTGCCCTGGAAGTCGAGCCATCGGTTTCGTTCCAGAAACCGAAAACTCTCCAGGTTCTCCACCACCAGCAGCACATCGGCCTCCACCAAGCTGGCCTGCTCGAGCGTGAGCACCTGGTAGCCGTGGGTGGCCACCAGGTCACCATCCAGCGAACACCGCCCGTGTGCGGTCTTCACCGCCACCGAGTCGTGGTGGGGCGCCAGTGTCCCGCTTTTTTCCTGCGTGGGGTTGTTCAGAGACGCTTCGCTGCGGCGCAGCGCCTGGTCGGGGGGTGTCAGCGCAATGTTGCGGTTGGCCAGCAGCAAACGCGCGCGCGCGGCATCGGACTCTTCGTAGTGGAAGCGAGAACCCGCCCGGCGGCCCAAGCCGTGGTGAACATGAAAAAACTCGGCAGCCTGACTCGCCGACTTCTCGGCGGCGCTGCGGGAGGCGAGATGGCGCAGGAAAGCGATCTGGGAGTGGTTGAAGCTCATGCGTTCGGGTGCCGGCTCAACCGTGCGGCCGCGTCGTTGAAGTAGTCGTTGTATTCGCCTGGCGCGCGGGGCCTGATGTCCAGGTCGACGGTGAAGCCGGCCGAGGAGATCTGGGAGTAGGCATAGAGCAGCCAGTCTTCATCGGATGTGGCCCCGTCCAGGCCGTAGGCCTCTCCCAGTCGCTGGCGCCAGCGCAGCAGGGACAGATCGGCCTCCTCGCTGAGCACAGCGTCGCTGGAGATAAAGTCAAGGTAGGCGTCGATGAGGTCATCAATTGGGTACGACGGTGCCTGCACGATGACCTGCTGTGTGCTCAGCACCACTGGTGACTCCACCGGGTCGGACTTCTTCGCCGGTGTGGCAGCAGGCAAGCGCCTGGCTGCGGCCAGAATGCCAGAGGTCACCATCTCGTCGGTGTCACTGACGTCAATGTTCCAAGCGGTGGGGAGCCCCATGGGCGGCAACAACCGCACAGCCACCTCGGGTGTGACGTCGACCTCGAAGCCTTCGCTCAGCCGGTTCTTGGAGAGCCAGAGCGACACGCGCGCCAGGTTGCGCTGCCTGGATTCGAGCTGGCGAAGGGAGAACAGGTTTTTGGAGACCACCCGCTGGATGTCGGCGATCCGGGCGGCCCAGCCGCGCAGGCGCGAGAGGATGCGCACGTTGATGAGGCGGTGCACCTCGCGCAGGCTGTCACCCAGGGACTCGTTGTCCATCTCCTGGGCTTTGGCCTCCAGGCTGGTGATCTGTTGGCCGAATTTCTTGACCTCGCCGTAGTAGAACTGGTTCTCGCGGATCTTGCCGGCCACCGAGTCGACATCGCCGAAGTTGGTTGAGACCTTGGCGCTGAGCAGCTGCAGGTTCTGGTCCATGTAGAACCCGATCCGGACCACCGCTTCTTCCAGCCGGTTCATGGCTTTTTCCGAGTCGCGGTGCGACCCTTCACGGCGAAACTCTCGCAGTTCGTCGAACTCCAGGCGCAGCTGGCGGATGGGGCCGTCCAGCCGAGTGAGCTGGCGAAACGCACCGTAGCTCACCACGTAGTCCCCAATGAACTCACGCAGCAGGGGGTTGAGGTAGTAGGTGTCCTCGTCCACCGGCATCAGCGCACGCATGCTGATGAGCGTCTCCACCCCTTTGTCCCGCTTGCCCCCGGTGGCCACCGGGCCCCGCATGGCGTCTCCGACCAGGTCGCTGTGATCGGAGAGCGCCTTGAGCAGCCGCTGGATGTGATTGGGCGCCTGCCCCTGGCCCGGCTTCATGGGGTCACTCACCGGCGCCCTCCTGGGAGGCGTGGCGAAGCAGGTCCGACTGGCCGGCAGATCCAACGACTCCATCCGCCTCATCACCAGCTTCACCCAATTCTTCGAGTGGCGCCTCGGAGAGTTCTGGTACGTGCTCGACCAGGTACTGCAACACGGCATGGAGGTGGTCGATCTTGCCGGTGACTTGATAGATCTCGCTGGCCTCGTTGGAGACGATGAGGTAGCCGTCCGACTTGAGCTTCTCCAGAAGCCGGCGCAGCAGGTCGTGGTTGGACCACCGGGAGTCGGCACCCGTACGCAGCTCTCGAAGCTGGGCGACCAGTGTGGAGTCCTCGTTGACCCGCATGACGATCTCGGCGAGCTGAACGAACTCACCAGGCACACCGCGGAACCCGTCCTTCGCCAGCCGCACCAGGTTCAGCATCTGCGTGAGCAGGCCGTAGCTGTCGCGAAAGCGGATCAGGTCCGAGCGCACCTTGTTGACGTCCTCCACACGGTGCACCTGCAGCGGCGCCACGTAGAAAGCCCCGTCATCGCCCAGGCGTGCCAGGCGCCGGTCCAAACTGGAGAGCCATGTGTCCACCTGGTCGTGCACGCCGGCCGAGGTGAGGTCTTCATACGCTTCAGGGAAGGCGAACTGGCAGATGAAGTGCCCGCCGAGCAGGTGGTGCAGCGTTTCAGGCTTCATGGCCAGCTCCTTCGTTGGTCAGTGGAGCCCTCGTTCGGCGCCGCTGCGCCGGAGCGAAAAGCCCGATCGATCCCCGGTCGCGAAACACGTAACACTTCTGGAAATGACGGAAGTCCGCCGGCGTGAGCTTGGGCGATGCTGTCACAGGGTCGATGCGGTTTTCTCGCAAGGTGTCCATGAGGCCCTTGAAGTTGCCGCTGTCGAACTTGAGCACCTCATCACTCGTCCACGGGATGAAGAGGTCAGCGTCCTTACGGATCATGTTGAGCATCCCCACCAACAAGGTGATGAGCACGATGCTCCAGGTCGGCCTCACGGCTGAAGTGACGCGTTTCCCCGTTGATCTCAACGCTGCCCCGCAGCACCACGTGCGATGCCAGGTCGAGCTCGACCGTGGAGTCAGAGCGCAGCAGCGCCAGGAACTTGGTCAGCGCGCCGGCCGTGCGCGCGTCCGGCAGTTTGTCTCCGTCACCGATCCGAATCTTGGCCTCGTGCTCGCGGCCCACGCGCTCGATCTCGTTGACCTCCTTCATCAGGTCCAGGTCCGAGAAGTTGGAGACGATGGCCACCTTGAAGTCGTGGATGCGCTTGAAGTGAGCCACACTCAGGCCCCGCTGGAACTCGTTGTTGAATCGCTTGATCTCCGCCTCGAATCGGGTGATGGTGCTGCGGAACTGCTGAACCTGCTGCAGGATGACCGAAGCTTCGTTGATGACGTTGGGCAGCACCTGGCGGCCCAGCTCCTTGTGCAGCAGGCAGATCTCCTCGGCCGCGCGGATCCGGCTGGCACCCTCGGCGAGGGCCGCGAGGTGGGTCTGGATGAACTCAGCAACCGCACTGGTGCTGCCGGTGAGGGCGTCACGAACGTGCAGATACCGCCGGCTCACCTTCTCCTGGCAGTTCTCAAGCAGGGTTTGAGCCCGGTGAAGGTCGGCCTTGATGTCCTCCACGCTTTGCTCAGGGTCCACCTGGCGGGTGCTGAATTCGGGCAGCCCCAGTGAACTCAGCAGCTCAGCGAGCTCCTGAACCTCTTGGCCCAGTTGCTTGGAGAACTTCTCCAGGCGATCGACTTCGGCGGTGAATTCATCCTGTTTTCGCCTGACTTCAGCGTTATGGGTGCTGAGTTCATTGTTGGCGCGGTCGTTTTCGTTGAAAGCAAGACGACGCCGCTCGATGAGGCTGGCCAGAATTTGATCGCCGCCTTCACCCAACCAGGCGCGCCAGAGGTCGACCGTGGGACGGCGATTCTCAGCAGTCACCATCTCCTGGTACAGGTCGTGTACCCGCTTGTTCAGCTCCCTGAGGCGGTCGGGATCGACGCCGGCGCGCCGCTGGTCCGCTTCCATTTCCTGGCGAAGACGGGTCACTTCGACCTGCCCAGCGGCCACCGCGGCCACGGCCGCCTTTTCGATGTCGGCAAGCTCCTCGTTCAGCTTTCGGTCGTTCTCACCCAGGGCGGCTCGCAGGCCTTGTCGCAGGGTGCTCAGAGCCGCCCGATGGGCTGTTTGCAGGTTGTTTAACTGGGTCGAAAGCTCGCCGGACTCCCGCTCGAGGGCATCAAGCTGCCTCTGGCCATCAGCCTTGAGCGCCTTGATTTCGAGATCGCAGGTCGACAGAGCAGCCGCCAAGGCGTGTTTGCGGGCTTCCAGTTTTGAGTCCGCCGCTCTCGCTTCTGCCTGGGCATTCGTATTCGCCTCGGCAAGCGCTTGCGCAGATTTCCCGGCGCTCGACATCGCCACCTGGGCGGCTTCAGACTTCTCACGTGCAGCCGCCACTGTGTTCTGAGCCTGGATCAGGGCATCACGCAGCAACTGGTCATCGGTCCAGGCGGCCGTCTCGAGGCCCTGGGTGTTCAGTCGCCACCCGTAGGCGGTGTCATTGGCGTCGTCTGCGATGTAGGTCGCAGCGAGATCGCTTCGGCCCAGCAGCGTGGGGTCAATGATCTTGGCCAGAGTCGACTTCCACTCGAGGTTCGGGCTCTCGCGCAGTGCGCTCAAGAGGCTACCGTCGGCAGGGGTGAGCATCGCTTGCGCGGCTGCCAGCGCGCGCTCGCATTCCACGACCTTGTCCGCCGCCTTGGCGGCCGCAGCTTCGGCTTCGGCAAATGCGCTGGTGGCCACCTGGCCCTTCAGCGCCGCTTCGCCGGCTTTGAAAACCGCGGTGGACTTGTCGTCCTGAGCGCCGGAGACAGCCTTCCGCGCCAGATCCAGGGCTTGCTGACTTGCTGCACTGGCCTGAGCTGACGCGATCTGCGCCCGCAGATTGGCCTTGGATTCGATGGCCTCCGTCAGCCTGGGGCTGATTTCATCGCTCTTGCTGTTGAATTCATTTTCGGCTTCAAGAACCCGTTGATCGTGGACCTGATTCAGCCGCGCGGCCTCAGCAGTGCTGCGCGAGCGGGCGTCTTCTTTGCCCGCGCGCAGATCTGCTGCCGCATTGGTGGCCACGAGCTCCGCGTTGTGAATGAGGGTGGCGTACCTGGCGCTGATCTCACCGGCCTGACCGCTGACGATCTCGATCTGTGCCTTCGCTGCCGCATGGTCGTTTTGAAGCTGCGGGATTTTCTCGACGGCAGCGCTCCATGCCTGCACCTCGTGCAAGGACAGGGAGGCTCGGCGTGCCTCTTCGTTGGTGATGGCAAGGTTGGAATCTCGAAGCAGCCGACCTGCAGTCGTGGCAGCCTCACCCAACTGCTGAGTCCGCAGATTGGCTGTGTTCTCGTGGTCAGAGCGCTCAGACTGCTTCCTGCTCAGCTGCCTGTTGCTCTCGGTGAGCCGATCCCGTCGCAGGAGCAGCGCCGGCGCAATGGCTTGGCGCGCGGCCCTGAGATCCGCCTCGGCTTGCGTGTGCTCCCGGCCGGCATTTCTCAGCAGCTCAACTTCATCGGCCATGCCGAAAGCCATCTCGAGCGCTTGCCGATCCCGAAGCCAGCGCTGGATCTGCTCCTTGCTCTGGCGCAGTGTTACGCGATGGCGACTGGGTGAGTCGCCATGAGAGCTCAGCCGCTCCTGGACAATCGTGATGGCCAGCCGCACGAAATCCTTGAAGTCAACCTTCTCCTTGGCCACCGCGGCGATCAGCCTGTCCAGGTTAGTCAATCGCGAGCCGAATCCGTAGACCGTGCTCAAGATTCGCAGCTTCTTCGCATCCTGCGTGCGCGCCTCATGTCCCAGGATGACGGCTCGGTAGTCGGCGATGTCGAGCAGTTGGGAGACTTGCACACCCATGTCTTCGAACGCCTGAGCCATCTGCCTGTCGTCGCAGAAGGTGTTTTCGCCGCCTTCATTCAACCGCGTGAAGGCCTCCTCGCGGAATGGACCTTTGACCAGGCGAAACACCGGCCGGTGATCGCTGTCGGTGCGGCGAAGGACAGCGCAATGCACGTCGTGCGCTTCATCATTGCCGCGCTGGTACTCAAAAACGATCGCACTCTGGGGCATCGGCAGCACGAACTTCAACATGGGCTCACGTCCACCCACTGTCTCGGTGATCTGGCTGGGCAAAGCACCGAAGAAAAGCGGAAACAACTCCAGGGCGGTCGTCTTGCCGACGGAGTTTTCACCGGTGACTGCGGCGCCACCGCGCGGATCCACCTCATTGATGCTGGCGGAGGTGGCGCTGCCACTGGTGCGGGTGTTGACCAGCAGCATGCGTCGAAGTCGTGAAGTCAATGGAGCCCCCTTTGGTGTTCTTGAAAAGGATGTTACCGGCAAGCCGGCAGATATGAACCCGGTGAACCCCGCCCGGGGCTGAGCTCCAAAGACGCAAGCCGGCGCTATCGTGTTCTTGCGCCGATCTCGGTCATTGCAACGTCCGATGCGCCACTCAGGGCCGCCTCCAGGCTCTTGAGGTGCGCGAACACTGCCTTGGCGTAGCGAGCCTCCCGATCTGCACGATTTCCGTTGTAGCGCTGCAGCGCAGCGCGCAGGTCGCCGCGATCTGCCTCGATGTACTCGCGAAGGATCCAGGCGCCGAGGCGGACGTTCTCCTCCAGGGTCGTCTGGCGGATCGCTCCGTCGGCGTCGCGGGGCATCTTCTCCTGGTGCCAACGGCCGGCCACCTGCATCGGGCCGTGGGCCGCAAGGGGGTTTACTGGGGCGTCAGGATCTCGGAGCCACGCGTGCGCATTGCCGAAGTTTCGGAACGAGGACTCCTGTGCCATGACGGCCAGAATGAGCAGAGGGTCGAGGTCATAGGCTTGGCTGGCAGCGAAGGCCTTGCGGACCAGTGCCTTCGATTGCTCCACCGGGATGCGCCACTCGCTGGCAATGAATGCGGAGAGGGTTCGCGGCATCGATGGAGCCGCATCATGAACTTGGACCAAGCCGGCGACTTCGCGGCCGCCTGAAGGAGCCCTGGAGGCCTCATCAATCGAGGGTCTGGCAGCACTCCAGATCAGCGCTGCAAAGAACGCACCGAGAAAGAGGAGGGCGGACTGTTTGGTGTGTGTCGTGGATACCATGCATAAAAGATATCCACTCGAATCGCCCGCGACAACGGAGCGCGGCGACCCGCACCAAGTAGCACGGGGTCAGGTCAACGGTGCGACTTCATCATGAACCATAGGCCGAACGCACCGACAGATCCGAATGCGCCCGAAGACCAGGCAAGCATGTCGATGGTTGCAGCAGGGGTGCTCCCATTGAACAAAAATGGTAGCGGGTCGAAGCGGTAGATGACGCCGAAGATCAGAACGCCGGACACGCCAGTCAACACCATGAGAGCAAAAAAGCGAAGAAGGAGTGAGGAGATTTCACCTGCTTCATCATGCGCAATTGAGTTGTGCGATTGACGATCATTCATCTTTCACGACACCTTGTTTGAGTCCTGGCTGATTCATCGCGTTGACCTTGTGATGAACCAGATACCGATAGCACCGATCACCACAATTCCAAAAGCGAGCCACGTGTGCAGATTGACGGCCTCCATATAGGCAATCTTACTAATCGAGATAGGACCGGGGAAGAAGCGGTAGCCGACGCCAAAAACAAGGAGCCCGGTCAGCCCAGTCAGCACCATGAGCGCAAACAAACGGAAGTAGAGCGCGAAAAGCTCATCCGCTTCTGCATGTGCTCGTGAGTCGACAACTGGTTTATCACTCATGGGACCTCCTAATTTCGAGCCATGATAAATGGAGCGGTTTTAGCCAACAAAGAGCATGAGTACCCAACCCACCAAGGCGATCGCTCCAATCGACAGAAGTGTAGCCATTCCATAGACGATGAACTTCACAAAAGGATAGACCAAGACGCATGCAATGAATCCGATGGCAATGCCAGCGATCAAGCGGAGCCATGCTGGCACCTGAAAGCTGATGAGCTCCGGTAGAAGCCCGAGGAGCGCAAATGTCGCCGCTGCCGCTGCACAAAAGACAACGATGAAAACAGCACCGCTCCACTTCTCGAGATACGCCTCTTCAAAGGAGTCGTAGTGGGTGGAAATGTGCCCTCTTGAATTCAGTGTGAATCGTTTTGCCATGGCTGGACCTCGAAGATGGGAAAGTAGTTGTGCGTAAAAGATATCAGAAAAATGTCTTGAACGCACATGGCCACTTCGCTAGAAACAAAAAGGAAAAAGGCCACGGTTTACGCGGCCTTTGAAGATGGAATGAGGGTTGCCTTGGCAACTTTCCCGGTCACCCTCGGCACCTGTCACCACGGCGCCCGCACCGGGTTAGGCCTGTCGTGATTCGATTCGGAAAACTTTGATCACTTCGGTCAAGCGGCCTGCCTGGTCTTTCAAGCTCTCAGCGGCGGCCGCACTCTCTTCCACGAGGGCAGCGTTCTGCTGCGTCATCTGGTCCAGCTGCGTCACCGCCACGTTGACCTGCCCGATACCGTCGCTTTGCTCACCAGCCGCTGCCGAGATCTCTCCTATGATGTCGGACACCCGCTGGACCGAGCCTACGATCTCGCTCATGGTCTGTCCCGCGTCGGCGACAAGCCGGGAGCCTGCCTCCACCTTTTCCACGCTCGCGCCGATCAGACCCTTGATTTCCTTGGCCGCCTGCGCGCTGCGCTGAGCCAGGTTGCGCACCTCGGCCGCCACCACCGCAAAGCCCCGGCCCTGTTCTCCGGCCCGCGCGGCTTCTACCGCGGCGTTCAAGGCCAAGATGTTGGTCTGGAAGGCGATGCCGTCGATGACACCGATGATGTCGCTGATCTTTTTGCTGCTGTGGTTGATCTCGTCCATGGTCGTGACCACCTGGCCCACCACCTGCCCACCGCGAACGGCGATCTCGGCAGCGCTGGCGGCCAGCTGATTGGCCTGACGCGCTGCATCGGCGCTCTGGCGCACGGTGCTGGTGAGTTGTTCCATGCTCGCAGCGGTCTCTTCCAGGTTGCTCGCGGCCTGTTCGGTGCGGGCGCTCAGGTCCTGGTTGCCCGAGGCAATTTCGTAAGACGCGGTGTTGATGCTGTCGGTGGCACTGCGCACCTGACCCACAGTCTGGATCAGCGAGGTCTTCATCTCGGCCAGCGCGCGCAACAGGTCGCCCAGCTCGTCCTTGCGCGTGGTTTGCACGGTGCCATTCAGATCGCCAGCGGCCACCGCCGAGGCGATGTCCACGGCTTCGTGCAGCGGCGTGGTCACCGACACTGTGATGCGCCAGGCCACCAGGCTGGCGATCAACACCGCCAGCGCAGCCAGGGCGATCATGACCATCGACTGGCGGTTGACTGTCTGCTCGGAAGCAGCCACCGCGACTGTGGCCAGCTCCCGTTGGTACTTCTGCAACTCCACCATTGAGTCGGTGTAGCGATTGGCCCCAGGCAGTAGCGCTGAATCGAGCTGCTGGGTTGCCGCAGCAATGTCCCCGCCCTTGAGCGTTTCAAAGTAGGTCTTGCGCACGGCAATGTACTCGGCTCGCCGATCTGCAATGTCTTTCATGAGCGCCTTGCCACGTTCACTGGTGATCTTCTCATCCAGCGCCTTCTGCAGCTCGTTGATGCGTTCGGTGGTCTGCGCAATCAGGGGCTTGAAATAAGCGTCTACTTCGGGGTTGGCGCCCGACTTGGCCACGCCGAGAACGCGGTTGATGTTCAAGCGGGTGCTCGCCAGCCACTCCTCCATCAATGCAGCGCGGCGCTCCATCTCGATCACCTTGGCGGTGGATTGGTGAGCAGTTTGCAGGCTGGACCAGGCTATGGCGGTGAGTGCCACCAGCAGCACGAGGACGCTGGCAAAGCCCAGTGTGAGCCGTTGGCCGATTTTGATTTTGTCGAACATGATGAGTTACGGGATGGTTGCGTCAAAGAATCGCGTCATCCCGGCGCCCGGTCAGGCTGCGGCAGGAGATACGTCCATCACCTATATCGGCACCGTTGGGGTGCGATGAAATTTCCGAACGTGCGAATTGGCCGTGTTTCCCGGCTCAAACATCACCAAAACAGCATGATGGAGCAGTAAATCCGCACGAGCCGGAGCCTGGCGATACGTACGCCAGACGGCCGGTTCACTCGCTCAATGGTCGAAGGGTGTTATCTGAAACGCGCCATCCTCGGAGCGGGTGCCATTGGCTTTTCAGCGGCAGCTGCTACCAGGTCGTTGTCAGGGGCCTCTTCAAAGACCTCGGCCGCTGAGATCAGATCGTCAGTTGACAGTGCCATCGGAGCTGCCATCGCCACCGCCACATTTTGCTTGACCTCTTCCTCAGGAGCGAAGAGGGCATTCTGCACAGCGATGCGCTCGCGAAGATCGTTGAGATCCTGCTGGCCGTGCAGGTTGTGCTCCTGGCGCCAACGGGTCCGGCGAAGGGTCTCGTCGATCTGTTTCGACTTGCCCTTGGTGATCGCTACGGTGCCGTACTGCAGGTAGGTCAGATACCCGGTTGCCCAGTCGTGGTGGTCATCACGGCAGTGGGCCTTGACCATCTCGCGACCGAAGAACTCCACAAAATCCATGGCACCTTCGGGATCAACGTCGATGCCATCAGGGGACTCGTCATCAATGACCAGCTGCCCGTTCTTCAGCACCTTCATCTCCAGCCCGCAGCTCTCCGCATGCATCTCTCGCACGGCGTCGCGCAGGCCGTACATAGGCCCATTGAGCTCCGACCAGCTGTTTCCCACATACAGCTTGCCCAGCACCGGCAGCGGTGTCTTGGGCACTCGCTCAATGGTCGGCGGGTACATTCGCAGCCCGTCTTCCACCTCGAAGAAGAGTTTCAAGCCCGCAAACGGTGGCCATAGACCATATAAGGACCACCTGGCATCGATCGCGACAAGCATCTGGTAGTCGATGATCTGCACGCCCGATTCGATCTGGGCAGTCAAGGCATAGCCAAGCAGGTTCTTCACCATCTGAGGTGAGTAGGTGTCCGCCTGGATCTTGATGAAGCCGTCTTCATCGATCGTGCGGCCGATGTACTGGCGCAGGCTCCAGTCGTACTGGGAGTGAGCAACAAAGTCGCGTAATGCAGACAAGGGCTTCATGTAGCCGTAGCGCGCTGGGTCGCCCTCGATCATCTGTTCCATCGATCGGTCGGAGCCTACGCGAACACAGAGGTAGCAGCCGGTGCGAGCGCCGCACCCCGTGGTCTTGCCGGCAGTCTTCATGTCGGCCACGATGACACAGGAGCTGCCCCCCGCTGCCGCATACAGCTCCATCACCTTTTCAAACTTGCTGTACGCCGAATACTCGCCTGCGGCCGCAAGGCCAAGGTACGTCCACACGTCGTCGGTTTCCCAATCAAGGATGGGGGAAGCGCGCAGCTGGCCATGATCGTTTTCCCAGATCCCCTCCGCGACTTCGCCGCGCTTGGCGATGCGCACATCGCGCGCCGCCGACTCGGTCATGCGAACGCCTGTCATTACCACTGGCGCCTTGAGATCAGGGCGGGTTCCAAGTTCGGCCATGGCGATCTTCAACAGGCGTGTGTTGGGTGCAACCTTGAGGTCTTGGCTGCACGAGCCCTGACCATCGGGGAAGCTTGGAATCCCCCGGCCGCCGATCGTCTTGACTTGCCAGGTGGAACTCAGGGTGGGTTTGCCAACGCGAACCGTGAGCTCGATGCCGTGTTCCTTGGCGTAAGCACGCATTCTCCGCATCTCTTCGGTGGCCAGTCGAGACACCTCAGGCTGTTCGATTCCCGTGTTCGAATGCACCACTGTGAGAGGTGTTGGTTTGATGCCTTCGGAGATCATCTGACGCGCGACATCCAATCCCAAGGACACCAGGCAGCTAGAGTCCTTCCCGCTTGAGAATGCATAAATAATCGGGTGTCCCTCGAGCATGATCGAGCGGATTCGGCGCTGCGCACGCACAACGGGGTCCTCCTGGCGAACGGGGATCACAGCCGAGATGCGCGTGACGGCCGATGCAACCGGCGTCAAGGTCGAAACCACTGACTCCGTGAAATCTTCCTCAAAGAGGTCGATCTGGGCGAATGCGGTCTGGTTGCTGGCGAAATCCATCGGTAAGCCTGTGTATGAGGTAGTACATACACAAGATATCCGAATCGATCAGCGGCTGCATTTTTGCTTCTCAGGCCTCGCTCAAAGGATCCTCACAAACGGGGAGCCAGGCTTGGGAAGCTGATCAGATCCCAGGGGATTGTGACTTCATGATGCTTTTTCATCAGTTCAACGAAGTGGCGCCAGGCTTCAGGGCCTGCTGGCTCATGGCTGCAGCTCAAGCACTGCTCCCCACCGGCCATCTGATCCGTCATCGTGCGGTGCACATCGATGCCGAACTGCTTGGAGAAGCGCCCGACGGTGCTTCCATCTGTGAGCGAATGGACCCACACCGTGCCACCGTCATTGGAAACCTGGATCTGGTCTTCGGCGGCCATCTCGGGCAATTCAGTGTTGACGCTGTGTGTCATTTCGCCCGCGTGGACTCGCGGTTTTTGGAAGTGAGTGCACTGACTGCGATAGCCAGCGCCATGAGGATGAACGGAGCGAGGGCCGCCAAAGCTGCCCACCATGGCCAATTCAGTGGAGAGCCGAGCATCCATGCAGTGTCGAAGTCGATCTTTGCCCATCCATAAATGAAGAGGAGGAGGACGTTGAAGCAGATGAGGAAGTTGGCGATCCGAAGCATTGAAGTCCTTGAGGAATAGGTTTGTAGTAAGAAAAGGCCTACCGGCATTCCTTGAGAGCCGGGTGATCGGGGTCAACCCCATGTGCGATGGCCATCTCGCGGTATCCCTCGAACAGCGCGCGTCCGTCTTCCTGCACGTCGTTCTGGATCCGACCATGCATGCGGTCCAGTCGCACAGCGAGGTTGTGGTCGGCGCCGCGCAGAAGGAACCCGGCACAGGTCGCTGGGTTGCCAACCCCTGACTCGTGACAGGCAAATCGGTGGGTGCTCAGGTCGTGCGCGGTGCCAGCCGAGTGCACGAAGGCTTCCGCCGGGAAGTCCCCAGCGTTTTCTACAACCCATGGGCACGGGCCACAGGGCTTGCGTCGGTAGGCGCCGCTGCCACCGGTCAATGTCACCACCTGCTCGCGCTCACCCGCCGGGCGAATCCTGGTGATGTTGACCTCGGTACGGGCTCGCTTTGCTTTGGGTGCGGGGCTCATGCAAGGACCGCCTTCGCCGCTTCCTTGCGCATGTGGTCGACTATGTAGTGGGCCCACTTGCTCCCGTAGTCCACGTGGCCACAAGCACAACACTCGGCCAGCTCCACAGCTTTGGCGGTCGGAATAGGCCAGCCGCACTGTCGAGCCTGCTCGTTTGCCGCGCTCTGAACAGCACCACGCTCGAGATCAATCCAGGTCAGGCCTGGGCGCGTCTTGCGCTTCGAAGCCTCGATCTGAAACGCGTCGTAGATGGCTTGAGCGGGGCCAGGCCGTGGGCGAAAGGGATCGTGGGTCATGAGTTCTCCGTACGGTCCTTGAGGGCCTTGAGGCAGCGTTCGTGTGCTGCCTCACACCGCTCGGGGTAGCGGATTGAGGATGTGTCGCCAACCATCACCTCAGCAAAGGTCTTCGTAATGGCCACGTGCCGCTGCACGGACGACTTGCTGGCGGATTTAGGAAGCCCCTCCAGAGTCGCGGCCTGGCACGACGCGAGGTAGGCGAGCCCATTCTGAAGGCTGGATGCCGCCCTGAGCAGGGCAACGAGATCCTCTTCAGGAATGGCTTCTTTGCGGGCAAGCATCCCGTAGTAGCGCTGGAAGTCGATGAGCATGGCGTCTCGATCAGGCGATTTTGCCGCCAGCGGCTTTCACAGCCGCCTTCACTGTATCGAGCTTGTCTTTGTCACAGCTGACCACAAAGCTGGTCGTGGTCTGCTCTTTCAACCAGCGACGAAGGTAGCTGTCCAGGGCGGGCTCCTCGGAGCCAACCACTGGCCCGTAGACCATGCCACCCTCAACCGATACCTGAGCGTCATCTGCAACGTCTGCCATGTCGAAGTTCTCATCCTTCTCCTTGCCGTCGATGAGGATGACTTCGTCGTCGTGCCAAGTGGACGGATCTGTCACGTCGGCGGTGTGAGTCCAATATCTGGGGTCGCTGTAGAAGCGTTTGAACTGTTCACCAGTGCATTTGACGGCCATGTGCTGCTTTCAGTTGTCGGTTGAGATGATTTTCTATGCTACGCAGCGTCAAGGAGCCACGGCTGCCTGCGACTCCATCACCGATGTCTCAATCGAACGACGGGCATCCTGTCGCGCGCTGTGGCGCGCAGCCTTTGACGCCTTCTTCGCCGCGGCGCGGGGCTGGTCGGCAGTCTTGTGGTGAATGTCCTGACCACCAACTGTTCGGCCGCCATTCGTCAAAGGTGTGTATGGCCTCATGCTGTTCGTCCAGTTGTGTCGGCTGCTCGGGGATATCTGTTACACACAAAGATATCTGGAAAAACCCATGGCGACAACGGAACGCAAGAGCCGCCGCTGTTCGTCGGCTTCCCACATTTGGGGGATGGATGGGCTGAGGATTTAGACGCAATCTCCGGCTGGGGGAAGGTGAGTGGGCCATCTTGCCAGCGCACACCGGGGGAAAAGCCATGAAAAAAGCGTTCTTACTGTTCGCCGCAGTCGTTTGTTCGGTGTTGGCCGGTTGCGCCTCGGGGCCCTCGCCATCTGGCACCAAGGCTGAGGTCGGAGATGCAGGAATTGGATTCGGGTACTACCCGCTGGACCCGATGCCGGTAAAGACCACAGTCACTGACAAAGCGGCCGTGTTGAAGCTGCTTCCGGACGAAACGATCCGCATGGCCATCGGTGAAGAGCTGCGCGAGGGCGGCATCACGTTCGGCCCAGCTCGCACCGGCGTAGCAAACCGCAACTACGTCGTCATCGTCGACTACATGAAGTACACAACCCAGGTGCTTCCAGCCAAGACATACACAGACTCAACAACCCGCAAGAAGCTTGCAGTTCTGAGCCCGAAGGCCGATGAGGTCAATGCATCTGTCCCCATCTACATCGGCATTGGCTTGCGAATGACGGCATCAATCCGTGTTTTGAAGGGCGAAGTTGACCTGGGTAATCTGTTTGGTTTGGGCGCAGCGGCCAAGGCCGAACAGATCACTGGCACCCTGATCGTTCAGAACATGGGCATCGGTTCGCGCACCACGACCGATCTGTTACCCATGCCCAGCTCCATCAACGACGCTTCGATTCAGGCCGCCATCATCGCCCTCTCGGCCATCAAAGCAAAGGTCTACGACGCCGAAGATCCGGTGCCCAGGGTATTGGGCATCTACAACACCCTGGGAGGCACCCAGGAGACCATCAACATGATCATCGGTGACGTTCTCCTGAATGCCCCCCCATTTCCGCCAGGGCCTGGGACGGTAAAAACATCCCAGACCACGCAGCCAGCGGCTGGAGCCGTTGCCGCCGGCGCCGCGCAGTAAGTCCTAGCGGCTGCTCAGACCTTCTGGCGACTCCTGAAAACCTTGTTAGCCACGCTGCGTCCTTGCTCGTGGTTCCACACAAGGGGGGAGAGCACCAAAGCGCCCGGTCTCTTCGGCTCGTAGCGCTGCTCACGTACCGCCTTGATCTTTTCTGGAGACCCATCACCGAACGGACGTTCTGCGTCACGAAGGCGCTCGGGGAGCGCTTTGTGGAAGGAGCGCCGCAAGGCAGGGTTCACGCCGGCGAGGTTTTCGAAAGCCCTGTTCAAGGAGACGGGGAAATGCTGCTCTCGCTCGACCTGGGGCTTGCCACCATCATCACGTCGCTGTCGGCGTGTCGTGCGATGACCAAAGCCAAACGGAGTAGTCAACTCCTTGCGCGTCCTCCCTCCGCGGGGGTGGGTCTCAACAAAGCACCACGGAGTCTGCACGATCTCCAGCGCCGGCTCATGTTGATTCACAACCGAAGTGATCGGGCGCTTCATCCCAGCCAGTTTCCACTCAACAGGACTTGAGAGATCGTGGCGTGATGCATTCGAGCGATGAGCGATGGATCGGAATCGATCCTTTTGCTCCTGCGAGCCATAGGTGTAGACAAAACGAGGTGCGAGGCACTCTGCGTAGATGAACACAGGACTCGACTCCAGGGTGCGCTGGTACACCGCCACGGGGATCGCAAAATAGGTTTCCGAGTAGTAGGTTTTGCCCACGACCTTTTCACGGTACCCGCGAAGGACGGCTGAAAAAGTGTCCTCGTCAATCCTGCCTTCGCCTGGAGATGAAGCCCCAGCGAGCAGGACATCCTTCCAGCGCTCGGCGGCCTTGAGGTCCACCAGAAACGCGGCAACGTCCTTCAGACGCGCAGGTTCTGCGCAGGGCTGCAGCCAGGCGGCCATGGCTGGCCACTCGATGACCACCTCCTCGGCAGAGCTCTGCACAGCTTGCTCGATCCAGACCAAAGCACTGGATGTGCTCTCCAGCTTGCTCTTCTTCATGGCAACCGAGTGCCGCTTCACCCAGCCCCAGTGCAGCGCATCGCCGTAGGGCGCGCGATCCTTATCAGTCGCAACGGTGTACAGCGCAAGCCTCGTCTTGCCGGTACGCACCAGACGCAGTGGTGCCTCTCCCAGAGCCTCGGCCAGCGCCAAAGCCTGAGCCTCGATCGTCTCCGCCAGCGTTTTGCTGGGGAACATGAGGGTGAGGATCTCATTGACCTGGGACATCTCACTCAGCGATGGAGCCGCAATACCGCGTCGATCAGCTCGCCAGGTGGCGATCGCATCCTCAATGGCGCCATCGACCTTCTCCTCCGAGAGCACCTTGTTGTCCACTGCCGCAGCGCGCAGGTAGGCCCTCAGCTCCGCCTGATCAGCTTCGTCCTGGATCAAAACCTCTTCGACGCGCCGCAGGGTCCGAATCCACGAGATGTTGCTGGTGCGGTGGCGCCGGCTGTAGAGGTACGAGCGGACCTCTGAGAGTTGAACCCTGTCCACGCACAGGTACCAGTTCCCATGCTCCTTCTGGTAGTCGGGGCCGTCCAGCCAGGCGGTGGCCATCATCTTGTCGCGTGGCTCATTGATGTCGACGCATGGAACCTGCACCCGGTGAAAGCCTTTCGAGACCGTCGCGATGAATTCACCGCGCATGGCCTCGATGGCCAGGCGCATCGACTTGCGGCCGGAGACGGCCTTGGTGACCTTGCCCATCGTGGCCCCGGTGGCCAGCACGATGCGCGAGCCAGAGCGGATGAAGCTGTTGCGCTCGGCAATCCAGTCCTCCACGGGCACCACGTTGCCATGGTCCAGCATCACCGCATGGTTTTCGTCTTCGATGAAGCGGAAGTACTGCTGCTGGAACTCGCGGCTCATGAACTTCAGGCCGAGCTCGCGGGGGTAGAAGTCACCAAAGAGCTGATCCCGGTGATCCAGGCCGCACAGCAGGATCAGGAAACGCTTGTAGACCAAGGCCAGGTCGTCGTGACGCTCCTTCGATTTCGCAAAGCGGATGTCGTTGAGGCCGATCTTGGTTCCGTCCACGCCGCAGAAAGGGGCGTCCATTTCGTCGAACGTGGGGAACAGCCGGCGCGCCGCTTCATGCGATGGCTCTTCGGAATACACCACGTGGATGTTCTCGCCGTTGCTCACGAGCAGGAACACCTGCTGGTTCGCCAGCTTCTTCATCAATGCGTCGTACCAGTGGGTCTCGCGCCCGTAGTCGACATCTCGCCGCGTCACCGCCATGGACACGACACATCTGCCCAATGGCAGCACTTGGTCCAGCAGCTTGCGGTTGGCGATTAGTTGTTCGAAGAACACTTCACGGCTTGTGTAGTCGAAGTCATCCTCGACATGCGACCACGTCGAAAGCTCTTCATCCATGTAGCGTTTTCCCTGAATCAAGGCCAACGGAAGGTCCGTGGGCGCATCCTTGCCCGTGGCCAGGGTCACCACGGTCACGCTGTCGCCGGTGTAGAGCTTCAGGGACTCGATCCCCTGGGAAAGCGTTTTCACCAAGGTGATGGCGTCACGCGACTTGGCCAGGGCGACCTGAGGCTTCTCGGCGTAGTAGGGCGTCAGCGCCTTCATGTACTCCGACATCACCTTGGTGCGGTCGGTGAGCCACTTGGAGGCAGCCGTGGCAATGGCGATTCGACGCCCAGCTTCAATGCTGAGGTCGCGCACGCCGTCGGAGCTGATCCCCTCGGAGATCATGACGTCAACGCTGTCGCTGATGGTGCTGCGGCGAATCGCGATGGGGTTGCCCTTGGCCGCCGAGCGGCGCCCGGCTCGACGATGGATGCGTCGAATGTCCTGATCACGCTTCTCAGCGGACTGGGTCTCGGCCTGGGCCTTGGCAACCTCTTGCTGCGCGAACGCCTGCACAGCCTCTTCAGCGGCCTCACGAACGCCTGGCAGCGCCAATGGATTCACGGAGGCCTCGGCCATCTCCTTCTGCACGTCCGAGATCTTGGTCATGAGCTCTGCCTGTTCGCGCGCGCGGATGGCGTCAGCCTCGGCATCATCGATCGGCTCCCACCCTTCGATGAATTCATCGATCAGGAAGGTGAAAACATCGGAACCCCCATCGCGGGGATGTTCAAGGACGTCCACCGAGTGAACCTTGCCCTCATGCTCATGTACCGACAGCAGCAGGTGCGCATCACCCTCGTGGAAGGTACGGTGGTAAGACGTATAGCGGGGCAGCGACCTCTTGACCTCAACCTTCACACGCCAGTAGCGACCAGGCTCCAGGACCTCGTGGCGCTCAATCCTCTGCATGGACCCGTCGACGTCGATGAAGTCATCGTCGGTGCGGTGATCAACGACCCGCAGAGCTTGGGGCCGTCCGGCGGCCCGGGGGGCAGACTGCTCAATGCCGTCATGCGATTCGTCGTCAAATTCGATGCCCATGGTCCGATTTCCGTGTGTATGAGATATACACAAAAGGATATCGGATCGGACCTTCAGCGACAACACGCGGTGCACCGCCGAAGCCATTCAGTCCGTCAGACGACAAGTCCCATGTTCAAGGCCGTCTCGCGGATTTCCTTGTGCGTCAGCGCCACACCGTGGAACAGGGTGCGCGCCGAACCGGTCTGCGAAGCCGAGTCGTCTTCCACGTCGCCGAAGCCCCTCAGATCCATGTCGCGCTCGGCCAGCGCGAACCCGTCGCCGCACTGCTCAAGCAAGCGCAGTCGCTCCATGGCCTCAGGCTGGACATTGGCGCCCACATGCAGGAAAAAGGTGCCGTTTCCACCCTTTCGCGCCAGGCGCCCCCGCATCTGGTGGAGCTGGGAGACGCCGTAGCGCTCTGGGGACTCGATCAATAGCGCCTGCAGACTGGGCAGGGTCACCCCGACCTCGATCACCGAGCTCGACACCAGGACGCTGAGCTTCTTGGCGTGCATGGCCGCAATCACGGCGCCTTTTTCATCGGTCGTCATCTGACCATGAAGGACGCCCACCCGGCCGGGGAAGCGGCGCTCCCAGTGCTGGGCAGCACCGGTGACCGATTGAAGACCCTCACCACTCTTGGAGGCCGGGCGCGGAGCTGGGCGAGCGCCTTCTTCAGCTTCTGCGGCGTCGTTCACCAGCGGGTAGATCACGGCCAGCTGGCCACCGTGCTTCAGGATGTCGTTGGTGATGAAGTCATGAACATCAGACATGACTTCATCGTTCACGATCACGGTGTCGATGTGCTTGACCACCGGGGAGTCGCGCAGCAGCGAGACATCCATGCCGCCGAAGTTGACCAGGGCGAGCGACCGCGGGATGGCCGTGGCCGTTGCCTCAAGCAGGTTGGTGGCGCGAGCGACCATGGCGAGCTTCTGTTCGACGCTGAATTTGTGCTGTTCGTCGACAACGACCAGTTGGAACACCTTCTTCGCCCGCTTGGCTGCAGAGAGCAGGGCCGTCGTTCCCACGCAGACACCCTGACCGATCTTGGCTCCCGACAGAACCAGGCAGACCGGCAGCCCGGGGAAAAGCTCCTGAAGTTCGCGCGCCAGCTGCTCGGCCACCAGTTGGGAGGGCGCCAGGATGGCCACCTCGGCACCAGCCTCGTAGGCTGCAGCCACTGGCAGCATGAACGTGATCGACTTGCCGGTGCCCACGTCACCAGAAAGCAGGCGGCGCATCGGAAATGCGCTCCTCAGGTCGTCCACGATCTCGTTGACAGCCCTGTCCTGGTCGCCCGTGAGCGGGTAGGGCAGGTCGGCGATGAGCGAGGCCAGAAAGTCCTTGTCGATGGTGATGGCAGAGCCGGAAACAGGCGGGCGCGACTTGGCCGCTGCCGCGCGGCGCACCACGGTGTCCAGCGCCATCTGGCGCGCGATATTGCGCGCGCGCAGGCCTTGGGCAAGGGTTTTCGGGCGGTGCAGCGCGTACAGCAGCTTTTTGGGGTCGTCCACCTTGTAGTGGGCGGTGAACTCGGATGTCCTGAGCCCGGCCTGCGCCAGGAGCAGCACGCTGGCTTCATCCAGGCGGTTCAGGGCCCGCTCGACGCCGGCGGCCAGTGCGTCACCAGAAACCTGGCCCTGCTTGCCCTTGTAGATCGTGGCCACGGTGCCGCGCTGTTTCGGGTGAACAACCACTGGGTTGACCAGGCACAACTGGCCCCGGAACTCTTCCAAGGCGCCATGGACGTGCAGCAGGGAGTCGGGGTCGAGCTCCACGAAGGGCCAGACGTTGCCGAATGCGGTGACCCGCAGGGGCGAACCCCTGCGATCAACACAGTCAAGCTGGAGGCGAAAGGCAACGGGCGGGTAGTGCGTCTCGTTGCCGTCGCGATCAAACATCGACCGGCCCACGATCTTCAGGACGAAGTACACCGGGCGTCCCAGGTGCTCACCCGGTTTGACGACCTCCTGGGGCTGGGTGAAGTCCTTGTATTCCTTCGGTGCGCTCAGTAGGCACTCGGCCAGGGTGCTGAAGCCCAGGCGCTTGAGGCGACCGAGCTCGTTTCCGACGGGATCTGGCGCCTTGCGGGGTTTCTTGGTGCCGGCCGGCGCGCGCTGCGCCACAGGCTCCACAAAGGGTTCCGGCTGGCGCGCGAACAAAGACTTTCGCTGAGGCAATGCGGCAGCCGGCGTCATGGGCGCAGTCGAGTTCGGGGTTGCGGGATCAGGAGTTGGCGGCGGCAGCAGCTTGATTGATGCCGCGGCCCCAGGTGCGGCGGGGCTGTGCACCGGCGACTGCAGGTGCGGCGGCCGGCGCTGAGGCCACCGGCGCGGGAGCGCGAGCGGCAACAGGAGGGTTAGCCGGGGCGGCCACTTGGGCGGCAACAGGGGCTGCGGTGCCTGGGCGCACAAAGCGGCGGGCAGGTGCGGCAGGAGCGGGGGAGGGCGCTGCAGGGGGAGTCAGCGCGGTTGCTTGTGCAGGGGCTCGAGCAGCATCGGGTGCCGCCGCCGGCGCAGCTGCCGGGGCAGCTACTGGGGCCTGAGTCTGGACAGGAGCAGTGCCCGGGCGAACGAAGCGGCGCGCGGGAGCCGCAGGCGCTGCAGCAGCGGGGGGTGCAGCCACTGGAGCAGCAGATGGAGCAGCAGCAGGGGTTGCTGCGGCTGCCGGGGCGGCCACCGGGGCTTCGGGCTCAGAAACCGGATTCGTATCAAGGTCAGGTGGGATGCGACCGGCATTGGCCGTCTGCTGGGCGAGCACAGCAGGATCCTGGGTGGCTGGAGCCGGCTTGATCTCGGCAGCGCGGCGGGGGTCGAGGAACTGCATGGACTTGGCCTTGATGAGGGCGGCGCGGCGGTTGCGCCCATCGGCATCGACCATCGACTCAGTGACCAGCGCACCCTCGAGAAGAACCCGGGCGCCATGGTAGCCACCGGCGGAAACGATCTCGGCCAGGCGGCCAACGAACTCGATCTGGTGCCACACCGTGTTTTCACGTCGCTCACCAGCGGCGTCACGCCATACCTCGGTTGTCGCCATGTCCAAGGTGACCATTTTCTGGTCGCCCACCTGCCTCAGAGCAGGGTCCTCACCGAGACGACCAATCAGTTGAACGCGGTTGAGATGCAGCATGTCGAGTCCTTGGGTGTATGGGCATGGCCCGATTGGTATCAACAGCGGAAAAAAGTGGGGAGGTTCCGCTGCCAGATAGCCCTCAGTGGGCTACAATCAAAGCATATCAGATATCTTCTACGCCGACAACTCGGCACTTTGTCACAGCTTCGGTGCGCCGAAGTGATTGATCGCGGGGAGATGTCGACCATTTCAAGGAGCGGCAACCCGTGACAGAGACCATTGAACGAGCCAATGCTGCTGCCCAGGCCCCGCTCACGGCTGCGCAGGAGTTGGAGCTTCGTGACTTCAGCAAATCCACCGCGCTTGTCATCGACCCAGCGCAGCTTTCCCGCGGCATCCTGACCCAGCAGCTGCGCGAATTCGGTGTGGGTCGGGTGGTCCAGTGCGCCAAGCTCTCCGAGGCGCGCGTGGCGCTGGAGCAGCGCGAATTCGACTTCGTGATCTGCGAGCAACACTTCGACAACGAGGCGCTGGCTGGCCAGGCGCTGCTGGACGACCTCAGGCGCGAAGCCATCATTCCGTTTTCCACGGTCTTCATCATGCTGACCTCTGCCGCCACGGCCGGCGATGTCGCCGAGGCAGCTGAGGCCGCTCTGGATGGCTTCCTGGTCAAGCCCCACAAGGCGTCGGCTCTCTTCGATCGGGTGCTCACTGCCAGGCGCAGGAAGCTGGTGCTGGCCCCCATCTTCAAGGCCATCGACGCCCAGGACTTCGAGCGCGCAGCCCGGATGTGCATGGAGCGCTACGAAAAGCGGCAAGATTTCTGGCTGTTCTCAGCTCGTATTGGCGCCGAGCTGATGCTCCGACTGAAGCGGCTGCCCGAGACGGTGGAGCTCTACAAAACCATCCTCAACGCCAAAACCACCCCCTGGGCCAAGCTCGGCATCGCTCGCTCCCAGCTCGAAATGGGGCAGCCCATGGCTGCCATCGCCACTCTGGAAGAACTGGTCCAGGGCAACACCAACTACGCCGACGCGTTTGACGTCATGGCACACGCACACATCGAGACAGGTAATATGGAACAAGCACTTGACTGCTACGAAATGTCCCTGCGCTCCACGCCGGGCTCCGTGCTGCGGGCACAGAAGAAGGCCATGGTCTCCTTCTATCTTGGACACGATGAAGACGCGCGCGCAGATCTGCTGAAGGTCAGCCAGCGAGCCGCCGGCTCCAGGTTGTTCGACCATCAATCCCTGATGGTTCTCGCATTCACAAGCTTCCGCTCCAAGAAGTCCGGAGACCTCGCCTGGTGCTCCAAGGTCATGCAGAACGCGGCAGCCGGTCAGCCCCAAAGCGTGCGACTCGAAAGGATGAGCAAGGTGGTCAGCGCTCTGGTCGCATTCAACGAGGGGCGCGACAGTGATGGCCTCAAGCCGCTGCTGGCACTTGCTGGCATGCGCCATGACGATGATTTCGACTTCGAAGCAGCTTGCAACCTGGTGACGACGATCTCGACGCTTACCGCGCGCGGCATCGTCATGGCCACCTCCGAGTCGGTGATGACCGACATCGGCATGCGTTTTTGCGGGACCAACGGCGCCACCGAGATGCTCACCCGGGCCGCTTGGGTGCATCCGGCACATGTTGAGTTGCTTCGTGGTGCCCACGCCCAGGTTCTGAAACTTGCCCAGGCAGCCTTGAAGCACAGCATCCAGGGAGACCCGGCCACTGCAGTGAAGTCGCTGATCGCCAAAGGCGAGGAGCTGCAGAACCAAAAGCTCATCGAGAGCGCACGCCTGACTCTGATGAGGCACTGGGATCGGATTGAAGAAGCGACAGTCCTTCAGGAGCGCATTGCAAAGCTGAGCCATCAGGCAGGCTCGATGTCGGCCAAGCCTGGCGCTCGAGGGGAGGTAAGCACTGGTTCTTCTCTGTTGCGCCTGCGGCAGACCGAGCAGTGAGTTGTCCATTCTCTGTTGGCGTCTCGCATTGTGTGATTTCCGACACAGGCACGCATGTCGAAATCCGTCTGATACCCGAGAACTTCGCGTCTGTCTGTTGTCAACGACGTGTGCAGCAGATATACTCTACGCAAATCAGTAACCGAACGACGTGGTGAACCCCTCAAGATGAAGCACCTGAAACATCACATGCATAACCGGATTGCGCTCGCATCCGCCCTGGCCACCATGGCCATGGCGCTTGCCGCGCCGGCTCATGCCCAAGGAACTCCTCGTCTGGAGACCGTGGCCATCAAATCAGCACCGCGTACTGTGAATGAGATATTCACTATCTTCCAAACCGAACCCGTTGGTGGTGATGTGAGCCAGATCGAGGTTCCATCGCTGTCCATGACCGGCGCATCTTTTCAGATGGCAATGGACCTTGCACTGGCCGACAAAGGCCTGAGCACATCAATTCGGACCCCGCTCAGCGACAAGAAATCCGATGTGGCTGTTCGAGGTGTTCGCGGCAACTTGGAGCAGGTGCTCAACCAACTCGGCCAGTCCTACGACTTCTTCTGGATGGTCAAAGACGGGCTCCTGGTGATCGACGGCACGCGCACCTTTTCGTTGTCCATCCCTTCGGCGTTGGCATCGGATCGCGGCGGCTTCGAAAAGTCTCTCACCTCTTCTGGCGCTTCCGAGGTCCGATCGTTGGCCCTGGACAACATCGTGATCTTCCGCGCATCCCCCTCGGCACTTGACGCGGTTCGCCAGGTGCTCGAGGCCGCTTCAATCAGCCGTGGCATCCCCTCGGCGGCATTGCGCTTTGGCACCCCGGTGGTTGCCCAGGCTCCTGCACCCTCGATCACTTCTTCGGCGGCGCCTGCCCCTCAATTGGCGGCAGCACCGTTGCCTGCTGTTGTCGCCGCGCCAGCACCAGCCCCTGTGGTGGTGGCCGCGCCAGTTGTTGCTGCCCCCGTTGTTGCCGCGCCGATGCCTGTGTTGCCGGCTGTGATTGCCTCACCCGCCTTGGCTGCACGTGCGCAGGCCATGGCACCCATCACCGCATCCCCGATCTCGGCCCCCGTGGTCACGAAGCCGGCGAGCGTCGAACCCCGCTTCTGGGGCATCAACGTGACCGACCGAACGGTCGAAGGCGTGCTGCGGCGTTGGGCGCGCGAACAAGGCTGGAGCCTGCGCTACGAATTCGATCGCATTCCAGTTCTGCGCCCAGCTTCGGTGATTGCTGGCGACTTCCTCGGAGCTGCCAAGCAGATCCAACTTCAACTCGTCGAGGCCGGTTACCAAATGGACCTCGCAACCATCGGCACCACGCTGCGTGTCTCCACCGGAGCTTCCAAATGAAAACCCGTTCCTCCTCCCTGGCAGCCGCTTTGGCCACGCTGGCCTCCTTTGGCGCTGCCGCTCAGCAGGCGGATGTGTCCGTGGCGGCAGCTCCGGCAACTGTGAACATGCGTCTGGCCACATCCCAGATCGGAACGAGTGGCGTCGTTGAGCAGGCCCGTCTGCAGGAGGCCTTGAGTGCCTTGACGGTGCTGGCCATCGTGGGTGAGAGCGCCATCCTCAAGACGAACCGTCCCATCACCGGTCTGCCGCGCGACCTGACTGTCAAGAGTGGCCGCACCTTTGCTCTGCTGGGCGTGCCTGTGACCCCAAACGTGGTGGGTAGCACTGTGGAGTTTTCAACCGCCTCCTCGAGCGCCCCTGTGAGCATCGCGCGCCTGGGCCAGGAGGGCGCGGAGCTCGCCGCGCAAGCCATTTCTCCGCCCGAGTCGGACGACAAGGTCTGGGTGATTGCATCCGGTGGTTCGATCCGCGCGGCCGTGACCGAGTGGTCGCAGCGCGCCGGATGGCAGTTCGTCTGGGGCTTGGATGAGCGCGAGGACTACCAATTCAACGCGGGCAACCGCTTCACCGGCGACTTCCGCACCGCCATCTACGGCCTCTTCAACTCGCTGCCGCTGGACGTGAAGGTCCGTGCTGAGCTGCGCCCCGACAACACGCCCCCAATGGTCCTGATCACCCGTGACGAAGGAATTCGCTGATGAACGCCGCCTCCAAAAACACCGCCCGCATCCTCAAGTTCTCGGCCATGGCCGCTGCCGTTCTGGCTGCTGGATGCTCCTCGAACCATGCCCTGGTCCAAAAGGACATCGAGCAAAAAGAGCGAACCGCACAGCCCGCGATGGAGCAGCCACGTCAGTTGGTGGTTGCCTCCCGAGTGACCGAGATCCGCGGCACCCGCACGCCAGTGACCCACATGGCCAACGCCAAGGGCAGCGAGTGGCTCAAGCGCCAGAAGGTCTCCATCAACGTTCGCTCGCCGATCACCTTGGCCTCCGTGGTCGAGAGCCTCGCCGCGCAGGGCGTGAACATCTCTTCCGACCTCAAACTCAACGCCTACAGCTTCGTGGGCCGCATCAACGAGACGGATGCTGAAACCGCCCTGAAAATCATTCTGGGCTCCACCGGCCTGGACTTTGTGGTCGACGACGTTCGCAAAGTGGTCGTGATCCGACCGATGTCTTCGCGCAGCTGGTATCTGAACATCGGCAACAGGAAATCGAACTTCTCGGCCGAAGCCGCCAAGGGCTCTGTCCTGGCGAATGGCTCCACCACCGACCCTCTGGGCAACTCTGGTAGCTCCGGCTCCACTGGTGGCCAAGCCTTCAACGGCGGTGCCACTCAGGTCAACACCGATGTGGCCGGCGCAGGCGCCGGCGTGAGCACGCAAGATGATTTCTGGGCGAGCCTGTCCAAGGAAATGGAAAGCCGCTTGAGCGTGCTCGTTCCGCGCGAGATGGCGGCCAAGGACGCCGGCGCGGCACCTGCGGGCGGTGCCGGCATGAACGTGCCGCCCTTGCCGCAGGCAATTGCTCCCGTCGCGCCCCCCGGCTTCGGTCCGCAGCCTTCGCAACAACAGTCGACCTCGGCTGCCGGTGGCTCGCCTGGAGCGAATGCTCCATCCGATGAAAACGGCTTCGTGAAGCGCCAGATCGGCAGCTACTCGATCAACCCTGAGACCGGGGCGGTCACAGTGCAGGCACCTACCTGGATCCTGAACGACCTGGATACCTACATCAAACGTGTGCAGGAGATGTACAACACCGACATCACCTTCTCCGGTGAAGTCATCCTGGTGACCACCAACAAGGACGATTCCGAGGGCATCGACCTCAATGCGTTTGCCTCGTTTGCCAGCGGCAAGTTCGGCTTCGTGGTCCAGAACAATGCCTTGGGTGGCCTGACTCTCTCGACCGCCGCCGGTGCACTGGCCAGCCTCACGGCGCCCAACCAGCCTGTGGGCGGTGCCCTGGTAGGCGCCACCTACAACAACGGCCGCAACGCGCTGCAGATCTTCAACGCCTTCTTGTCCGAGCAGGGCAATGTGAGCGTGGTCCAGCGCCCCCTGATCACGACCACCTCTGGCGTGCCGGGCATCTTCAGCAAGAAGTTCACCGACTACTACAACACGATCAGCCAGGAAGCCGTGGCCGGCAGCACCGGTGCTCCGGTGACAGCCACTCGAAACAACCTGATTCCGGTGGACTTCGGCACCGAGCTGCGCATCAACCCGCGCATCGACGTGAGCACCGGCCTGATCCGCGCTCAGCTGACGCTCAACCAGGCGCTGCAGTCGGGCACCAAGACGATCCAGCAAACCATCACGGCAGGCAACAACTCGGTGACCGTGCCCACTGCGATCCCAATCGTGACCCGCCAGAACCTCTCCGGCGAGATTTTGCTTCGTGATGGTGACCTGGTGGTGGTCGGCGGCCAGAGCGAAGACTCCGGCACCACAAATGCCAACGGCCTGCCCGGTCAAAACGGTCCTGTTGGCGCCGGCATCTTCGGTGTCAAGCAGACCACGCAGACCAAGCAGACGTACTACTTCGCTCTGCGCGTGTCCGTCAACAAGCGCAAGTGATTGCCCGAACTCCCTCTGGATCGATGACCCCCGGATTGCCCAACATGCAGACACGTTCCCTTCGCACCACCACTCAGCGCGGCTTCACCCTGATCGAGCTGTTGGTCACTGTGATCGTGATCGGCATCGTCACGGCCATCCTGGCTCCGGTCTTGGGGGAGCTGCTCGCCTCGCAGCGCCAGGCCTACAACGAGAAGCACAACCTCAACAATCAGCTGATTGCCAAAGGCCTGAGCGACTTCGCGCGCAACACCTCCCCAACCGGCCGCCTGCCGGCTCCGTACACCGGCGGTGGATACGACAACACGATCTTCAACCCAGGTGATGCCACCGTTGAAGGTGCAGCCCTGACGCAGGCACTGACGCAAACCGGCGTCCAGGTCAACGAGATCAACGACGACGGCACGGCCGCCCGCATGGTGCGGGTCTACCAGACCATCACCACGCCCACGATCGACATCCCGCTTTATTTCCAGAGTGGTCCACTGGTGACGCTGAACTATGACTTCGGCGCACTGTTCCTGAGCCAGTGCTCGATGGGAACAGCCTCGTGCAACCCAACGGCGGCAACAGGTATTCCAGGCGTGAGCCCCGCGCTGACCTCGGCCAACTTCGCCAGCTACGCCACGACCGGGACCGATGGGCGCGTCCAGTTCGTCTCCTCGTTGCCAGTGCAGAAGGAAATGCTGGCCCGCTCGACCGAGCGCCTGGAGAAGGTCCGCAACGTGATGCTGGGCTACCTGCGTGCTCGACAGATCTCAGCCGCTGCCGGTGACCAGACCAACTGGTTCCCCAACCAGCTTGGCGCATCCGCGGCTGGCTCCCTGACAGGTGCCACACCCGCCACAAACCAGGGTTGCCGGGACGGCTGGTACACGCTGGGCACCAGCACCACGATCCTGTTGACCGTGGGCTTGGCTCCGGAAGAGTTTGCGCGCACCGCCTGGGGCGGAGCCATCCAGTACTGCCGCGATTACGACCCTTCGGGCACAGGCACAGCCAACGCGCCTCCCCACTATGGCGCTTTGCGCATCAACAAGTCGGTCAGCACGGGCGCAGCACCCACTGCAGTGGCCGCAGACAACATCGTTCTGACGTTCTAAACGGCAGGCGTTGTGGCAGAGAAATCTGTCGTTTCGTGACTTGATCCTCAACCTCCCAACCATCCAGGAGAACTTTCGATGAAATCGCTTCGTACCAAATTCACCCGCATCGGCAAAGCTGCCCAGAAGGGCTTCACGCTGATCGAACTCGTTGTGGTGGTGGCCGTCATCGGCGTGCTGATCGCCATCGTAGCGCCAAGCATCACCGGCTCGCGTGATGGCGCCAACGCCCAGCTGCTGGTGCGCTCGGCCAACTCCATCGCACAAAACTGGCAGATGATCAACCAGCAGTGCGGAACGAACTCGGCTGTAGCCACCACGCCCATCGGCGACATGGAAGACGTCGTCTTCGGCGGCACCGGCATCAACGCCGCCTACCAGGCCTGCTACACGCAATCGCGCGTTCTCCCGTTGACCGAGATCTCTCTGGGCAGCGGCAGCAACTACTCGATCGCCAACTACCCGGTGACCATCACCGGAGGCGGCACGGCCCCACTGTCTGTGACCTACTCGAACGTGCCCGACACGTTGGTTCTGAACATCGTTCAGCGCTACGACAACACCGCGGACACGCTGGCCGCAGGCGCCACGACCACGGGCGCGTACAGCTACAGCGCGCCGAGCGCGGGCTCGCGCAGCATCACCATCATCAAGCGCATCTAAGCGCTTGCAGGAGGTAGACCATGTTGCCAATGCTTGTCGCTGCTCTGGGGTTCTGGTTGATGGCCATCTTCGATGGCTCGGCCGGCACCTACCGCACGGTGGGGCAGACTTACCGCGACATGGTCAAAGAGAATCAAGTCCAGGAAATGGCGTCGGCGGTAGCGGAATTTCACCGCGAAACCGGCGCCTATCCGGCAGACCTGAACGCGCTGGTCACAACGGCCGGCAAAGAACATCTGCGATCCTCAATGGACGCTTGGCAGGGCTATGCCCGCTCCGGCACCCTCAATGACGGCGTCTGGCGCTACACGCGCACCGCGCTTTTCATGCGCAACCCTACCGATGGACTGAGCTCCACCGACTACTTGGCCATCAATACTTGCGGCACAGGCGCTGCCACCACAGCCTCGAGCTGGTGCGGGCAGATGTCAAGCAAGTGGTACCGCGAAGAGTCCCGACAGGACTTCAATCGACAGATTTCGCAACAGCGTGCACGCATGAGCATGCTGCTGCAAAAACTTGCGTCGCACTACAACGCCGTCCAGGCGCTGCCAGACCGCAACTTCTCAGGTGGCGCGCTTGGTGCATCGAGCATCACCCGCGTCTCCGCGCTCGTGAACTACCTGGGCGCCGCCAACAACTGCACAGGTACTTTTGTCTACATGAACTCGGTCCCGATTGAGTGCCAGGACATGTTCGACATCTGGGGTGGGCCGATCGGCTACCAGTTTGTCTCCAACAAGCGGGTCATCCTCGTGTCCGAGTCGCCGCTGGTGAATGCAGGCGGCCAGGCCGTGCGCGTGGCCGCGGAGCTCGATCTCACCGGCCTGTGACCGCCGGCAGCGACCTTGCTGCCGTCCAGCAACGCCATCGCCAACATCGCGATCAAAAGTTGGCAGCGACATGCGTATGCGATATACTCAACACAGCATTTTGACCGCCGTCCAGCGGCCACACAAACAGAAAGAGCGCCATGAGCGATTTTGACTCCCACGTTGTCGAGGATGCCCAGAACCACGAGGCCTTGAAGCATGCCGCCGACCTGGGATGGACGCTTCCGCCCAAGTCGGTGATCGAGATGTGCAAGGCGCTGCTGATGGCGCGCAACATCCCGGCTGGTGAATTGCTGGTTCACCTCAACTACATCACCCATGAGCAGATGGAGCGGGCGATGGCGCGCCGCCCTGAGACGACTTCGGTCATCCAGTGGGTCGCACAGCAAGAGCCCAGCGCCGGCATTCCTGTGGAGAAGATGCTGGCACTGGTCAGCAACATCCCGCACTACGAAGACTTGAGCATGATGACCGTTCATTCGGTCATGCGCGAGCCCGATGCGCTCAAGCGCGCCGACGAATGTGATGCGGCCGTGATGGTGATCGAAAATATCTCGCCGGTCCTTGTATTTGCCTCCGTCAACGGGCTGCTCAAGTTCAAGTCGATGGGCCGCGAAGACCGGGCCAACGACCCGATCCTGAAAGCGCTGGGCGAAGAGCCAGGTCTCGCGGTAGGTCTGCGTGACGAAATTTCATCCGTCCTCAAGGAGATGCACAGCCTGAGTGCCAGCGGTGGCAGCAGTGAGGCTGCGAACGTCTGGAACTCCGAGAGCAGCGAAAACCGCAAGGAAGAGGCGCGCGCCGTCAGCCGATTGCTCGATCACGCGTTGACCGAGGGCGCCAACGACATTGCCTTGCTGCCCAACCCCAACGGGGAAATGGTGGTTCAGATGCGCAAGTTCGGCCAGATGATGCGGCCCAAAGTGGTGGCCGATACCTGGTCCTCGGAGCTGGCCAGTCAGATCGTTAACCTGTTGATGTCCAAGTCGGGCGCGAACCCATCGAACACCGTCCAGCGCGTTCCCACCGATGGCCAGATCACCTACCGCTCCCAGGTCGGCGAAGCCTTCTTGCGGCTTTCGTTCATCCCCTTGAACCACCTGGGCTCCATCAAAAACCTGACCTCGGTCTCGATCCGTCTGCTTCCGCGCACGGAAGCCTCCGTGAACCTGGAGAACCTGCGCTTGGATCCAACCGTGGTCGAGCAATTGAGCTTTGCTATGCAAATGTCCCAGGGCCTGGTGATGGTGGTGGGACCAACCAACTCGGGTAAATCGACGACGATTGCTGGCGCGATCGGTGAGCACGTGAAGCTCTTTGGCGAGAGCCAGAAGCGACTTTCGGTTGAAGACCCCATCGAACGGCTTGTGCCCGGCGTGACGCAGATCAACGCGCCACCAGCCAAATTGGCTGCCGATGAGTCGGACCGTTTCAACATCATCCTGAAGGCCATCAAACGCCATGACCCGGACATGATCTGGGTGGGTGAGGTGCGCGACACGGTGACCGCCGAACTCTGCGTGGCTTCGGCAACCACCGGCCACTTGGTGCTCTCTACGCTGCACGCGAACCACACCCTGATGGGCTACGACGTGCTGGCCAAGTCGGTCCCCGAGGACAAGCGTTTCCAGCTGATCGAGTCGATCTCCATGATCATCTCCCAGCGCCTGATCAAGCTGCTCTGTACTGCGTGCCACACCGTCGAGGACACCACTGAAGCCGATTACAAGATGTTCTCCAGGTACATCGACTCTGTGGGAGAGCAAGCCGACCTCCCCGATAAGTTGGCCCGGTACAACCCCGTGGGCTGCAAGGCGTGCAACTACGAGGGCTTCAACGGCATGGTGCCCATCAACGAGGTGCTTCCTTTCAACCGCAAGGTCAAGGATGCCGCCATCGAGATGCTCAACGGCAAGAACAGCCGAGATGTCATGGCCGAGGCCAGGACGGTCACGCTTCTGCAGGCGAGCATGAAGCTGCTCCGCGAGAAGCGCATCGACATCAAAGATGTGCTGATCTGAGGTCGCCCAACCATGATGTCACTTCAACAGGTCGCCTCCGCGGCCGGCGCCATCGGCAACCAGGTCAATGCCGGGATTCCGATCACACAGGCCGTGCAGCGCATGGGCCAACTCCAGCCGGCCTACACTGAATTCTGGCTGCGCGCATCTGCCCTCCTGGCCGGCGGCGGCAAGCTATCCGATGTGATTGGCGAGGTCTGGCCCAAGACCATGATCGCCGTGATCCGGTCGGGTGAGGAGTCGGGAAAGATCGGCGAGGTTTTCGAGCGCATCGAGCAGACCGTCGAGCTCCAGATGCAGCTGCGCAGCAAGATGATGGGCCTGATGTATCCGGTTGGCATGGGCCTGGCCGGCCTGGGCGTATTTCTGGGCTTCATGGTCTTCGTGCTGCCAATGCTCGCGAAGTCCATGGGTGGCAAGAAAAGCACGAGCTTCGTCTTCCAGTTCTCCGAGATGTTGTCCACCTTCGTGCACGCCAACTGGGTGTTCCTGATCGTTGGGGTGGTCGCCGGCCTGTTCTTCCTGGTCACATGGCTTCGCACCGAAGCCGCGCGGGACATGGTCATGGAGACGCTGCTGGGTGTGCCCATCATCAAGGAGGCCCTGCGCAACATGTACTTTGGCCTATGGGCGAATTACATGTCGATGATGGTCTCAGCTGGCATCCCGACCGTGAACGCCTTGAAATTCACAGCCCCCGTGCTGCCAGGCCCGTTGGCGGAGAGCATCAATGCTTTCGCCAAGGACGTTGGTGTGAACAACCGTTCCCTCTCCGATGCGGCCGACCTGGAGAAGCTGAATCCCAACGACGCTCGTGTGCTCTGGTGGCCCTTCTTCATCTCGAGCGCCTTCATCGTGAGCGAGCAGACCGGTGAGATCGACCGCGAGCTCAACCGGGTCGCCCCCGCACTCATCAAGGACGGGATCAGGAGTCTGGAGCGCTTCATCGCGATCCTGAACGTGGTGGCGCTTGCCGTCTCTGCGTTCCTGATCACGAGCCCCTTGGCTGCCTATTACCTGGAGATCTTCTCCGCCATAAGGACTGCAGGATGAAAAAAGACTATGCCGTCGTCGCCCAACTGGCCGACCTCGAAACGCTGGAAGACTCCAAGGCCATCATCGCCGGCGAGGTGGTGTTTGCCACCATGGCCGATGATTCCGGTGCTCACGAGAACTTCGTTCGCCAGGATGACCGGGCCACCTCCGGCAACCTGCTGGATCAGTACAAGAAGGACGCCAAGAAGCTGCGCGTTTTCGTTGACCCGGCCCTTCTGAACCAAAAAGGACGGCGGTTTGCGTTCGCTGTGGATGCGTACTTGGCCTGGGGTCGCCGGACCAAGAGCAAGGATCCCGTGATCTTCTTCGGCGGGGCCCACACCTCCTCGGGTGTGAACGTGGATGTGCTCGTTTTCCTTGATGGCCGCCTGGAGGCTTACAGCGAGCGGGTGTTGCCCCACGTCGAGTCGTACACCTTCCGAAACTCGTTGGTATCGCTCGTCGAGGAATACAAGGCTCTGTACAACGATGCCTCGTTCTACCAGGGTGAGCCACTCACCCAGTGGAACCTGCCCGAGATCCAATGGGTCGGCCGGGACGCCTTGCGTGGTCTGCGCTACTCGCGCGTGGCTGCGCAAGCCACCAACAGCGTGAGCTACGCCGTGCCAGTTGGCATTGCATTGACCGGGGTCGCTCTCTATGTGGGTGCGGTCACCGTGGGTTGGCAGCGTCTACAAACCGCAGGCGCCGACTACGAGATCGCGATCGACAACTCCGAGATCCGCAAGCAGGGCGGCATCAACACGGAATACCTCGATCTCATGAACACACGCCGGCTCTACATGGAAGAGCCCCGAAAGCAGGCTGTGCTTTCGCGCAAGGCGGCAGAGATCGCGGCCGGTGTGGCCCAGGTCAAAGAGGTGCGGATCATGGAAATGCACCTCCCGGCACCTACCGCGAATTCCTCCGCCCAGATCGGTCTGAATGCCCAAAGCGCAACGAATGGAGCCATGCCCGGCTCTCCCGCCAACGCATCCGGTGTGGGCGGTCGTGAACCAGACGTGTTGCTCGTTCTTTCAGCGCCGAAGTCGGCGGCCACGGGCCTGGATCAGGCGGAAGCAGTGATGGCGGGCGTCGCCCAACAAACGGGTCTCTCCTTGCGCCTGGCCATGGGCGGCGCGCGCGAGCAGGATGGAAAACGGGTATTCAACGTCGAGGGCTTCATTCATGAGTAACGAAATCGCGCAACGCGTCAAAGTGGGCTGCATCGGCGTCTTCCTGGTGGCGGCATTCCAGGCCAATGGTGCCTGGAGCGTCATGAAGGACAAGGTCCAGGCGCAGCACAACGTCACCGAAAGCGTCTACCGCTGGACCGAGAGCTTCGCAGCCCTGAACAAGAGCATCGAGGCCTGGGGGAAGACCTACTCGAAAGAGACCTCTCTTCAGGATCTTCGTGGTCTTCTCGAGCTGGCAAATCTGAATGCAGCGGGGTTGAGCATCAAGACCGACGACGTGGGCGTGCAGGCCGTCGAGCCCGTGAAGCACAACAACCTCAACATCGGCCTGACCAAAATCTGTCTGGGAAGCCAGGGTGTGGGTGATGGAAAGTCGCTGGAGGTGAGCGCCCCGGACTACAGGACGCTGTTTGCCGGCATCAAGACGCTGACCGATCGTCCCGATATCTCCATCAAGAACATCGTTGTCCTCGGCGACAAAAAGGTGCCGACTGCCAATCTCGGCGAATTCTGTGTTCTCCTTTCCCGGAGCTGACCCATGAACAAAATCAAGAGTGGGAACTACGTTCTCTATGTCACCCTGGCCATCCTCGTTTGCGTGGTCGGTTTGTTCAAGCTGGGCGAAACAGTCAACGCCCGGCTGCGCGCCACACCCATCAAGACGGTGACGAAGTCCGATTCGACGGTGGTTGAGGAAGCCAAGCGCACGATCTATCCCGTCTGGGTTGTCCAGGCCACGGCGCGTCAGGCCGCGGTGGAGGAGGGCTCCGTGGAGGACATCTTCGGCAAGGAAGCCCAGCCAGATCCGCAGGCACTCGTGGCCATGGAGAGGGTCGTCAAGCTCACGCGCGCCGAAATCTTCAGCCAGAAGTTCGCCATCAGCGGATACGGCTTCAAGGGCATCTTTGTGGGCGAGGCCTTCTTCCGCGAAGGTGAGCCCATGCAGGGCCTCTCATTCTCCGACGCCGATGGTCAGACGATCACCCCCGTACTCATGCAAGCCAGCAACGGCGAAGTGACCATCGACCTGGGCGGCCAGAAGCTGCTGATCAAAGACCGCATCGGAGTGCTGCGTGGTAATTCTTGAATGGTTTGACGACTTTCGTGAGGCGCGGCCAGCACTTGCATGGATGTCGCTGACGGCCGCGGGGCTCGCCGCCTTGTTGGCCATCATCATGGCGATGCCTGCATCACCGATGATGCAAGCGGTGGGAGCCACAGACCTGCAGACCCGGATCCGCGCCGGTGGCCAGGTGGCGTATTGGAGCTACCGGGTTGTACTCGGACGCAACGCCCTTGAAAAACCGATCACCCTCTACGGGACGATCACTGGCAGTACCAACAGTGGGATGGTGCTGATGTCGATCCCCAGGGGCGCGAGCTTCCAGGTGGTTGAGGTGCTTCTGGCGAACCTGGACAAGAGCTCGGTTGATCCAAGGGCCATGTGGACAGTCATAGAGCAGGTGAAGAACCAGAACGCGCGCGTCGACGTCTATCCAGATGGTCGTTCTGTCATCTGGATTCGCGGGCTTCCCTTGAATTTGAGCGTGATCGAGGCCGGCGCCGCAAGGCCGGAGACAAATCCAATCACGAACATTGTCGACAAAGCATTCGCCTCCTACTACTGGAAAGTCATCTGGCGCGGCGATGGAGCCCGTTGAAACGACCATGCACATTACCTAGAAATGTGTAGGATGTATCACATATGAGAATGACACCACATTAGTGGCGTCATTTCTTTGTGCTCAGCCAAAAAAAACTGGAGCTGCAATGACAGCGAAGTCCATGCATATGATCTCGAAGACCTTTCAGGTTCTGCTCCTTTCTTCGATCGCCAGCAGCTTGCTGGCTCAGGTTCTTGAGGCGCCTCCCATCGTCATTCGGTCGAACACACAGACTGGTACCGTGTGGGCACAAGAACGCGTCGGCGCCCCGGCAGAGGACTCAACCGTGCAAGTTCAATCGCCGGTGGGTGGGCTAGAGCAGGGGGCTTCCGTGAACGCGACGGGTTCCAACCTCAGCATCAACAGCAACTCAGTTGCACAGCCGTCTTCCATGGTTGTCGCAGGAGATCCGCCGTGTGCAGCAGGACCCAAAAGCTGGACGATCGGCGGTGCAACCTGCACAGCTTCGTTCCCCTCGGCTTTCTCCGGTGCAAGCGCATCTGGAACCGACAGCGTGCAGCCGGTGGTCGGATCGGCAAGCTTCTCGTGCAGCATGGGCACGTGGGCTGCAACTCCTTCAGCGGGAGCGACATGCGTGGCTTCAACATGTGCTGCCGGTACCTTGAGCTGGGTGGGTAGTGCGACTTGTTCGGCTGCATTCCCGTTGGCCAATAGTGGTGAGCAGCATGCCAGGTCGAGTACCTCGGGTGGTTCGGGTTCTGCTGCGTTTACATGCAGCGCTGGCTCCTGGGTTTTGACCAGCAATGGCGGATGCACGGCACCTTTGGGGACGTTGCCCGGTGATATCGTGGTTTGGGATCAGCCCCAGATGAACAACTCTAGGGCTGGATACTTTTCAGTCCTCAAAACAAGCACCATTGGCGCGCTTGGAGGCGCGAAACCAGGAAACACCATTCGCTTCTACCTCTACGACGCCAGCTTCATCGCAAAGCAGCCGGTGGATCAGTGGAGCGGTCAAGGAGCTACTGGCGGCGGCTACAGCCTGCACTCTGCTTTACCCAGTCCCTATGGTGGCTCTGTAAGCCCAGCAGGGAGTCGCTGCGCCCTATGGGGTACCTATGCAGTTGTCTGCCGGTAATTGCTGTTTCAGCACAAGCAATTTTTCGATGGAAAAACGTCGTGTGAGCGTACTGTACGAATAAACAGTATCATGGGCAGCCCGAGATGAAACGTCTGCCCCATCGTGTCCGAACTTTCCCTGAGCGATCCTGAGCTCGTCGACTCCAAGCCCGTGCTGGCTTTCAACCTGGCTACCAGCGTCCACGCCGGATTCCCTTCGCCGGCGGCTGACTTCACAGCCAAGCGCATCGACGTCATGGACCGCCTGGTGGTGCATCCGCAGGCAACCTATGCGATGCGAGTAAGCGGTGAGTCGATGCGCGATCTCGGCATCTTCGACAAAGACGTTCTCCTGGTCGACAAGGCAGTGAAGCCGCGCCACGGCATGGTCGTCATCGCCGTGGTGGATGGTGATTTCACCTGCAAGCAGCTGCACCTGCGCAACGGCCGCATGAAGCTCAAGGCGGCCAACCCCACCTATCCGGACATCATCCCCAAGGATGGCCAGGAGATCGAGATCTGGGGCGTGGTGATTGCTGCGATCAAGCAGTTCCAAGCCTGATGCCTGGCCATGTCCGCGCCTCTCTTCGCTCTGGTGGACGGGAATAACTTCTACGTCTCCTGTGAGAGGGTGTTCCGGCACTCGCTGAGATCCAGTCCTTGTGTGGTCCTTTCGAACAACGATGCTTGCGCGATTGCACGTTCGAATGAGGCCAAGGACCTGGGCATCAAGATGGGCGCGCCATGGTTTCAGATCAAGCACCTGGCGGAGAGTGCGGGTCTGGTAGCGCTTAGCCCCAATTTTGAGTTGTACGGGGAAATCTCCTCCCGGATGATGAGCCTGGCCGCAGCACTGGGGCATCGCCAAGAGGTCTACTCCATCGATGAGGCCTTCAGTGATGTCAGCGGAATTCCGGGTGACATCACCAAACGCGCGCGGGCGATCCGAGCTCGAGTGCACCAGTGGGTGGGCATCCCGACGTGCGTGGGCATCGCGCCCACCAAGACGCTGGCCAAGCTCGCCAACCACATCGCCAAGCAGGCCGAGAGAAAACCCGGCAGCTACCCGCCCGAGCTCGCCCAGGTGGCCGACCTCTCCCGCCTCCCTTCCTCCCAGCTCGATGCTCTTCTGGCTTCCACCGACGTGGGGGAGGTGTGGGGCGTGGGCCGGCGCATCGCCGCGCAGCTGAAGGAGCAGGGCGTCAACACGGTGCTGGATCTCAAGCGCATGAGCCCCGCGGCCGCTCGCAGCGGATGGAGTGTCATTTTCGAGAGAACGGTTCGTGAGCTGCAGGGAGAGTCGTGCGTCGACATCGAGGACGTTGCTCCAGACAAGCAGGAGATCGCATGCACCCGATCGTTTGGGGCGCCTGTGCGCGATCTCGTGGAGCTGCAGGAGGCGGTGACGGACTTCGCGTCACGGGCGGCCGTGAAGCTGCGCGCCCAGAGCAGTGCTGCTGGCCAGGTCCTGGTGTTCCTGAGAACGAGCCCCTTTCGTCAGACGCCCCAGTACAGCAACTCAGTGACCGTGCCACTGCGTACCCCTTCTGCGGACACGCCGGCGATCGTCGGGGCCGTTCTGCTGGGCCTGAGAGCCATTTACAGACCCGGCTTCGACTATGCGAAGGCCGGCGTCATGCTGCTGGATCTGGCCCCGGCCTCGCGGGTTCAGTTTGAGCTCGACCTTGAAGAGGATGACCAGGCGCCGACGGCGCGACCTCGGCTGATGGACGCGCTGGACAAGGTCAACGACCGGTACGGCCGCGGCACGCTGCAGCTGGGCACGGCCAATCTGGGTGCGAAGCCGCGGAACTGGATGATGAAGCAGGAGCGCCGCACGCCGGCGTACACAACCCGGTGGGAAGACATGCCGGTTGTAAGGGCGTAACGCCCTGCATGTCAGTTGCAGCGCACCCCGCCGAAACCATCGGACCTGCACGAGGTGCCATCGCTGTTGCGGAAACCCCCAAAGCCATCAGGACGGGTGGAGCTCCCATCACTGTGGCGGTAGCCCCCAAATCCGTCTGGCCGCGTGGAAGATCCGTCGCTGTGGCGAAAACCCCCGAATCCATCTGGCCGGCTTGAGGATCCATCGCTGTTGCGATACCCCCCGAATCCATCTGGCCGCGTCGAGCTTCCGTCGCTGCAGCGCAAGCCGCCGAAACCGTCAGATCGGCAGCTTTGCTGAGCATGCGCCGCCGATGCGATGAGCGCGGAAAAAGCGAAGAGGGTTGCGTAGACGATTTTCATGAATCCCTTGAATAGTTGGTGGCCTCGATTTTGACGGGGCGGGAGAAAGTCATATGAATCATGCTCGATTACCCACTGATACGGGCTCTGATTTGACTGCTCATGTGCCGCTCGCGTGAATTATTCCCGCAGTGGGATTCGACCCCGAGAAGTGAATTGGGGGTGATGACGGACTTTTCGCGCCTGCACCGCCTGCACAAATGGGGGATTGCACACCGGGCGCTCCCGCCTCCAGAATCCACGCACTCGGAGGTTATCGATGCGTGCATTTGCAGTTGTCCTGGGTTCTCTCCTCGTGGCGCCGCTAGTCAGTGCCCAATCGACTGATGGAGCGCTCCTGTCCAAGGCCGGCCTGAAGGTGGTCGTGCTGAAGTCATCGGAGAGCGCTGTTGGCCACCCGAAGCTGGCACGGGTCGGCACCATCCCGGTTCAACCCCCCGGCAACAAGCTATTCCGGGAGGAGCGAACAACCATCACCGCGACGCGAACGCGCCCGTGCAAACCTGAGGAGAGCAACTCCGCAGAGGTGTGCACTGAGTTCTTCCTCGAGACCTTTTTCGTGCGCTGACGCCGACTGGGCGAGGCTCTTCCGATACACAACACCGGAGACCGCATGGACCTTCTCAACTGGCAGCAGATTGACCAATTCAGCAACGTAGCCGGCGGGCCTGCGGAGAAACGCACCAGCCAGGTGATCACCTATCGAGCCGCGGTTCCGGGTGGTTGGCTGGTGGCCATGTTCAAGTGGGATCGAGAGACTCGTGCGCCCAAAGGGGGAGAGGTCGATGTCGATATAGCCAACTCGGTCGGCCTCACCTTCGTTGCTGACCCCGTCCACAACTGGAACACGATGGTCAGGCCGGGCTGATACTCACTCCCGGGTGTGTCAACGGCCTTCAGTCGTCATGGCTGCCAGCCGTAGGGCGGCAGCCAGATCGGCGATCTCAGAAGAGCTCAGCCCGTGAACGTCCACCTCGATGGGGCTGTTGCCAATCCCGCGTTGAACGATCGCGTTGACGAAGAAACGCTTGGGCACACCTTCGGGTGGGGCGCCATCAATCCACTCGTCTTTGTCGACCCATGCTTTGACCGTGGCGCCGCCGGCCGACGCGATAACGGGGTCGGGCAGGGTGGCGGGCTTCTTGAGGGATGACTTTTTCATGAGTCGTTCAATTGGATACGTGTTTTGACAGCCAGTCTCGCTCATCGTCGGATTCGACCAATCCTCAACGCGGGAAAGTCTGATGAATGCAACACTGGGCGGCCCCAGGTGAAGTTCAGTTGGGATAGACGATCAGCGTGTGAAAAAGGGAGAACGAAGGAACTTGCACGTCGAACAAAATGCTCGACCGTTTTGAACATCTTGTAGTCCTTCCCCCATCCAAGATGCGGAACCTCGCCCGGCTTTTCAATGTGCCGCTGACTCACGTAGGCCGCCAAGTCCTCGAAGTTGTGTGCGAAGGCTGAACATCCTTGGTAAGCGATGGAGTTGACGACGATCGGGATCGTCTCTGGTTGGGTGTAAGCGCCCCAGTCAAACGGCTCAAAAACACGTGATGCGTCTGCACAACCAAGCCACTGGACGGGCAGTGCATTGGGATGGGTCTGGTCCGCCACCAAG
Organism: Burkholderiales bacterium Ga0074133; assembly: GCA_001464865.1. GTDB lineage: Bacteria > Pseudomonadota > Gammaproteobacteria > Burkholderiales > Burkholderiaceae_C > Acidovorax. The sequence continues at coordinate 115,851 of LNEG01000009.1, forward strand.
ACGTCGTAGGAGAGAAGCACGCTGCGCCTGGGGTCGTTCGCGTCCTGCATGCTGGCGAAGTAGCGATCGCCATAGAACGTGTAGCCCCACACCATGTCGCTTGAATAGGCGAGGTCGATCTCTTTTTTCAGGCAGACCTTCTGTCCTGCCGGCGGCATTTGCGAATGAAGACGAACTCTCAGCCGGCTGCAGCCTTCTACATCAACCTCACGCGCCCCGACGATCCACCATGCAGTTCCCGGATGAAAATCGACTTCTGATTCCTCATCAGCGAGGTGCACCGCAACAGGCTGCTGAAAAAAAGCCGACCTATCAGCAAACTCCGTGAGTTCAGGCTCGCCATAGCTGGCCGAGTACTCAGCGATGGCGGTGTTCACCGGGCACAAGTGACCAAGTTCCAGCGCTTTTTTTGCCATCCTCACGACGTATGCGACCCGTGAAGATGGTCCATAGTGGTGGGGCTTTCGACCGATCGATTTCTGGTAGCCGTTATGGGTGAGGCCTATTGCCCTGTTGTGGAACGATTTGATGGTGTTTGCCCAGGAGAATTCTGGAATCTCCGATCGGACAAACGCATCCGCAGCCCTTGCAGATTCCCCGGTTCCTGTGTACAGACCCCTCGCCCCGTTCGAGTCCCGCATCTTGCGAACCCAGTGCCGTAGTGCATTTCCACCAATGGTCACGGAAGGGCAATAGTGACCGTGCTCTCGGTAGAAAGCCACAAGTGACTTCGCATGATCGAGATCGTCTGCCTGGGCACTGATACGAGAGCCCACCATCGGGAATCCGATCTGATCGAGTAGGGCAACTTTCCAATCGGCCAGTAGCCCTTGGCGGTTGAACTTCCGCTGACGCCAGATCCACTGCTCCATTGGATGTCCGCGCTCAATGAGATCGCTATTCCGCAAGCTCCAAAGCACGCTGAACTCCTCGAAAGAGTTCAGCCAAAAGGATTCCCGTTTGAGATGAGCATATTGCTCGCGTGCCTTGTTGATGGCCTCGGCCACAGCACATGAAGACGAAAGTTCGGGTGCGCCCATGTTCTTCTTTTGGGTGGGTTGATGAGATGGAGGAAGAAAAACGCCCTCGGAGGAGGGCGTGAGTTCATGGGGTTGGCGTCAACTTCGCCCGGCCATGGCCTTGAGCATGGGGAAGAAGTTGTCGGGTAGGTTCTCCTCGCCCTTGGCCCAGCGGACCACGTCGGCGCGCACCTCGTTGAGGGCCTTCTCGAAGACCACGCGAACATGCTCACGTGAGATCTGGAAGATCTCGCCGATCTCCACCAGGGAGAGGGGCTGGTTTTCGTAGTCGGGGTGCAAGCCCAGGCGCATCTGGAAGACCTCGCCGTGCATCTCGTTCATCGTGCCGTTGGAGGCTTTGAGCAACCAGGCCACGAGCTTCTTGGCTTCGAGCGCCTGGTCCAGGCCCATTTCCTCGCTGGCCAGCAGATCGCTGATGGTCCGGTCGTCACCCTCGCCGAAGATCTTCGCGTCCGTGCTGGAGAAGTTGTTCTCCGTCGGGCGCTGGCGCTTCATCTCATCTGCCTGGGCTTCCAGGCGCTCGGCCAGCGCGCGATCGCCAGCGTTCGTGGCTTCACGGGCACGCTTGCGAACCGAGAACTCCTGGTCGCGGATGTGGGTGGGGGTGCGGATGATCTCGTCACCGGCCAAGTAACGGCTGATGCTGGAGCGGATCCATGCGTCCGCATAGGTCGAGAACGCGAAGCCCTTGGTGGGGTCGAACTTCTCGGCCGCACGGATGAGGCCAAAGGAGCCTGCCTGAAAGAGATCCTCCAGCGACCGACCGGTGTGGCGAAAGCGCGCGGCCAGGCGGACCAGCAAACGCGTGTTGCGCTCGACCAGCTCGTTCCGTGCCTCTTCGTCACCAGCCTGGATTCTCTGACCCAGCTCCAACGCGTGTGCATGGCTCGGAGGCGCGTAGCGGTCCCCGCGCAGGCGGTTCATCAGGCCCTGCATCGCCCTGTAGTGCTCGGCCGTGGCTTTCTTGGCCAGCACTTCCTCGCGCGCCAGGTCGTCCTGCGCCAAGGCCGGCTCATCGCTGAGGGGGCCATCGTCATCAACATCGACCTCGGCCACATCGGGATCTGCTGCGACCAGGTCGTCGCCAGTCTTCAGTGCCTTGCCGGTTTTCTTGTCCGTGCGGGCGCCGCGCGCGCGGCGCTTCTTCACCAGAGGAGCTTCGCCGTCGGCTTGAAGGAGGCCCTCCGGGTCTCCAGGCTGTTCACCCGAGTCGATATGCTCAGGCAGCGGCATGGCGAACTGGTCACCCAGCTCCTCACGAGCCTTGGCATAGGCCTGAGCGGCTTCCGGGCTGATGTCGGCAATGGCCACCATGGCCATGACGGCCTTGGGGTTCTCGCTGCTCTCGCTCACGAAGTCCGAAACCTCTGCCAGATCCATACCACCCGCACGCAGGTACATGGCCATCGACACGTCGTGGGTGTTCCCCGCAACCATGGCTCCCAGCTGCGGGTTGCTCATGGTCATGGCGTGCACCACGTCGGTCATGTGGGCCACGGCGTTGTCCGCGCGGCCGAGGAAGTCCATCGCGGCGGTCTCGTCATCGCCGTTGGCGATGTCAAAGAGGTCGAGCTGGGCAAAGGACATGGCCGATGCCTGACGGGGCCGACCGCGGCGCACGGTTTTTGTGTTGATCGGTGCAGTCATGTGCCGCTTCCGATCAGGGGTTTTTCTTGGCGGTGGCTGCCTTGGGCTTGCCGCCCGTGTTGGTGCCCACGACCATCTTCACGAAGTCGTTCTCGGCCTTTTGCGCGTCGGGCCAGATGCCGCGGATGGTGGAGTCGGCAAAGCCGCGGGCCATGGCGTCGCAGGTCATCTGGTTGAGCTTCACTTCCACGCCGTCCAGGGCGCCCAGGCGGGACATCGAGCCCATGCGGCTCATGGCACGGGAGATCGTGTAGTTCATGATGCCGGGTGAGATCAGAGCCAGGCCGGTGCACAGGCGGTCTGTGCTCTCCTGGATCAGTTTGGAGTGAGCGGTCTTGTCCGTGGAGTCGTTGGCCTTGATGGCCTCGGGGGACAGGGCGATGCGCTCGATGAACGAATCGGCCATGGCCGCGCCGAAGCGGAAGGCGAAGTCCTGCTCGGAGCTCTTGGTCTCGCTGCCGATGTTTTTCTCGAACTTTTTGATGTCCAGCTCACCCTTGGTCATCAACTGCTCGGCCAAAGGGATGGCGTCGGTCAGCATCGACGTCATGAAGCTGGTGTAGCGGGTGGCCACGATGGCGCCAGCCGTACCTTTGACCACGTCTTCAATTTCCTTCACGAAGATCGAAGGGCTGGCGTTGGAGGCCTTGGCCATCATGAAGTAGGGCAGCGTCTTGGCCATGGCGTTTTCCAGCGAACGCGAGTTCGGCTTGGGGGTGCCGCGCGCGCTGCGGCCGTCGCCAATGGGCTCACGGAACACGCCGTCGTCGTTGCCGTACTTGTGGATGAAGGCGGAGAAGAGGGCGTCCCCCGATTCGGCGTACTTCGATGCCACTCGTGCGGCCCAATCCTTGGGTGTGTCGCGCACGCGGACCTTGAAGATCCGGGTGACTTCAGCGTCGGACTGCTCGGACTGGGTGTTCGTGTTGTCTTCGGAACCCATGTTGCCGGTGAAGGTCACCATGGAGTTGCCGATGTCCATCACGCCGGAGTAGCGGTTGCTCTGGGCCACTTCGAGGAGCACGTTGCGCACCGACTCGGATGCGTTGGCCACATCGTCAAAGTTCACCAGGGCAAAGGGCGTCTTCGTGGCCAGGGCGAAGCGGCGGTTGGGCAGCATCTCTGCCACGTACTCGACCGATGCGTCCACGCGCACAGGGGCGTAGGTGCCGATGCGGATGGCGTTGGTGCCCTTCTTGACCTGGATCTGCAAACGGCCTTCAACCGGCTCGTCTTCGGCGCGCACCATGCTCACGCCGGCGCCCATCTTTTTGATGTCTTCGCTGATCTGGCGCAGCAGCGTGTTGGAAATCAGGTCAAGCTGAGCCGGTTCGCCCTTGAGGGTGATTTCGCTGACGCGCAGCGAGCCCTTTTCGAACTCGCTCACCTCACCGCAGGCCACCTTGGCCAGGCCGCTCATGCCACGGGCGCGGGAAGCAACCTCGGCCAGGAGCCAGTCGCCGGCGTTGTTGGTGCGCGTCATGTTGCCGCGGGGCACCATTTCGCCCTTGGTGGGCAGGCCGCCGACGTCCATCGTCGAGTTTTTGCCCGAGAGGTTGACGGTGAAGAAGTAGAAGTCCTTGGGGGTGAGCTGGTAACTGTCTTCTGGGTTTTCCACCAGATTCAGGCCCACGATCTCGCAGAAGTCCCGGATGGCTGCGCGAATCAGCGTGGTCTTGCCCACACCAGGCTCGCCCTCGAGGTAGAACGGGACCTTGGGCTCGCCCTTGAGCGTGCCCGGGATCATCTTGATGCCCGGCTTGCCGGAGATGCGCTCTGCATTGGCGTCAATGCGCGCATCGATTTCGGGGTCCGTCCCTTTGAAGCGGCGAGCCAGGTCAAACAGCAGGTGTTGACGGCACTCGTCCGAACTCCATTCGACGAAGGGGCTGGCGGGAGGGGTGTTTTTGGACATCGAAGGGCTCCTTGTGCGCTGGTTGGCTCAACCTGCATGTGTCGTTGTTGTCACTTCGTGAGATATCCGGTAAAATAGATATCACATACGCAGCAACTTCGGATCAAAAAAACACCTCAGCGAGGTGAATGGGCCTTGGGCCATGAATCGTCAATGCGTAAAGCATATCACATACAGGAAAGGGGTGGAAGCAGTTGCGTCACTGGTCGAGAACGATCGACCTGGCGTATGTGCTCAATGTCATGAGTGGTGGGAAAATACGTGCGCACGCCCTGCGCTGGCCCGACCTCCAGGTCCTCCTGATCTGGCGACGGGCCCTTGGCATGGGCGCATCAAGGACTCGCGCGCCCATCATGACCAACGACGACTTCCCACCGGAGACGCTGCGAGCGATGTGGGATGAGCTGCGCCCGCAGCTGAGGGTGATGACGCCGGAAGAGGCGGAGGGCCACAGGCTCCTGCACAGTCTCCTGCACACCCAAGATCCGAATGACGAAGCCGCGCGCACGCCCATGATGATCACGTATTGGATGGGCAACCTGGAGACGGCACACGTGATCGGGCGCCTGGGCGAGAACTATCACCTTGAAGACGCTCTCGGCCGCGATGGGCACTGGTACCTAGAGCACGCGCGCAGCGGACTCATGGAAGAAGACCTCAAGCGGACGATAGGGCAGCACAGCAGTTCGTCCCGCATGCGCGAGATGATCGAGGCCCAGCGGGCGTCTCGTGGAACCGGTGTTTCGCATCATGTCAAGTCCGAATCAGACGAGCCCAAATAAAGTTATCCAACGCCTCTGTGGATATCTTTTCCAAAGGCTTTGGTAAGCCGTTGATCCATCAGGACTGGCTCGGACTGCCTCCAAAATAAGCATCCGGCTCATTGTTGTTGTTTGATACCGGAAGCATGTTTCGTTGACAACAAAAAGCGGCCCTGAGGCCGCTTTTTTATTGCTTGTGGAAGCCCTAGTCCGGGCCGTAGCCGCCCTTGGGTTTTCCACCACCGCCCTTGGGCCGCATCATGACGGCGGCAAGGCCCACCTTGGCTTCGGCAATCTTGCTGGCTGCGGAGGAGTTGGCCTGGTTGGCGCCCTGAGCAAATTCCCCTGCTTTTTCGTAGCCCGCAAACTGTCCGCCGATCCACGTGTAGACCTTCTGTGCGAGGTCGTATGTCAACGTGAGTGATGTTCGCACCACAGTCCAGATCATGACGACATACAGGCAGACCAAGACGGCAATGCTGGCCAGGCCCGTGATCGAATTCGCTTGGACTGAGCTAAGTGTTGCAGAGAACGCAATGGCGGTGAACTTGCACATCGGGTCAAGGATCAGGAACGCCCCAATCAGACCGAACACAATGAAGATAGGGCGTGTCGCCGTTTCCAGCAAGATCATGTAGCCACCCGCAGCGCGTTGGCCAGCAATGCCATCACCATCAGGGTTCAAGTGACCAGCCAGCCAAATCGGTGCTGCAACCACTGCTGAGAACACTGCCATCAGCCAGCCGAGAACAGCCCCGATTGAAAGTAGAAATGGCAGAGTTGGCAAAATCAAGGACATGGTGATACCAGCGAAGAACAAGACTCCCGCAAGTGTGTAGGCGATGGGGAGGATGCCTTTGGCTATCTCGCCAATGATTCCACCGAATAAGCCGGCTGCCTTGGTCGCCAACTGCCCAACCTTTGAGTCGCCACCCACTGTGGATGTAAGTTTGTCAACTGCGTAGGCTGCAAGTGCAATCCCTTGTCCGGTCACCATCATCCAATCACCTTTTTCCTTGATCTGAACGAGAGCGTGGTCATTGTTTTCCGGATTGAAGGCAATGATGGTGCCGATGCTCTTTACGAGTTCGTCACCAGGATTCCAAAAGTTGTTTGTGTCCCCTTGAAACCCCTTGTCAACACGGGTATACAAAGCATCAAGATCAGTGATCATTTCTTTGCGCATGAGATCACTGATGTTCTCTTCGCTGAAGAGGCTGCCAGGTGAAAACTCTGGCACTGCGTTCAAGACGTCTTTCGCCTGCGAGCGAATTGTCGCCATCTGAAAGAAAGATGGGCCAGCCATCATCCAGCCAGCAGTGCGACTGTCAGCGATGAATTGAGTCATACCCTGCTGGAAGCTCTGTGATGCCGCTGACATCGCGCCTCCGGATCGGGCGACGATGGTGGAGACGGATGCGCGAATTGCCGTTCGCACAATCTCCTCGTATTGCGCATCGGATATGGCTGGTTGATCTCCGCTTCCCTTGGCCGCAATTTGAGCCGCCGCCGCCCTCAGAGGGCCTTGTGAAACTTCAATCAGAGCATCCGTCTGGACGTTGACCAGTTGCCGAGCAGCGGTGAAGCTTTCCCCGGCACCCACGACAGGCGTGCCTGCAACGGAGTCTCCAACTGCGCCATTCCTGTTATACAGACCCAATTGACCGCCCGAACCTGCTTGACCCTTGGCCTGAAGCGATGACACGGAGCCGCATAGCGTCTTTTCACCCCCGGATCCATTCGGACGACCGTATTGAATCTGTTTGCTGTAACTTCTAGGCGTTGCGATGTCGTCTGTTGTGACAAAGATGCCGAAGGGCACGTTTTCATGATCCGCCATAGCAGCCATGCAGATCTCAGCGCGAAGCATGTCCTTCAGAAGCGGCTCCAGCTTGCGCTGGTACTCTGGGCTCTGCAGAACCGTTTGCGCCTGGCTTCCCACAAATCCATCCATAGCGGCACCCCAAACGACAGAGCCGCCGCCGCTGCCGGCCATGGCCACCCAAAGGATGGCATGTTGTGCGGTCGAGTATCCAGTGGTCAGCGGCACCATCATTGCGGTACCGGCAATGAAGCGGAGCGGAACCCACGTGGAGCTCCATTTACGACCAAGGACCTCGCCGTCCTGTGCGGAGTTCAGGGTGGCGATGACGGATACCCACGTGAACATCAGCGTGCCGAAAGCCAGCGCGAAGATGTTGAGCTGCTGCATGGCAGCGCCCAGCATGGGCACCTGCTGATCAGCGTTCCAGTTTCCGAAAATCGCACTGAGCACCCAAAGGCTCATGTCACCCTCTTTGGGCATGAAGTCACCCAAGGTGGGGTTCCCGGGTGCTCCTGGCGCCGTCTGCGCAATGGCAAACCCGGCGGAAAGCAGGCCTACCAGCAGAACGCCGATCGCATTCACGCGCAGTGGTTTTCGGGCAATGGGGTGAATGGTGTTCATCAAAAACTCCGGTTGACGGTCGTGTACTCGTCGGGGTCAGGTCGCAATGGGGATGGAAACGGTCAGAGCACCAGGTAGGTGCTTTTGATGAGGAGGGCGTCCTGCAGGCGAATCAGGTCGCGGTTCTGGATTTGCCATGCACGGTAGGCGTAGATGTAGCCGCGGATCACGATTCCCAAGCCCCAGACGGCCGCGCCGGCCCCGAAGAACAGAGACGATGTGGCCGCTAGCCAGACGGAGTAAACGAGGATGACCACACCCATGCAGTACATGACGATCTGAAGGTTCTTCAGGCGTTCGAGCTGATTGGCCAGGAACTCCTCGGACAGCCCTTGTCTGGCCACCGCATCTGCAAAGAGATCGACGCGCTTGGGTGTGACGCTCGGTGAGAAGATGCCCTTGTAGGCACGGAAAACATCCCGGTTGAGTTCAGCGACATGGGCTGGGTAGGCCATCTCACGCTGCTGTCGAGCGATCCCGCCCAGCCACCCACGAAAACGCCCTTTTTTGGCTTCGGTAGAGGGGGTGGATGGCGGTTTGGTGCTGACCATGAGGACTCCAGTAATTGCGTAGCCACAGAAATTTCCATGGCGCATGATTGCGCATAGTGTATCTGTTACGCACAGAATGCGATAGGTGAGCGCCTCCTGTGGGGCGCCCACCGAAATGACAGGTCACGTAAGCACCCGTCAGGCCTTGGATGGAGATGGCCTGTAGCCCCCAGAATTCGAGCTGCCGCGCCCGCCAGAGCCCTTGCCCTTGTTGGCGCCATCAAAATCCGGTTTGCCCATCGCGTCGTTGTACGCCGCCTTGCACCCACCATCGGCTTCGCGCCAATGTGAGCAGCCCCAGAAGGATCCAGACTTGTCCTTGCGCTCCTTCTTGAGCAGCTGACCAGGTTCGCACCGTTTGCACTTGAACTTGGCTCCCGCGTAGGTCTCCACATCCGCGGAGGCAGTGCGCCCGCCGCCCGGCGTCTTCTCCGCTGGGTTGTTGTCGACCTGGCGGAACGTTTTCCCGCACTTGTCGTTCGTGCACTTGTAGAACATGCCGTACTGGCCGGAGATCAGGCGCAGGGTCCCGCCACAGCCAGGGGTGGCCACACCGAAGCACAGGTGCTCGGTGTCTTGAGCGGCGATTCTTTGCGGCTTGTTCGGATCCACCGGGAACTGTGACGGGTTGAAAAACCCCGCCGAGCTCTTTACCAGATTGGTCAACCAGGCACTCTGGCGCGCGATGAAGTCGCGGTACGTCGTCTCGCGCGCCTGGACGGCGGCGCCGAACTGTTGCCAGACGGCCGTCATGTCTGGGCTGGTGATGTTCGTGGGCAGCAGCTGGATCACGCGGATGCCGTTGGCCGTGGGCAAGAGCTCCTTGCCCTTCTTGACCATGAGGTCGCGCTTGGAGTCCAGCAGGATATCGATGATCTTCGCGCGCGTGGCAGGCGTTCCGATGCCGGCGCCTTCACGCAACCCTTTGCGGATCTCGGGATCTGTCACGTATTCATGGATGTTCTCCATGGCCGTGAGGAGGGTGCCTTCGGTGAAGCGCTTTTTAGGCTTCGTCTTCTTGGACTCATAGCCGGCGGCCGTGATGGGAACGGACTGGTCTTTCGTGAGCTGGGGCAGACTGATGACGGGCTCGCCACCCTTGTCCGCGCCATCCTCATCTGCGTCCACGACTTCGGCGAAAGCCTTGCGCCACCCATCATCCGTGTAGCGACGGCCCTTGGCACCGAAGCGCTCGGGCTGTTCACCGGTGCCCACGCCCATCACCAGTTCGGTGGCCATGAACTTGGCCTGCGGCCAGAACTGGAGCACGTAGCGTTTGACGATCTCCAGGTAGACCTTGAGCTCGATGTCCGAGAGCCGGGCTACTTCGCCGGGGTTGTCTAGCAGGGTCGGGATGATGCCGTGGTGAGCGGTGACCTTGGCGTCGTTCCAGGCGCGGCTCTTGAGGGTGGGGCGCGCGCCGCCCAGCGCATTGCCCACAGCCACCGGCAAACTCGCCTTGGCCAGGGACGCAAGGATCTTCGGCGCGTCGGCGTGCTGGTCCTCCGGGAGGAACTCGGTGTCCACCCGCGGATAGCTTGCGAGCTTTTTGTCGTAGAGGGACTGAATGACCTCCAGGGTCTGCGTGGCCCCCAGCCCGTACAGCCGCGAGCACAGCGCCTGCAGGCTCGTGAGCGAAAACGGCATTGGCGCCGACTCTGTGCCAGGCTTGGTCGTGGCAGAGAGCACCCGGGCCTGCCCGCTCTTCTTTGCCAGCTCGATGATCCGGTCTGCCCATGCCTTGTCGGTGAGCAGACGCTCCGTGTTCACTCGTGGGTCATCGACCTCGCCCTTGGCGTTCGTCCGAGGCATCCAGGTGGCCCGAAACGCTGGGTCAGTGCCCAGCGAGATCGAGGGCGTGTAGTAGTCGACTGACTTGAAGTTGAGGATGTCCAGCTCACGCAGAACCACCAGCGCCAAGGTGGGCGTCTGCACGCGGCCAATGTAGACAGGAGAGGTGGCGCCAGCGTTGCGAGCGTGGATCGTGCACGCTCGAGTCATGTTGATCCCGTAGAGCCAGTCGGAGTGCGATCGGCAGAGCGCCTGCTCGAACCACCCGATGTACTCGACGTTGGGCTTCATGGACGCCAGGGCCTTGGAGAGCGTGGAGTCATCCAGTGCATTGGCCCACAGACGGATCACTGGCTTGCGGTTCTTCAGGTAGTGCAGCACCTCGTCTTGGATCAACTGGCCCTCGGCGTCCGGGTCGCCGAAACCGACCACGGTCTCGCAGTCCTTCAGGAGCTTGCCGATGCCGGCGATCATGGCGGTGGCTTCCGAGCGGTTGCCATCTCGACCCTTGCGCGGGAGGAGGGCGAATTCATTCGGGATGATGGGCAAATCGTCGATGCGCCACTTCCCGTAGCGTTGATCGTAGTGATCCGCGTCGACCAGCTCCAGCAGGTGGCCACGCAGCCAGCTGATGACGTCATCACCAACGACGATGAAGGTGCGCTGAGGTGCAGGCTTCACGCCCAGCTGACGCGCGAGGAAGTCTGCCAGGGCTTTTGCGGCCGCAGGTTTCTCGGCGATGAAGAGTCTCTTGTAGGTGGGCATTGCGCTCGATTTGTTGTTCTGGGGCCGATGAATTGATGGCTGCAGGTGATGACTTCACGGCTGCAGCGGTAGTTGTCAGCGGCGCGGACGTGAGGAGGCTGGCGCGGCAGAGCCTTGGAGCTCAGGCTCTGGCTCTTCGTCTGCGGGAGCCTGCATGTCGTCACCCCCAAACATGTCGGCAACACCCTGTGCGGCCGCGAAGAAATTGCCGCGTTGTGCTCCGCCGGTGCGCGCGGCGCCGGCGGCTGGGGCAGATGAAGACGTACGCGCAGGAGCAGGAGGCGCGCTTGCTGCAGCTTTGTTGGCCGATCCGGCAATCGATGCAAGGGCTGATTCGGCAGCCGATTGCGCGGGTCGAGCAGCTGGCTGCTTCGCGCCAGGTTTGACGTCCTGGCCCTGGGCTTGGCGCCGCGCAAGTTCTTCGGTCACCTCGTTCTGCAACTGCTCACGCAGGTTCGTGCCCACCAACCACTTCAAGTAGTCGCCCGGCACCTCGGTCAGGGCAACGCCCTTGTGGGCGCCGAATGGCATGCGCGGTGTGTACTGCGCAGCGGAACCAGCCTGAGTGGATGCGCCTGCAGCACCGGGGCCGCCGGCGCGGCGCTCGATCTCACCGAGCATCGTGCCCTTCATGTCGCGGTCGAGGTTGGTCATGTTCTTGAGCGCCCAATCGAAGTAGTCGCCCGGAATCTCTTCCATCTTCTTGCCCGCGTGCTTGCCAAAGGGCATGGTCTCCACCAGGATGGGCTTCTGTGACAGGTCACGCATGTCGGCGATGGATTTCACACCCCGGCCTTTGGCCAGGGCCAGCACGTGGCCCAGGTTCTCCACGGTGACATGTACATCGTCCATGGCGCGATGGGTGCCCAGACCTTCGCTCATGGGGTTGGTCTTGAGCCAGTAGCGCAGCACCTGGTTGCCGAAGGCCGGCGCCAGCGGCATCAGATGGCGAGCCGCGCGGTAGGTGCACAGCCACTGGGTTGGGTCCACATCAACGCCCATGGCGCGGTCGACGAAGGTGGCATCCAGATCGGCGTTGTGAGCCACAGGGATGGCTCCATCGAGCATGCGATGCAGGTCTTCCGACAGCTCTTCGATCGTTGGCGCATCGGCCACGTCTTCATCGGTGATGTGGTGCACCGCCATGGCCGTCGGCGGAATGGGAAAGCCCGGATTCACCAGGCTGGAGAAGCGCTCGTAGACACCGCCGCGGCGGCGTGTGATGCCGATCTCCACAATCCGGTCGACCTCAGCGTCCAGGCCAGTGGTCTCAACGTCGATGACGGCGAAGTCACCTTCAATGCCCAGGCCTTCAATGTCGATGTTCCCCGTCGCTGGGGGTTCTGCGATGACCAGGTGATCGGCGCGCGCGGGTGAAGCTGTGCCGGAATTCGTTGCTTCTGGGGTTGATGTGGTCATGAGGAGCTTCCTTTGAAGTCAGGTTCAGCCGGCCTGAATTCAGGCCGACAGGGAAAGGGGTTGGGGAGGCTCGTTGGCAGCCGGCGCCGAGCGATCGGAAGCCATCAACAAGGGCTGCACCGGTTGGGCCGGAAGATCTGATGGGTTGGGCGCAGCCGCTGCAGCTCCAAGGTGGAGAACGCGGTAGAGTTCGCGGCGCTCATCAAAGCTCATGCCATCGAGCTCACCCAGGATCCTGTTGGCAGACCGAGACAGAGGAGGGCGGCCGGGGGATTGGCTGACTTCACCAACTTCGCCTGCAAGGGGGAACCTCTCCTCGATCGCATGCCGCGCCTCGGCCGCCGGCAAGGAGCCCAGCAGGTCGACAATTTCCCGAACGTTTTCAAGGGTCAGGCGCGGGATGCACGCAGTGAGCAGGCGCATGCTGGCCATGGCGATGCTCCTGGGCTCGATGTTGTGTTCGATCAGGTAGGCGCGCGCGACGGCCATGTACTGGACGGCCGACTTGGGCTCCAGGCCCTCTTCGATCATGAATCGGTGAAAACTCATGGAACCACTGCGACCGCGCCATGCGCCGCTGTCCTTCAACTGAGCCAGATGGAACCCGATGGAGAGGCGAGAGAGGCCGATGCGCATGCGGTTGGCATGGAGCATCCGATAGGAGTCCTCAGCAACGTCGTTGCGCTGGTGGGCACACGCCATGCGTGCTGCCTGTGCTTCGTGCCAACTGAAATCCACGGGGCTTGTCCGGTGCCTGGGTCAGGAATCGGTGCCAACCAGGCGCAATTCAACGCCAGCCGATCGAGGGGCTTCGTCAGCGTGAGGTGCGACGTCGGCAGGCAGATGACTGGCTTGCTCGAGTGCCTCGGACGGTGCCGGCGACAAAGAGGGCATGCCCTCGGACTCCAGCCCGGCATGCAGCGTGAAGTTGAATTCGGGTGCCTGCTCGGTCGCGGATTCATCCTGCGGAGCATCAGCCGTCACACCCGAATCCAGTGGGCCGCTTTCACCGCCATGCGCGTCGCCACCTTCAGACGTCTGAATTTGGCTCAAATAGTCCTTATCAGCCCTTAGCGAGATCGAATCCGTGGGCGCGGTGACGTTGTCCACCGGCATGGTGGAGAGAGCAATGGGGGCATCCTCGCCGGCCGTGAGGCGGTCAAACACCGGGAACAGGTCCCGCTCTTCAGCTTTGAAGCGCTCTTTGATCCGTGCAAACACCGCGCCGGCTTTGTTGGAGAAGTCGGTCATATGCGCCAGGATCTGGCTCGGGGCACCGAAGCTGATGAGAAGCTTCTCGAACTCGGTGATGGCGGAGGCTGCCTCACGCTCGAACTGCTCGGCCGCCAGGCGCTGGCGCGGGTCGGAGGCGAGGACCTTGTGCATGAGACTGGACTCCAGCACCTGGTGCGTCTCAAGCATGCAGCGCAGGGTTGTCATGGAGTTGGCCACATCAAGCGCGCGCTCGGCCATCTCCTCATGGGAGCCGCCGGCGTAGGAGTGGGAGTCAAACACGATGGCGTCCATGCAGCGCGCAAGCAATGCGTGCTGAACTCGGAAGACGTGAGATGAACCCGGGGCTGCGGCAAAGCGCGCGAGCGAAACGGGGCCAAAGCCGTCGGAGAACTGGGCGGAGTTGATAGTGTTCATGTGTGTTTGAAATATATCTTATGCAATCGATGGCGACAACTCAGGCCCGGCGTGGTGCGGCTGCGCGCGCCTGACGTGCGCGGATGGCGCTGAGGCGGTCGCTGGCCTGGGTGCTGGGAACAGATGCAGCAAGTTCAGGCGTCGCATCATCATTTGCAGGCTGGACAGAAGAGCGGGGGTTGAACTGCTTGCCGGAGGTGTCGACGAAGATCGCTCGCATGCCACGCACCGACATGCCGGAGTGCTGAGCGCACTCGGCTCGGGTGGAAACATCGATGTTGCAGCCCCGCAGACCCAGGGCGGTGCGCGCGCCCACGTCGCCACCGTTCCAGAAAGTAATCATCTCGGCATCAAGCACCACGTGCGCAGCCGGCAGACGGTCGAGCAGTGCTTTGGCGGCGCGCAGGTAGGAGGTTGGGTCATCGGCTTCACGGGCTGCGATGAAAAGGTTGACTGCACCTGAGTCCGCGAAGATCTTGTGGACGCCGTGAAGGTCGATGCCTTCCCAAAGCGCCTTGGAGATACGCTCGGTCAGCTCTGGGCTGCGGGTAGCGAGGTGCCACGGCATGCCACTGAGGTAGGACGCCTGGCTCAGCGCCGCAAGCTTTGCGGAATTCAGCAGGCGCGAGATGTCGGTTCGAACCAGCGGGTCGCCCGCCTCGAGCTTGCGGGTGATGCTGTCCACGAAAGCCTCGGCCAACTCCTCGGTCAGGATCGGCTCCACCACTGCGCGAATGGGCTCGGGCAGGTTGTTCAGGGCCGTGACGGTCTCACCCAAGTGCTCAGTTTTGAGCGCATCAGCCGTCGTGTCAGCCACAAGCCCTTCAAAAATCGCCAGCGCCTCGGCCCTGTGGTCCGCGCTGGAGGCCGCTTGCACCGGCTTGCCCCCTGCCTCCAGCTCGTTGAACATGTCTTTGGGCGTCGCGTTGTGGTTCATGTTGAGCCGATCAGAAGAGGTTTCTCAGCAGACGCCGAGGTGGATGAGTTTTTCGGGCTGGTAGCGGTACATGCCGCTGCCGCCCAAGACAAGCGCCTGAAGAAGGTCGCTCGTTCCGCGGCTTGACCTGCCCGCCGAGGCGGACAGCTCACGCACCGCTTCGGAGGAGGTCATGTCCGCTTCGAAGCACATCACCAGGCAGTCCGCCAAGAGGCAGACATGGCGAGGGGAGAGATACCGAAACGCGAAATCCAGCACGCAGCGAAAGCGCAGGTCGATGGAGCTTGCGATGGCGTGCGCCTGCATCGAGGCATCTTCGTTTTCCATGATGCTGGCGACGTCGCGGCGCCATTCATCGCGGGTGGCCCTTGCGAGGCACATGATCAGGTGATCCCGGAAGGGGCCACTGGCCTCCCATGCGCGAGCGAACATGGCGGGGTCTACTGCCGTGGATCCGTCGCCGGCCTTTGTCGCTGCAAGGCATTCCTTGCCGACAATCAGTGCGATGACGGCGTTGAACTCACGCACGCCGTTGCCCACCTGGCGGGAGTAATCGAGGACTCGTTGATCTGGCATGAGCTTGAATGTGAGTGCTGTATGATGTAAAGTATATCTCATACGCACGCACGTGCCCCGAATAGATTGAGCCCCATGAGCGAGTCCACAGCCCAGCGCACCCCCACCAGCATCCATGTGAGCGCTTCTCAGCGCAATGACCTCGGGCCCACCCTCGTTGACCGCATCAAGCAGGCGCTCCCGCTGGCACAGTTCGTGTCCCAGCACACGGAGCTGAAGCCTGCCGGGAAGGGGGAAATGGTCGGCTGCTGCATGCTGCACGAAGAGAAGACCGCCTCGTTCCACGTCAACACCGAAAAGAACATCTACCACTGCAAGGGGTGCGGTGCCGCCGGCAACGTGATCCAACTCTTTGCAGCGCTCAACGATTTGTCGGCCACCGATGCGAAGATCGCCTTGGGCAAGCAATTGGGCGTTTACAAGGAGCGCGCGCTCGACACCGGCGAGGCCCTCCTGTCCAACGCCACACGCCTGTACATGGAGCAGCTTGGGCGCAAGCCCAACGCCATGGCCTACCTGGAGTCCCGCGGCCTGCAGCGCGCGACCATGGAGAAGTTCGGCGTGGGCTTTTGCTGGGGACGTGAGTACATGGACCTCAAGCCCGATCAGCAGGCCTTGGCCCAGAGTGCCGGGCTCATGCGCGAGGAAACCAAGAAAAGCTGGCTTGCCGGCCGCATCACCTTCCCCGTCCGCGACAAAAATGGACGCGTGGTGGGTTTTGGCGGGCGCCTGGTTCCCTCCGATGACTACGTGCCGCATGGCCCGAAGTACATGAACACCCCGGAGACCGCCTACTTCAAGAAGTCCGAGCTCCTCTACGGGCTTTACGAAGCCAGCATGGGGATTGGCCGGGCGGGCCGCGCAATCGTGGTCGAAGGCTACATGGATGTGCTGATGCAGCACCAGCATGGCGTCGACAACGTGGTGGCCGTCATGGGCGCCCAGGCCTCAGAAAACGCTTTCAAGCAGCTCTGGCAGGTCACCAAGAACGTTGTCTTCTGCCTGGATCCCGACGCCGCCGGTGAAAAGGGCGCCCTGCGCTCGGTAATGGCCGCGGCACCCACCATGACCGATGGGTGCACCATCAGCATTGCCACCATGCCCGCCGGCGTGGACCCGGACGAATTCACTCTGGAGCACGGTGCGGAGGCCTTCAAGGCACTCTGCGACCAGGGCGTTCCGCTGGCCAAGTACCTCATGGCCTCCCGGATCGACCAGTTTGACCTTTCGGCCGCAGAGGGCCGTGCCGGGCTGATCATGGCCGCACGCGAGATCGGCGCCACCTTCAGCAGCGCACCCTTGGTGGCGGAGCAGCTCGAGGAGGAAGCCCGTGCCGTGTGTGCTGCCGCCCTGGTGGAGTCGGTGCTTCGCAAGATGGAGCTTCCCAAGTACCTGGATCAGCGCGAGGTGGAAATGGCTGCTCAGATGCTCACACGCCTGATCCCTGACGTTCCTCGGCAATCTGGGCGGGATCGGATCGCTCAGATCCGCAAGCAGGCCCTGGAGCGCCGCTCAGCGTCCCCGCGGTAAAAAGTCGACTTTCGGTCCGAAAATCACCCGTCAACCCGAATCATCCAGAGGAAGTCCATGTTCGGTTCAAAAACGCTCCAGGCCATTGCAATGCAGGAGGTGGTCAACGACTCGCACTCCCGCCAGGGGGAGGTCATTGATGATCTTCGCAAGCGGCTTTTTGAAGCCAACAAGACCAAGGTATTCCGCCGATCGGCCAAGGAAGCGTTGGGGCAGCTGGTTGGCGAGATCATCGATGAGGTGGACGGCCGCAAGCCTATACGGCTGAGCGATCCCAACAATACCGAGCTCCGCAACTCCTTCTACGTTGACACCATGGCCGAAAAGGTCAAAAAGCACGCTGCAGGGCTGCCGCCGGCGCCGGACGGATCGCGCATCGCCATGGACAAAGAAACCATCGCCGACTTCAAGGCCAAGCGCCAGATCAAGTGAGCACATCATGAGTGGATTGGACGGATTTACATCGGGTCTTGCCCTGGGCAAGATGCTCACCGACAAGGAGTTCGAAAGAGAGGCCGAAGCGCTTCGTCTTCGGCTGAAGCTGGCGCAGGAGGGCGCCGCGGTCGAACACCCTGCCCACCTGGGAATGATCAGTGCGACCAATGCCCTGGTTGAGGAGGTCAAGGCCATTGCCAATGGCACCTTGAAGCCCAGCGAACGGCGCTTGAGCGACCCCAAGAACACTGTTCACATCCACGGCCACTTCCGCTCGGCAAGCGAGGATGCCGCGCTTCGGCTGAGCGGGGGCAAGCTCAAGCTTGAGTTCTATGGTGAGCCGTACAACGTGCTGCCACATGCCGTGGCTTCAGACAGCCCCAAGCTCGTTCCTGTTGAGCCCAAGCCCCGGCCGCGTTGACACTTGAACAGACGAAAAAATGGACTCCGAAGAGTCCATTTTTTTTGGGCAGCGCCGACAAGCCGGCTGCTGGGGTCAGAAGGGCTTGGGCGGCTTCATCAGGGATGCACGTGGTGCAGCAACCTGTGCCTTCGATGCTTCTGCCACGCGCTCGAGAAAGGCATCGGCCACTTGGGCTGGCGCCGGTGGTTGGATGACCTTCAGAGCAGCTGTGGGCGAGACGGCACCTTTGGCCGCCAGAATCACGATCTGCGAATCCTGCTTGCTCACCGAACTCAACACCAGGCGGTTGCCGTCGATGGCCGCAGCGCGAAGACCTGCGACGCCGTTGAGCAGAGGGCGCTCGGCCGCAGTTTTCGAGATCGTATTCAGGCGTTTCATGACCTCCGAACCGATGGGGTGCTGGATGTCGGGGAAGTACACCTCGCCGCGGATACCTTGGCGGCGAACGCTTTCAGCGATCTCGCTCGGTGCACGCATGAAACCGGCACCCGGATTTTTTTCGAAGACCAGGCCAAAGCTGGCCATCAGCATCTGATCGCGCGCGGTGATGCCCTGGACTTTAACGCCGACCTTGGCGTCCACGAATGCCTTCAGCTCACGCTTTGCGGCACCCAGGCGCTTGGCCCAGTTCTCCAGGTTGCTGGCGAAGGCTTCAGCGATCTGCTGAGTGGCCTGGTCCAAAGGCGCGAAGGCGAGAGCTTGTTGGGTTTTGACGAATTGCATGTGTGACCTCGTTTCTTTTGTATGAGATATTCTATATGAGACTTCGTTAGCGTGCTGATGATTTCATCAGGTTGGTTTGGCGCCGTCCAGGTGGCTAAACGCTTTTTTGATGGTGTTCACGATGCGCTCGACCATCGCTGCCATGTTTTTGGCGATCTCGCGGAGGCGTTCTTGAAGATCCGGGTCAGCGGTCAGGCCTGCGGCTTCAGAGATGTTCTGCTGAGCTTCATCCATGTGCGCCTTGAGCGTGCGTGCGTTGATGCTGGACTCGCGGCCTTTGGTGATCTCCTCGATCTCGCGCAGCAGCTTTGAGGCCTCGGCTTGAGCGGCCCGGCCGTCACCGCTTTCCCATACAGGCTTGCCGGCGTTGAAGCGGATCTCGGCGCTCACGTGCTTGAGCTTGAACAGACTGTCGTTCAGCACCCGGTTGTTGTAGTCGCGCACGTCGCCTGCCATGTCTCCATTGGAGAAGGTTTTGGCAAACTTGTCCTGAATTCCCATGATCAACGAGTCGCCAAGCGTCATCGGGCGGCTGCTCTCCATCATGGATTCCATCTGTTTGACTCGGTTGGTCATGTTGGAATCGATCATCTGGTGGAGATCACGAATCGGGTAGCCTGCAGCGTTCAAGGCACCCATGAGCTGCCCTGCATTGGTGGAAAAACGAACGCGCGCGGCCTCCAGGGCGTCTTTGCGTGCTGCAAGTCCTGTGAGGGTCCGTTCGTTGTTCGGCGTTCCGTCTTCTCGGAACAGAACGCTGTTGAACTCCTGGGCTGCATCGTGAAATGCGATGTTCATGTGGTGCTGCAAAGCTTCCGTGACGCCTGCGTGAGGGCACTGGTTCTTGATCAGTTCGTTGAACTGCTTGGCGAGCTCGGCCATGGGGCCGTGATTGAAGATGATGTTGGAATCGGCCTTGGAGCGCCCGATGTCGGCCTGAACTGCCGCAGCGATCATCTGCAGCGTGGTTTCATCCATGACTTCACCCTGGACGTCGATGAAATCAGCGTGAGGGCCGCCAATGGACAGCGGCTCGCCTGGGCCGCCAGGTGGTGCCTGGTTGGGGGCGTCTTCTGCTGCTGCGCCTTGATCGCCCGCACTGTCTTTGGTGGCGGCGTCGGCGTCGGAGTTGGCGCCAGCCGAGGATTTCGGCTCAGCCTCTGCACCAGAGGCATTTGCAGATTTCGAGGCGCCATTTGAGGGTGCCCCTGTGCTGTCATCGCTGAACCCGTCATCTCCAGCTCCATTGCCGAAGTCCGGCTCGTCGCTTGGGGGCTGGAAATCGTCAAAGTCGTTGCTCATGGGTTTCTCCTGATGGGGTCGGGGGTTACTTGGCCGCGCGCGTGGCGCTGGCACGCTGAAGGTCGATCTGCGGCCTGAGCACCTGCTCAGCCCGCAACGCCTGCAACATCGCATTGGTGGCCAGCACACGCTCGCGTGTGGCCGCTGTCTCCTGCTGCATGCGCAGACGCAGAGTGCCCAGGTAGGCGAGTTCGCCGTACAGCCGGGTGTCACTGAGCGTGGAGAGCTGGTGCTGGTAGTCGGGATTGAAGGTGCGCGCGCCGATGGCATTGGCCAGCATGGTGCGAAGGCTTTCATGCATGCCGAGCTCGTCGTGCATCGCGGGTGCGTTCTCTGCGACCGGGGTGTCAGCAGGGACCGTCGGAGGGCTTGGCTCCGAATCGGGCGGCGAGATATCGCCTTGCAGGACACCCGGCTTCATGTTCGGTTTCGAACAGAACAAAGGCATCGGGTCTATGGTTCTGTTCAGACCATTTTTGATCTGAAAGTGCAGGTGAGGCCCTGTTGAGCCGCCGGTGTTGCCGATCTTGGTCACGACCTCACCCGTTTGAACCGACGCGCCCATCTTGGCGACAACTTGCTCGTTGTGGAGGTATCCCATTTGCATGTCACCCGCCTGGATGAAAAGCATGTTGCCACCAATGTTGTCCCACTTGGAGGCGATCACTTTTCCGGGCGCGGCCGCCTTGGAAGGCGTGTACATGGGGCAGGCGAAATCAATCCCACCGTGCATCTTTGGCGTCTTTGCCTTTGTGATCGGATGGATGCGAAACCCGTATCCAGATGAAATCGGGCAGTTGGCTGGAAGCTGGATGCAGGCCTGCGCAATGGCGCCACCGCTCAGGGCAAGCGCGCCAGCGGAGAAAATGAAGTTTCGGACTGATTTCAGTGAAGTCATGTGTGAACTCAGCGCTTCGGTGAGCCGGGAACCTGTTTGGTTGGGGCAACGGTGGAGGAGGCTGGTTTGGCTGGCATGGCCATGAATCTGGCGGAGACATCCAGCTTGGCGATGGTCTCGCCAGGAAGCTTCAGCCCGCAGATGGCATGAGTGGCAACCTCGAGGGCGATGTCATCTTGAAACCCATGCGAGAGCAGGTACATCCGCACTTGGGGCTTTTTGTACTCGTCACCCATGGCTTGAGCACTGATCACCGCTCGACCGATCACTTCTCGAAGCGCGTTCGAAGCCTCATCCAGCTCGGCACCATGGCCGTGTCCTGCATGGTCGCCTTGGCTGTTCTCTTCTGGCGTCGAGGCGTGGTTGACGGGCTGCGTCAAGACGGTCAGGTGCATTTCCATGGCGGCCCCGAACTTCTTGTAGGTAGGCAGCTTCATCGATGCGTCGTTGATGAGCTTTGCGGCGACGACGCGCCCATTGAGCATCAACCATGAAGCCTGGGCGGCGGCAGCCACGCCCGACGCGTCCGTTGGCGCCGGTGCCGAGAAACCGCTGGATGCCATCTCCGAGCGCGCCATCGCCACATGAAATCCCGTAGGGCGGATGCCGCGCGACTTCAGGGACGCGGACATTGCAGCTGATGCGGAGAGGAGATCAGCCGGGCATGACAGCGGGAGTCCAAACCTGACGGTCGCAGAGGACGTCGCCTGGGCATGCACGGTTGGACTGGTCACGAGGGCACAGAGTGCCGCCATGACCAGGGCAGTTGTTCCGAGATGCTTCATGCGACGGGGCTCCTTACTGAGCTGGCGCTGCCGGCTTGCTGGCGCGAGATGCCACGACGCGCTGAGCGTCGATTTGGGGACGCAGACTGCTCTCAGCGGCCAGTGCGAGCTGGGACGCGAGCATGGCTTCCATGCGAGAGTTCTGCTCCATACCCTGGTAGTCCAACCAGAGGCCAAAGGCGTTCTGGGTGGCCATGGCACGAAGGATTTTCTCGGGCTGGGTAGCTGTCGCCAGGTCTTGAACGACCTTTGGAGAGAACTGGGTGTGCACGAAACGGCGCACTGCCTCGTTCATCGACATGTCCACTTCGGGGGCGAAACCTTCGACATTCGCCATCTTGGTGGTGCTACCGAGCCCCTTGATAGGGTTTCCGGATTCCCGGATCTGGTTGAGCGAGTAGGCGGCCATCGAGGCCATGCCGTTGTAACGGCGCACGAGCTCGATGTAGGCCTTGCCCTGGGGGGTCTTGTCCAGATCCTTGGTGCGCAGCTGCTCTGGAGGGATGCCCACCACCATTCGAGCCACGTAGTCACCGGTGGCTTCGTATTGGCTTGGACCCTCCTCAGGAGCGGCGTAGGTCCGCGAACCGCTGCGCGCCTGAAACAGGAACGCAGCCTCCTGGTCAGCACCGCTGAGTTCGTTGTCGGCCTTGTACGTGCACAAGCCACGCGCACCGTCTTCGGCCGAGCAGAATTTCTCATTCGTTTTGGCGAAACGAGAATTCACCAGGCTCATGGTGTTGGTGTTGCCCTTCAGGGCAGCGGTCACCTTGCCTTGACTTGTGAGCATCGCCGCCTGGGTGGAGGCCGATGCCTTGGCCAGACCGTCTTGAACGGCCATGTCCTGGCAGGTGTTGGCCGGCATCTCGAGTGACGACTGCATTTTCAGCGCGTCACGTCGAAGCTCTTCTTGCTGGCGCATCCCTTCGATGCCTTCGAGCACGGCCTTGTTGGCCAGAGCCGACTTGGTGATCTCACCGCTGAGCATGCCCGTGGATTGAGCCATGACTTCGCGAAAGGTCTGGGTGATCGTGTTGGTCGATCCATTGATCTTGTCGCTCACCATGCCCTGAACCATGGTGAAGAAGGCGGCTTGCAGGTAGCCGATGACCGCCGCGGCGTCACCTCCCGCCTGAGCGCGACCCGCTCCGAAGATCACAGTTGCAACCACTGCGGTTGCCACTGCGGTTTTTTTGAGTGAACTCACAGCATCCCTCCTTTATCGGGTGTATGGGCTGAAGAACGATGCAATCCCGGACTTCAGCGAAGAAGTCGATGCGGGGGCGGAGCTGGTGACGGGGGCCTGTACGGGCTGGAACGGGGGAGTGGCCACGCTGCCCGAACTCAGTGAGCTCAAGTTGAAGCCCGGCGTGTTGAAGCGCGACAACACGTTGTTCACACCTCCAAGGAAGCTGCTGGCCGCAAGCGAGTTGTCACGCTGCAGCTGCTGGCCGGCCAGTCCTGTGACGTACGAGGCGATGTTGAAGCCTGAAAAGAGGCCGCCGCCGGAGATGCGGCTCAGCAGATCCCGAACACCCGTGTTGTTGTCAACGTAGGTGGTTGGGGACTGCGATGGAGCCATGGCCTGCAGGCGCTTCTGGAACGTGGCCGTCTGGTTGCTTGCCAACTCAGCGCACCTCGCAGCATTTGCGGCATCGTCCTGGGCCTTGGTCGTGTTGGCGCTGGCGTAGCTCGCACACAACAAGAGCCCTGCGCAGGCGAGTGAAATTCGAGTTCGATTCATGTCGATCTTTCAGTGGGTGGTTGAGTTGTGACCTTCGATGAGGTCAATGACAAGTGCAATCCGCTCAGGGCTGAAGACACGTGAGAGAAGGAACTGGCGCTCCATGGTCGTGATGCGCTCGATGAGAATTGAGCCGAATTCGTCGTCGCCGAAGCGGGCCTCGCTGAGGAGCACTCGGCCGATGTCGGGGTGGAGATCCACCAGCCACGAGAACATCGAGAGCGCGCGGCCAGTGCGCATGTGGCCCATGAATCCGATCAGCTTCAACGGATGCGCGTGCACGCCCTTGACGATGGCATCGAGGTCCGTAGCGTTGAGGGCGCCGCAGACCTGGTCGATCAGCTGCTCGGCCTGTTCGCGGTAGTCGGGCTGGTTGTCGACCACCCAGTGCTCACACCGTTCCATGGCCTTGATCAAGGCAGAAACGCCCCGCTGGCGCCAGGCGTCTGAGACCACGGCGTCACTGAGGTTGATGGGTGTAGCGACTTGCATTCGGTTGAAGAGCGGTAGCCCTGAAGACAACTTGTATTGCGTAGAGGATAGCACATACGCACAAAAATGGCTTGGATGTATAACGGTCGTTGACGCGAGCGATGATTCGCGGTATCGGGCGCTTAGACCCGGAGATAGGGTTTTGATAGGAATCCTGAGCACACTGACCATATGCAATTTCAACCAAAAGAAGTAGCGCTCCTGAGACGAGCGCACATGAGGGTCAAAACTGGTGCAAAGAAGACCAAAACCCGAGCCGTCAGGGTCGGTGAAATAGCGTTTTCGCTGCTTTTTGTGGGACTGGTTTCCACACTCGTTCTCTTGCTCGAGCGAGAACTCAACTCGTCAGTGGTGGTTGGTGCGTTGTGGGCAGCACCCATGGCGCTCCTGACCCGCAGCCTCTCACTCACGATGGTGGGCGCCGCGATGGTCTGCGTCGCGTTTGGCTTTGGAAGTCTTCTTGGCCATCCCCGTGGCCTGACCGACATTGCTGTCTTCATCTCCTCCGGTGTTCTGTTCATGCTGGCCTCCAGCGTGATGTATGCCCGTTTCAATGCGCAACGCAGGGCCGACCGCCGCGAGTGTGAAATCGTGGGCTCTGCTTACGCGGCAGTGATGTGTGCGATTGACAACTCGAACGAGCTGGTTGTCTGGCTGGATGACGAAAACGACTGGATTTACTGCAACCTGGCCGCCCTGCTGGCCACCGGTGTGAGTCGAATCTCCGTGCTGACCGATATCGAGGGCCGTGCAGAGAACGAAGCCCTGATGGGCATGATGCATTCCGGGTCCCGCGACGCCTGGCGCCGCTTGGTTGAGATCCTCAGCTCCATGCGCACAGCCGGCGGTGATGGCGACATCGACTCTTTGTCACCCAATTCCCGCTTGTTTGGGCCCGTGTACGACGGCAACATCATCGACACGCGCATCAAGCTCACGGACGCCCTGGGTGTGTCTTCCATCTTTGATCTTCGGGTGACCATGCTCGAGGGTGAGGGCGCCATGGTCCACGGCAAGCGGGTCGCAGCAGCGTAAATGGTCTGCAGCCCCACAAATGGTCTAGTGCGGCTGCCGTGTCTTTGTCTCGGTTGAAATCCTCCCGATCCTGACGTACCGAGATTTCTTTTTCTTGCCCTGCTACGCATGGCGTCTTTTGATGGGGTCATTTGTAGTGAGCAGAAAGAATAGTGGTTCGGAAGTCCGTGCGGCGCTCCAGCTGTGGCAAGCATTTGAATACCTTAGCCCCCAGACGCCTCCAAAGCCAGAATGCATGCCAGATCGGTGCATATGGCGAGTCCAGTCCTCAAGCATCGGAGAAGGGGAGATGCCATGGGTCGATCCAAAAAAGCGTGAAGACCTTTACCGATTCTTCAACCATCCAAAACGATTTTTACTTTATGCGGGACTCATTAGTGGGGCCGAATTGGTCGACTTCGTAAGGGTGACTCTAGGTGCGTCAGCTCTCGACTTTTCTGAGCAGTCATCTCCTGGGGATGCTGCCTCAGTTGTGTTGCCCATCGATTCCGATGGCTACGTTGCCGGCCCACCATTTGTCAGCACGGTCCCGTGGGCGCTAGGTGGTCTTCAGGAAATTGCACAACGGCGGGGTCTATTCGATTTCAGCGGCTTCTTTGGCCAAGACGGGATTCAGGAGCGCGCAGTCCAAGAAATGCAGGAGTTGCTGGTCAAACTGCAACTCATATCGAAACCGAGCGAGGTAGGAGTTCCCAGTCAACCGCTGAAACTAGAAGAGAAGAAAAAGCAATTTCGCACCGTGACGGCGGAAGATGTTAACAAGGTGGTTGCACTGGCATTTGAGCTGTTGGGGTGGAAGCCGAAGGAGCAGCTTCAATGGATTGTTCAAACACAGCGGATCCCAGCTAAAGGAGCCAAGCGGCTTGAAGATCCTCTCAACAGCTTCTACGCCGAAGAGATCGAGAACGTACAGAGGCAATTCATCAAGAAAAACTTTGGGGCTGCCCTGGGTTCATTCCTTGAATCCAATGAGCATCCTTCTCGAGTTGACCTAGACGAAGACAGGTCGTCCCTTGTGGCTGGCTTGCATCCCTCGCTAATACCTCCGGCAGCTTGGCCTAGCAAATACCCTCTCGTAACGGCGCAGCAATTCGCTGTAAACGCTATCCGAAGAGACCTAGCTGAGACTGGCGGAATATTCTCGGTCAATGGCCCCCCGGGGACTGGCAAGACCACCATGTTGAAAGACATCTTGGCAAATGTGATCCAAACACGCGCCGAAGTTTTGTGCATGCTAGAAAGTCCAGACGACGCGTTTGCAGGAAGATTAGAGATTGAAAACTACGCTTACCCCGCGTGGCGTCTGATCGATTCGCTACGTGGATTCGGAGTCGTTGCAACCAGTGCGAACAATGGCGCAGTGGAGAACATCAGCAAAGAGCTTCCAGGCATCGGGGCAATCGACGAAGGATTGGCTCTCGACTACTTTTCCGAGGTTGCAGATACCCTGGTGCTTGATCCCGGAAGAAGCCGGCAGCCTACCCCATCGAGTTGGGGCCTTGTATCTGCAGCCCTTGGAAATTCCAGCAACAGAAGTACGTTTGCTAATGCATTTTGGTTTGCCGATATGAGGCCAGCCGACGGGACGTCAAATGAAGAGCCAGACCCTTTGCGTGCCATCTCCTTGCAAGCGTGGATCAACCAAAATTCTGATCTGACACCGAAGTGGGCTGATGCACGCGAGCAATACATACGGTCGAGCAAGTTGGTGCAGCAACTGCTTGCCTCGGCCGCCAAGCTCGCAGATGAGGCTTCAGAGTACAGCGCGTTACTGGGTCAACGCCAGGAGCTTTCTCAAGAGGTGCTGGCTCGTGAAGAACAGATTGGAAGACTTACGAAGAAGGCGACGCTTGCAGCTCGGAATCTTGAAAGCGCAAATAATAAACTCGAAGCGACTACTGCGGATCACGCTCAACTCGTGGACTATTTTGCTCTTCGTGAAGCTCGCGATTCCATGAGCGCTAATCTCCTCAACCACGAAGTATCACGTCCTGGGCAGACTTCTGTAAATCTATCAAAGGCGTTCAAGGAAGCGAAGTTAGTGGAAGCCGCTGACAGAAATGCGTTGGACAAGCACGTCCTTGCTCGTCCTGGGATCATCTGGCTTATCTTGCATCGCTCAGCCGTACGAGCCTGGGAAGATCGAAAACGTGTTCTTGAAACTCGAGTTGATCTAAATCGCAAACATATTCAGGAGTCACAGGTCGCGATTCTCGCTGCAACAGCCTGGGAGAAGCGCAGGAGTGAGCTAACCGTTGGGGCTCAATCCTCGAACCAAAAGTTCGAAGATGCGAAGCGTGCTGTTGAAGCGTGCAGCCTGAGCCCTGATATGACAACGCAGCAGGCTGAATACTTCTTGAACGACGCAAAACTTCTGCATGGGAATGCGCTGGCAGATCATCAGAGTGCTATTCGGGAGCATCAACTGGAGGCTTCCGCTATCGCTCTTTGTCGCGCGAAACTCAGGGAACTGGATATAAAAGCCGAAGCGCTGGAGAATGTCCTGCGAAAAGAAGGTTTGCTGGATGTTACTCGCCCAGCATGGCAACTTATGGGGCATTCGAGGGACGAGCTTCACAAGACATCTCCATATCAAGATGACGACGTATTGTTTGCGGCCCGTCGACAGCTCTTCATTGCGTCAATGAACCTTCACAAAGCGTTCTTGATGAACGCTTGGAAAAGGATGAAGCCCACGCTGTCTGCATTTGTGTCCGTTTTACAGGGGCAACTGCCAGCCCGAAATGTCAAGGGTGGCGTAATGGCGCTCTGGGACGCTTTCTTCCTCGCTGTACCTCTTGTATCAACCACGTTCGCATCATTCCCAAGGCTGTTCAAAGGGGTGGAATGTGAGGATTTGGCGTGGGTCCTAATTGATGAAGCTGGTCAGGCTGCGCCACAGCAAGCGGTGGGGGCGCTGTGGAGGGCTAGGCGAGCCATCGTTGTTGGCGACCCTATCCAGCTTGAGCCTGTAGTTGGCATACCCGCCGAGCTTGTTGATCCTCTGTCGAGATTTTGCGGGACTTCTGCCACTTATGTTCCCCCACAGGCATCTGTGCAGACGCTCGCCGATCAGTCAAATCGGTACGGCACCTACCTTGGAGGTAGTGACCCTGAGACTAGGATCTGGGTGGGTTCACCGCTCGTTGTTCATCGTCGCTGTCTCAACCCGATGTTCGAAATCGCGAACGCTATTGCCTACGAAAACAAGATGGTCTACGGGACCCTTGGTGAGCAAGGAGTGGGTAGCACCCCAAGCGAATGGATTGATGTACCGAATACTGGGGCAATGGGGCATTGGGTCCCAGCCCAAGGCGCTGCAGCCATGGAAATAATCATCGGGTTGACTGGACGGAAGGTCCGGGATGATGACGGAAAACTCCGTGTTTACGTGGTGACCCCATTCAAGGTTGTGGCAGAAAACATGCGCAGCCTAATCGCAAAATCTTTGGGCCAGCGGGATGCCGGCGAGATGTGCGGAACAGTCCATACGTTTCAGGGGAAAGAGGCCGATCACGTGATTTTTCTCCTTGGCGGCGACCCCCGCAAGCCTGGCGTCATCTCAAGTTTTGCTGGCCGCAAGCCAAATCTTGTGAATGTGGCCGTGACCCGTGCAAAGAAGCGTCTCTACGTCATCGGGCAGCGTTCCTATTGGTGTGGAAATGCTGACGTCAACCGCTTTTACACCTTGATGGAACAGAAGTTGAGCATTCCACTGCCAGCCTAACCATTTCAGGCGAGGCGCTTGCAATCGAGTTCCATGATGTTCTTGGGACGTGCGAGGTCGTAAAGCACTTACTAGACGCCTGCGATTTCTGAACGCGCTGGTAACGATGTCCTCAATTCTTGACACCGGTGTCACCATGTTCGAACGCAATTGCGCGGCCCACGGTATACGGATCGCAGCGGCCTGAGCGGTATCGCCCGTCCAAAAAAAAGCCCTGCAGTGCAGGGCTTTTTGCTGTCCGCCTCGGATCAGGGCGATGCCATCAGGGAAGTCAGTTCGTCGGCGGTGTCATCCAGTAGTTCTTCCTCGATGGTGCGCGCCGCGGTGTTGGCCAGGCCCGTCTTCTCCGAGACGTATTCGTTGTACCACTCCCGCATGTGACCATCCAGAAGCGCTTTGACACCCTTGGTTTCCAGGAAGCGCAGAACCTCTTCGACGAACTCCCGGGTCTGGCCCGGGGCCGAGGAGGCTGTCACCAGATCCCGGCCGGAGGTGTCCCAGGCGCCGTTCATGAAGGGCTGCAGCTCCTTGTGGCCAACCATGGCGTCACGCAAGGATTTTCCGTTGACCACGCGGAGCTGTGCCACATGCGGTGTGATGCGAAGCTGGTAGTTGAAGTGCACCAGGCCAGTGGACGTCAGCTCATTGCGGAACGAGTCCGTGACCGTGATGTGCCTGTCAAAAGCGTGCCAGCTGCTCCTTTTTGTCTCGGTCTTCAGCTTCTCTTCCGCCTTCATCCCGTCTTCTTTCGCTTGGGCTGCGGCCATGACCATGTCTGCATCGGTGCAGATCACGGGCAGCATGCCCACGCGTCGGATCGACATGTGGCTGGGCATCAGCACCCCATGGTGCCAGACGCCCTTGGCGTCGGAATAAGTGACGGTTTGACCGGTGCTGAGGGAGTCCGCCAGTTCGGCCGCGCGGTACAGGTTGCCCGCCAGGACAACGCGTGTCGATTTCCCACTGAAGGGGACCGAGTTCCTGGCGAAATAGCGGTCGACGGTGTCCTGGTAGTAGCGGGACTCTTCGGCCTGCTTTTTCTTGCTGCCCTTGAACTGGTCCACATAGGCTGCGGATACGTCGTACTGATCGCCCTTCAGAAGACTTGCCATGGAGACGTCAACACGTTTGCGCTTGTTGGCCGACCAGCCCACGACTTTCCATGCCGCCAGCGACAAGCGATTGTCCTTGGGGACTTTGATGCCGGTGATGTACAGGCGGTCGTATGCAAAGCCATCTTCTTCCTTGGTGTCCCGGTCGCCCACCAAGGTGATGGAACCCGGAGTGAAGCGCTCAAGGACGCGTTCGAACTTTTCGGCCTTGTACAAGGCGCGGCTGATCGAGTTGCTTGGCACCCCGTCGGCCATGGCCGCCTCGATGGTTGGGAACCGCTTGGACAGGAGGCCGGGCAGCGCAGCTGCCGAGAGCTTGGCGAACTCCGCGGTGAGTTTGCGAGCCCAGTCATCACCGTGGTCCTGAACCAGGGCTTCACGGCCAGCCTCGGCCTCGAGCAAGATGGCCTCAGGATCAAGTGGCGGCAGATTGATGTCGTATTCGAGCTCCGAGGCGACAACTGCGTTGTCGAAAACCGAGTCCACGCCGGTGGCCACCTGGATCACACGCTGTTCATTGACGCGCGCACGCAGGTCGAACTCGGCCGCCTTCAAGGGGTTGCGGCCTTCCAGCTCATGCTGCTCCATGACAGCGTTGAACTCGGTGGTGATGTCTGCGTAGATCTTCTCCTGCATGTGCACAGGGAACATCATCATGCGGCTGGTGAGCATGTCGACGAACTTGGTGCTCTGCTTGAGCATCTCTTCATCGATCTCGGACATCTCGAAGCCAATGACCGAGGCGATCTTGGCGTTGTTCTCCATCCAGCGGAAGCAGACCTCGTTGCCGATCTTGTTGATGATGTCGGGTGCGTTCTCGTTGATCGAGCTGTTGTCCGCGCTGCCGTTGGTGTTGGCGCTCATGCGGCGAAGCTTGTTGTTCTGCATGGCGATCAGGCGGTTTTCAGCAGGCAGGCCCGAGCTGAGCATCTCCACGATGGGTGAGCACACCTGGCCCTTGCGGTTCACCCGGCCCCAGAACTGAAGGCGCTGCGCGATGTCAGCCGCCGGCTGCAGCTCGATCAGCACACGCTGAGATTGGTCGGCAAACGTGCGGCTTGCGTGCAGGGAAATGCCCGTGGAGCCGGACTTCGACAGAATCAGGGCGTCTATGTCCCCCGAGTTGAAGCCGTTCTTGAGCGTCTGCTTGTTTCGCTTGGCCAGGCGCTCGATGACATGCAGGCCTTCGGCGTTCTCGGTCAGACGGTACTGGCGACCGCTGATTTCATCGACCGAGTAGCCCGATGCCGCGATGCGGTCGCGCACCAGGTCGATGGGGGAGAGGGGGATCTCCTCCATCTGGGCAATGCGCATGCGAATTTCCTGGGCAACTGCCTCCATCTCGGGCGTGCCCAGCTTGATGCGGGTTTTCGTCTGGATCTTGCCTTCAGGGGTGTAGGTGTATTCCCAGGCACCGAACATCGCGTCCACGTAGGCGCCCAGGATGTCCTTGAAGCTCACACGGCGGTTGAGCTCGATCGGACCACTCCCCCGACCCTTCTTCGTCCCAGCTGGACTCTGGCCTTCCACACCGGGCAGGTCGCCGGTGTTTTCGCCCACGCCACCCAGCAAATCGCCACCATTTTCCGGCGCTGCGGCAGCTTCATCTTCCATGACCCCATCCAGATCGACACCCTCGATCAACTCTCGGATGGTCGTCTCCATCGTGTTTTCGACGGTGATCACTGGCTTGCGGCCGCTCTCGAGTGCGGCCAGGGCCTTGTCCGCAGCCAAGTCGGCTGTGAGCGACATGTTGAATGCGCGGGAGATGTTGTACAGCTTGGATGCGAAGCTGGTGTAGCCCATGCCGCCAGTCGGGATGGCCTTTGGCTTCTTGGGAGTTTTTACCCCACCAGCGACACCAAGCTTCTTGCCCATGGCGTTGGCTTTTTGGGTGGCCACCAACAGGTTGGACTGGTGAAGGGCCTCAGCCTTTGCATTCGCCTCCTTCACGTATGCCTCGTTCAGCTTGGAGGCAATGTCCCCCAGGTCACCGGAGAGGTCGCTCATCGAGGCAAGGATCTCGGCAAAACTGTTGGCCCATGCGACGTTGCGGTCGCGGCGCTGGGTTTCCGCAGTGACACGGAACTCGATCGATGAGAGATCGTGCTCGCGTCGAATCAGCCGGCCGTCCTCAGCAAGCATAGCGGATACGATCTCCTGCATGGGCTCACCACCGCGGGTGAGGGTCTCCGAGATCGTGCCCACGCGCAGCGTGCCCGGGAACATGCGCGAGTAAAGGCGGAAGTTCTTCACATCCTTGGCGTAGGTGGCGCTGCTGTACATGACGCCGCCGGCGCGCTCGACCATCTGCTGCAGGTTGATGCCGGTGCGGCTGGCGTCGCCGGCGGCCACGTGAGACTCATCCAGGATCAGCAAAGCACCTTCAAGGGCGTTGGAATACGCCCACTGGTGTTTGAGCGCTGTGAAGCTGCTGCCCAGCAATGGCTTCAGGACGGCTGCGAAATCGACGTTGCTCATGTGCGCGTAGCTGGCGCGCAGCTCGTGCACTTTCGCCATGTCTTCATTGTTCGCCGCGCGCGCCACTGCCGCCTGATTGGTTTCGAAGGACTTGATGAAGCCTGCATCCAGTGTGGCGCTGGAGGCGTCCGCCACCTCCTGGTAGTTGGGCAAGCCCAAGACATGAGCAGAGTTGACCAGCGCCTGCAGCGTCGTCACGCTCCCGTTCAGGAGGCCGCGCATGTCCTGCGCAGCTTGGCGACGGAACCGCGCTTCGAACTCGATGTGTTCCCGGTTGAATTGGGAGTAGGTTGCCAGGACGATGTCATGGTCAGCAGGAAAGTCACCGCAGGCCATGATCTGGCTGGCCGTCTCACGATCCGGCGAGCGGAACATGGTCTTGTTGGTGTAGGGGTCGCGCACCACCAGGTCGTTGTTGATGATGAACGGCTTGCTCAGGACGTCGCGGCCACCGGTATCGATGACATCACGGTAGAAATCGCTGAAAAGATCGGCCTTCTCGGTCATGAACATGACTTTGCGGCCTTTTGCGCGAGCGTAGGCGCAAACCGTGGCCACAACGCGCCCTTTGCCCAGGCCGGTCATGTCGGCGGTGGTGAACCCAGCGCCTTCAAAGTCCACGGAGCCGTCATCCGCGCCTTCAATGGCGTTGATGGC
This sequence comes from Burkholderiales bacterium Ga0074133, assembly GCA_001464865.1. Taxonomy (GTDB): domain Bacteria; phylum Pseudomonadota; class Gammaproteobacteria; order Burkholderiales; family Burkholderiaceae_C; genus Acidovorax. Next base: position 148,694 of record LNEG01000009.1, read on the forward strand.
CAACGCAACGGCATCGACCTGCTCGGCGTCCAGGCGCTCCTCGAGCTCTTTCATCGTCCACCCCATCTTGGCGCAGACGAAAGCATCGATGTCCATGCCGCTGGTCTCCACCACCCGTGCAAGTGCCTTGCGCACCGGGCCCAGGAGGTTGCGGGGGCACATTGCGCTCGGCTCGCTGATCTGAGACTTCGGGATGTAGGGCGCCTGCCAGCGGTTTTCTTCACGGCCATCGTCACCGAAGGTCAGCACCTCGGCCGAATCAAGAGACTTCACGCTCTCGGTCCAGGTCCACAGGCGGTCGTAGTCGAAGACAACCGAAACTTCGTGGGGCACCGAGAAGGTGTAGTCGGGGGCAGGGCGCTTGTCTCCGATGACGATCAAGCGTGAGCTGGTCGAATTGCCGGCTCCAAAGAGGCCTGCGTCCAGATCCACCATGCCAATCACTTCATGCGACTGTCCGATGGATGAGATGACTCGTTTGAATTCGGTATCCAGGCGCCCCGCGCGCGGCGTGGTGACCAGGAAAATCGACAGACCCTTGTCGGCACGTTTGGCAACTGTTTCCAGCAAAGCTTTGGAGTCAGTGCGCGTCACGCGGATGCCACAGACAGCTTGCTCGGGAATCGGTGCACTGAAGATGCCGGCGAGCGCCAGGTCGTGTTCACCCACCTGCTCTGGTGTGACGTTCTCAGACGCCAGCGTCCAGGAGTTGGAAGCTGCATGGCCCGAGATGTCCACCACGCGCAGCTGAGGGTCTTGTTCTGGGTTTTCGCCACCCAATGCCGCCACCTTGGAGCTAGCAATCGCCTGCATGACCACGGCAATCGGCAGAGGGGTGGGCATTTCGCCGTCCGCACGCCAGAAAGAGGGGCGTCCATCGTGCATACGCAGCGCGGCGTCGAAAACCTCTTGTGAGGCTCCACCCAGAGCGGCAACGTGATCACGCATGGCGCGATCAAGAGCGAGGTGGAAGCGGCTGACGGTGACCTTGTCGTTGGATGACTCCACGCCGAATGCGGCTTCCGTGTACCGGATGAAGTCATCTGACTTCAGGTTCTTGCCGTCGGCAATCTCCAAGACCATACCCGCGGCGACCTGCACCAAGTCGCTGTCGCTGCCCACGCGCAGGAAGACAGGGCTTTGGCCGGCGGCCTGGGTCTCGCTGGCCAGGACGACTTCGTTGGCCTTGATGAAACGGACGCCGTCGCCTGACTCGTAGACGCTTTGACCCTGGAAGTTCTGGCCCAGAAAGATGGTCTGGTGGAGCGCAGCTTCTGGATTGATGGGCGAGGCTGCAGGGGCGGGCGCCTGCTCGGAAATTGCTTGCGAGACGGGTGTCTTCTTCGGATGCCACGAAAGGCGCTTCTCGTTGGTCGCAAGCTGCGACAGGCGCTTGTCGCGGTGGGCCAACAACAACGGCCGAATGCGAGCACGGATTTCGTCATCTGTGAGCTCGACAACCCTGGCTTTGGGGAACATGGTGGACATGCCCTTGAAGTCCAGGCGGGAGGAGGATTTCGAATACACGCCCAGCCAGCGGCTCTGCACGAATCCAAGCTGGCGTGCCAGCTGAGGCCAGGCTGCTTCTTCGTCAACCATCACCAATCGGGACTCCCCGTTGGGCATGGTGGTTACCCCGAAATGGATGCCGTAGGCCGAGAGGTCAGGCCAGCGGCGTTTGCGGACGACAGCAGATGTGGCTTCTGGAGAAACAAGAGGAGTGGCAGAGTTGGTCATGGACGTGATCGAGAAAGGGGATCAGGCTGGAGAGAAGAGGCTTGGAGCGGGAAGTCCACAAGGACAAACGGCCCCGAAGGGGCCGTCTGTCATTT